>NZ_BAABGR010000034.1:0-3343 GCF_039541675.1 Sphingobacterium thermophilum | reverse complement strand
ATAGTGGTTACTAGACGTAACTTAAAATTGAAATTATACTTCTGTTTTTTACTCATAAAAATGCCCCAAATAAGTGTCTAACTTTTTGGGGCATGTCTAGTTCTGCAGGACTTTTTAGGTTTACAAACCTAATATTTCTCGGTTAAACTTGTCGTCAGCACCTGTAGCAGCAAAATCATCGAAAGCCTTATCTGTCACACGAATGATGTGGTCCTTGATAAATTGAGCGCCTTCGGTAGCTCCGTCAATCTGATTCTTGATACAACATTCCCATTCCATCACGGCCCAACCATCATAACCGTATTGTGTCAGCTTACTAAAGATGGTTTTGAAGTCCACCTGGCCGTCACCCGGAGAGCGATACCTTCCTGCCCTGTTAAGCCAGGACTGATAGCCTCCAAAAGTTCCTTGCTTTCCAGAAGGATTAAATTCGGCATCTTTCACGTGGAATGCTTTAATGCGCTCGTGATAGAAATCTATGTATTGGATGTAATCCAGCTGCTGCAGTACAAAATGTGATGGATCATAAAGAAGACAGGCGCGAGGATGGTTGTTGACTTTTTCTAAGAACATCTCGTATGTCACTCCGTCAAAGAGGTCTTCTCCCGGATGGATTTCATAACACACATCCACTCCTGCCTCGTCGAAAGCATTCAGAATCGGCATCCAACGTCGGGCAAGCTCCGAGAACGCTTCATCTACCAAGCCATCGGGACGCTGTGGCCACGGATGAAAATACTGCCACATCAACGCACCACTAAAGGTGGCATGCGCCTTTAACCCTAAATTCTGGGACGCTTTGGCAGCATAGATGAGCTGTTGTGTTGCCCATTCCGTCCTCGCCTTGGGATTGTTTCTATATTGTTGCGGAGCAAAAGCGTCAAACAGCTTATCATACGCCGGATGTACTGCCACCAGCTGCCCTTGAAGGTGTGTAGAAAGCTCCGTAATCTCTAATCCCAACTCTTGAAGTTTGCCTTTATATTCATCCGCATAGGTTTTACTTTCTGCTGCTTTCTGAAGATCGAAATATTTGGGATCTCCTGTCGGGATCTGTAAACCTACAAAACCTAAGGACTTTGCCCATCGCGCTATATTTTCCAAACTATTGAAGGGCTCTTGATCGGATATAAATTGTGCTAAGAAAATACCTGGACCTTTTATCGTTTTCATAATTTATAGTTTAATCATTTAAATATAACAATTTGTCGATAATAATAGGTCTGCAGGAAGCTCTTAGTCACTTACATTCATTCGATGTGCTCTCTTTTGTTTTTCTCTTCTATCCACAAAGACATATATTTCGTCGCGTTGAGCTGCTGTAACAACAATATCTCTCCGAGAAAATATTTCTTTCTGTAATCTGCTAAATCTTCTACCCTTTGTCGACAAAGACATACCAGGGCTTTGGTAAAAGAGTCGTCCGCTACGGTCTGGTTGAAGAGTTTAATGCCCTGCCGCTGTTTCTCCAGCCAAATTTCTTTATCCGAATAGAGTTGAACACATCGCTGCACCATAGTTTCATAATCTTCGGCAACAAATCCGCTCCACAGGTTGTCTATAGACATATCTTCAGCCCCTATAGGAGTTGTGACGGAAGGAGTGCCGACAGCCATAGCATCAACAAATTTGCCTTTAGCTCCAGCTCCGAAAGGTATAGGAGCCACAAGCACTCTATATTGCGCTAGCGTATCTCTAGCTTTTTCCGCCCTTCCTTTGACATGAAATCTTTGCTTTGGATTATGTAGTTGCATGACCTTTGCTCCGGCATACGCTCCGTAAATATGTAGTTCAGCCTTCGTCAGCACCTTGCTAAGCCTTGGCCATATTTCTCTTTTAAGGATTTCTACTGTACGAAAGTTAGGCTCGTGCATGAAGTTTCCTATAAATACAAGGTGTTGCCTTTCTTCGAATGCAGGAAGATGTGCGAGTATGTCGTCTTCCAGCCTTTTCTCCTGAAAAGGAATATAAAAAAGCTTCTCCTCCGGAATGAGAAATTGCTCCTTTAGCAACAGTATCTCGTATTTGGATATCATCAATGATATATCCGAACGCAGGATGGAAGCCAGTTCCCTTTTAGCTACATAGGTGTGCAGATCTAATTCCGTCTTTCTCTTAAAAGATTGTTCACGTGCCAGCCGTAGAAAATGCAAATCTTCGGTGTCAAGTATGCGTAAGGCCTTAGGACATTTCTCAGCAACCCTCCATCCGTACTGCTCTTCCACCATAAAGCGGTCAAATACTACTATATCGGGTTGTAAACCTTCGACAAAAGCATCGAAAGAAGCATCGTTAAGCACTATAGCATGTTCTTTTATTCCTCTTTCTGCCAGAGGAAAGGAATATCTACTTTTTGCTGCTGCACATGCAAAATGTACCTCTCCTATCTGCGTGAAAGCTTCTACCAATTGCAATATACGCCACCCCGCTGCCGACGACTGTGGCTCCGGCCATACCAATCCTATAAAAAGTATTTTCATCTCCGATGATATATGCACAAAAATAAACCTTAATGCTAAGGTTTCACCTTCCAACAAGGAATTAAATATTAGTTTCGTAATTTTGTATCATATCATAAACAACATAAATCTATGCTGGGCTTAAAATTATTGACAGACCCTCGATGGGCAAATATAGCAGAATCCAACCTTGAAGAAATATTATCGGATCACGCTTGGTGTGAACAAAAAGCAGCATCGAATGCCATAACCATCATCACCCAAAATCCTGAACATGAAGAGTTAGTGCATGAACTTACAGCTATAGCCATTGAAGAGTTGGGGCATTTTAAGATGGTCATCGACATCATAAAAGAAAGAGGATATACTTTAAGACGTGAGAGAAAAGACGATTACGTCAATCAGTTATTGAAATTCTCGAAGAAAGACGGCTCCCGAAATCAGGCATTCATTGACAGGCTTTTGTTTGCAGCCATGATTGAAGCACGTAGCTGTGAACGCTTTAGAGTGTTAAGTCAAAATATTAAAGATGATTTTCTCAAAAAGTTTTATTACGATTTGATGGTCTCAGAAGCCAATCACTACACTACCTTTCTAAATTTCGCACGCAAATATACTATTGACGTAGACGTGGATAAACGTTGGAAAGAATGGCTTGATTTTGAAGGAGAGCTGATAAAATCCTACGGAACTAAAGAATATATTCATGGATAATATAAGTAAGCTAAAAAAGGAAGATAATATGTTTATCTTCCTTTTTATTTTCTCTTATGAATAGATAGCTTAAAACAAAAAAGCCTTATCGATATGGATAAGGCTTTTCTTTGTTTAATAAGGGTAGGCACCGACCTACTCTCCCACCTGTTACGGCAGTACCATCGGCT
>NZ_BAABGR010000033.1:3245-4515 GCF_039541675.1 Sphingobacterium thermophilum | reverse complement strand
ATCTGCTCCGGTCTGAATCGTTTCCCTTTCATAATATACTGTTAAAGTTATCAATCATTTTTCTATTCTCTAACAGTCTTTTTTTCAGGGGAGCTTACACACTATATGGTCTATCCACGCTTTGAGCGAAGACGGAATAGAAAAGTTGTACATGGGTACGTCTATGACAATTATATCCGAGTCAATTAATTCTTTAACGGCTTTGTCTGAATGAGAAACCGCATTCTTTAATTCATCAGAAAGATTTTCAACAGGTGTAATGAATGAGGTAAAATGCACATCGTTGAAATGTGGCATTTCATTTTTTGCAAGATTCCGGGTAATGATATCTGCATTTTTGTATTGAGCCTTTATCATTTCTACCACCGTATTGCCCAATTGGAAACTTTGAGAATCATTCCCTCTAAAACTGGTAACTAATCTTAAAATTTTCATTTATTTTTTGTTTTTGAATTATGATGCAAAGTTCCAAATAAATACTATACCTTTGTTATCTGTTACAAAAAGGATAGTACTTACAAAAAGAATAGTATATGGCAAAACACACGGTAGAAAGTTGCTCAAAAGCCAAAATGGCTATCAGAGATACGTTAGATGTAGTAGGTGGAAAATGGAAGCTGGTATTGATTTCAGTTTTACGAAGCGGGAAAAAAGGGTTTAATGAGTTGTCAAGAGAAGCAGGGATTTCTCCACGCATTTTGTCCAAAGAATTGAAGGAATTGGAAATGAACGGATTGGTCAGCCGAAAAGTCTGCGATACCAAACCTATAACGGTACAATATGAATTGACCGAATATAGTCACAGTTTAAATGATGTTTTGCTTGCTATGGAGAAATGGGGTTATCAGCACAGGCAAAAAATTGATCAAGGGATTAAATAATTGTCAAACTGGCTTATGGTTATCTTTCTGCAGTGGTTTGGTAGCATTGCACATAATGGCCAAGTATAAGCGTAGTGCGGGATTTCGAAGCGATTCACTGTCAACCAAGCAGAAACTTTGGTAGAAGCACAAACTTTGAATTTAGCACATTAACCCCGCTTTTGGCAATACCTTATTAGTGGAAGGTGTTTTTAATTCCATTTTAATCCCAAATCCCATTCATTTCGGTCAGTATGATGGGGTTTCCATCGGTAATAACGATTGTATGTTCGTGTTGCGCCATAAAACCGCCTTTGTTTCCTACCATGGTCCAACCGTCATTTAACTCTGTTGCATAGGTTGAAGTTGTAGTAATAAACGTTTCAATGGCAACCACTGAATTTTTTCTG
>NZ_BAABGR010000033.1:0-3125 GCF_039541675.1 Sphingobacterium thermophilum | reverse complement strand
AACTCCTTCCGATGCCGTGTCCACCCAAATTTTTAACAACCTTGAAGCCTCTTTTTTTTGCTTCGGTTTCCATGATGTGTCCGATTTCTGAAATTTTTACACCACCCTTAATATTTCGGATGGCTTTTTGCAGGATTTCTTTGGATGCATCCACCAATTTTTGATGTTGGTTGACGTCTTCTCCAAGTACGAATGAGCCTCCGTTGTCCGACCAAAAGCCGTCGAGTTCGGCGGAAACGTCAATATTCACCAAATCGCCCTCTTTCAGTATTCTTTTCTCGGACGGAATGCCGTGGCAAAACTCATTGTCCACACTGATACAAGTCCAACCTGGAAAACCATAAGTCAGATACGGTGCGGATTTTGCTCCGAAGCCTGAAAGTATTTTTGCCCCGAAGTCGTCTAATTCTTTGGTTGTCATTCCCGGTTTTGCATAGTTGCGCATTTCCTTCAATGTGTAAGCAACCGCTTCGCTCACTTTTTGCATTCCGGTTAATTCTGATTCTTTCGTTATGGACATTTTTATTTGAATTAATATGATTCCTAAAAGTTCGCAGCTTTGGGAAGCAGCGGAGATAGAAACACAAAGCCTCAGTTTGTCACTACCTTAGCATAAGCCGTTTGCTAATTTATAAAAAAAAGAAGTAAATGAAGTTATAATAGTGCTACACTCTCAACTATTATCCCAATGCCAATCTACCTTTTTCATTCACTTCCTTGACGATTTTATCCATTAAAATTCTTCTTCGGTCATTATGTTGTTTATCATTCCACCTACAAGGTTTCCTGTCGCTACTGCATTGGCTACGGAACGCAACGGACTTGCATTGTCGCCACAAGCAAAAACATTTGCTACGGTTGTTTTTTGAAACATATCTACTTTTAGCAATCCTTGTTCTGTCAGTTCGCAACCCAATGTTTCGGGAATTTTGCAATGTTGTTCAAAGTCGGGTCGTGAGTAAATTGCTTTTAGGTCAAAGGTTGAATTGTCTTTGAAAATGATTTGTTTCAGATAGCCGTTTTCGTGTTTTATTTCTGCAATTTCTTTTTCAATTATCGGAATGTTATGTTTAGAAATTTTGTCGGCTTGCTCTTGTGTCAAAGTAGATTTTCCGTTTGTGAAAATGGTTAAATCTTTTGTCCAATTACGAATGAGTTGAGCATAATGAAATGCAAAATTGCCATTAGCTAAAATTCCCGTTTTTTCGTGTTTTACTTCGTAACCGTGGCAATACGGACAATGAATAACCGATATGCCCCAACATTCCGAAAATCCTTTAATGTCGGGCATTATGTCTTTTACGCCTGTTGCAAAAACAAGTTTTTTTGCTTCAAAAGTTTCGCCTGTTTTAGTGGTAATTGTAAAACCATTTTTTGTTCTCCTTCCGCTAACAGCGAGGTCGTTCAAAAATTTTACGGTATCGTATTTCAAAACTTGTTCTTTTGCTTTTTCGGCAATTTCACGTGGTTTTGTTCCGTCTTGCGTTATGAAATTGTGTGAATGTGGTGTTTGTCGGTTGCAAGGTAAACCACTGTCAATGATTAAAACATTTCGCAAAGCCCGCCCCAAGGCCATTGCCGCTGAAAGTCCTGCATAGCTGCCGCCTATGATGATTACATCGAATTGTTTTTTGTCTGTCATACTATTATCTTTTGAAAAGGTTATCAATGGAAAAGGCATTGCCAATGCGGTCAACGCCAATCCGCCTTGTTTTATTATTTCTCGTCTTGTCATCATCTTTTTTTGCAAAGATAGGAAATTTTTCATTATTGCGACAGTGTCGCAATAATTTAATGCGAATTTTTTGCATTACCTTTGTAAAAGAAAAACAGTAGAGATGAAACGCAGAAACACACCGTCAAAAGATGCCGTTCTGGACTTATTGATAAGTTCAGGAAAAGCAATGAGTCGTGATGCAATTGAAAAGAACATTGATGTAGCAATTGACAGGGCTACGATTTACAGAGTGTTAAACCGCTTTTGTGAAGATGGATTAGTGCATAAGATTGTAGCCGACGACGGAAAACAATATTTTGCGGTATGTATGAAATGTGATGAAAAAAAATTAGCGGATAATCATTTTCATTTTCGCTGTACGAGTTGTCAAACCATAGAATGTTTACCCGAAGCTGTTCATTTTTCCGTTCCCAATGGTTACAATGTCGAAAGCATAAATTGTGTACTTACAGGAATTTGTAAAGATTGTGCGAAGGTAACTTGAAACTTTTGTCTGCTTCATTCCTCGTCGATTTTACGAAGTATTTTATAGTCAATATAAAACGTACCAAAAGGAATAAAACAAGCAACAAGAATCTTCCAGGTAATCTCTTTAAATTTCCACTGTTGTTCTACTCCTACACGCAAAGCATTAAATACGAATAGCAGGAAAAGTGCGCCGTGAATGGGACCAAGTGACTTTGACAAGCCGGGAATATCCCAAACGTGCTTCAAGGGTACAGCAATAAAAACTAAGACAAGTAATGATATGCCCTCTAATATGGCAAGGATTCGTAAACGTCCGATAGATGTGTTGAAAAGTTTCTTCATCATTAAAATATTCTGAAATAAGGTCTGCCTGAAAAGGGTAAAAACGGCCAGGGAATGGCAATGAAAATGATAATGAGCGCAATAGAAAACCAAACCAACATTGTTTTGAATTTCTTCTTGTTTGTTTGCTGTCGCTTTGCCTTTGCCGAGCCGATTGTTACCACCACAATAGCAGTTAGCATTAAAATAATATGAATTAAACCGTAAAAAGTCAGTTCTAAGTTTTGAAAACTACTTTCCTTTTCTTTCCAAAAATATTTGACCAGCGGGCTCTTCGTATATAGGATGATGCCAATCATTAGTTGAATATGCGCAACCGTAGCCGTCCAGTGTCGAAAAGCGTTGTCCGTTTTTGAAAATGCCCTGTCGTTGACCAAGCCGACAAAGGCCCTGTAAATAGAATACAGTATAAAGACTAGTACAAGCCAACGAATCAAAGAGTGAAAGACTAATAAAGTGGAATACATTTTATGCCGTCGTAATTGTTTTTTGTTTTTTGAATACGTTCCAAATGGTAGGTGCACCAAAGAAGAACCAGATTGCCAGAACCGCATCGCACACGGCACAACCGGCGGAC
>NZ_BAABGR010000032.1:0-561 GCF_039541675.1 Sphingobacterium thermophilum | reverse complement strand
CTTCACTGGCGAGGTTAAGCGATTAAGTCGCGGAGCCGCAGCGAAAGCGAGTCTGAATAGGGCGTATAGTCAGTGGAGGTAGACGCGAAACCTTGTGATCTACCCTTGGGCAGGTTGAAGGTTGGGTAACACCAACTGGAGGACCGAACCGATAAACGTTGAAAAGTTTCCGGATGACCTGAGGGTAGGGGTGAAAGGCCAATCAAACTGGGAAATAGCTCGTACTCCCCGAAATGTTTTTAGGAACAGCGTCGATATTAGAGTCTTATAGAGGTAGAGCTACCGATTGGGTGCGGGGGAGTCAAATCCTACCAAATCCAGACGAACTCCGAATGCTATGAGATATGATCGGCAGTGAGGCTTTGGGTGCTAAGGTCCAAGGCCGAGAGGGAAAGAACCCAGACCATCAGCTAAGGTCCCCAAATGTGTTCTAAGTTGAACTAACGAGGTCCGGTTGCCCAGACAGCTAGGATGTTGGCTTGGAAGCAGCCATTCATTTAAAGAGTGCGTAACAGCTCACTAGTCGAGCGACCGGGCGTGGATAATAAACGGGCATCAAGA
>NZ_BAABGR010000031.1:2233-4037 GCF_039541675.1 Sphingobacterium thermophilum | reverse complement strand
ATTTTGAAAGCGACAAACAGGCGTGTTAGGGTGTTTAGGTTTAGGTTAATTTGATGAGAATTTTGTAAAATTATGCAGTCTTAATTTGGGGAAGTCGACACTCAAATTTCAATTCTACATGAAATTTTTCGGTAAATTTTCTTTTGTAATTGGCAATTTCCTGTTTTATTCTTTCTTCCCGTTTTTCTTCTTCGGCAAAGATAGTTTCTCCATTATACTCATTTGAAATATGTGTGATTAGGGGCTTTACGTCTGAAGGTAATTGAAGTTCGAATGCCTTGATAAAAAAATCTATTAGCTGCGAATTCGAATGAATGTTTTGATTCCAGAGTGGAATTTTGAAACTCAATAAATAACCATAAATAGGAATGGTATAGTAAGCAAATGAACGTACATAAGAGGAATTTTTAAAGAATTCATTTATACTGGAAATAAAATGCTCTTTTGTTTGATTTTTAGTTCGGCCACTTACCATCAAGCCGGTATATTCGGCAATGCCTTCGTTTAGTTCGAGCAAGTTTTCAAGTTGGGAGGATCCCGGAAACAGGCTATTGCGATATTTTCGGAAAATAAAAGCATGGGTCAAATGACGTTTTTGTTCTTTTTCGGTTTCGGAAAGAAGGGCTTTAAGCAGAGCTTCCATTTCCAAACGGAGGTAAATTCTCCCTTCTTTTTTATCTAGATGAGGGCTTTCTTGATTGTTTTGCACAAAGCCTAAAGAAGGTTGTGCGCAATGAAAAAGTTCATGAGCCAATAGGTTGATCCTCTCGAATTTGTCTTCCGGAAGAGGAAGCATAATCATAGCCCAGCATTTTCCATTCCATTGAATGGAGGTGTTCGCAATATTGAGATTTTCGGGTAAAGTTCCGGTGAAAAGATTGCTTTCAGTTTGAAGACTATTGTGAGCATCGCGTTGATTGGTGAAAAATTGCCGCGTTTCCGGGACAACCAACAAAATGTTGCCATACAAATCTTTATTCCAAATAGAGCTTGCTTTTTTCGTGGTTTCCTTGATTTCTTCTAAATAATTCGAAATTCGGTTGATTTCTTCAGTTTCCAATTTTTGGGCAAAAACAAATGAAAAATGAATGATGCTGAAGAAAATAAAGCTCAATCTTTTCATCTTATAACCAATTAGTAGCGACTAGTCTTAGGGTATAAAACAAAGATATAAAATAGAATAGTTAATTGTGCGATACTTAAACCATCATTCGTCCATGAAGTATTAGTAGACGCAATATATTCTTTTAATTCTTCATCACTTGATCTGTCTGCTAGGCAATGTCTCCTTTTCCAATCACTTGGCCTTGAGCGTTTACTGCCTCTGTAATTTATTTCCCACTCGCTAATTTATAGGTAAATGCAGTCTTTTTATCGGTTAAGTCCCAGTGTAATCTTCCCTTAGCTAGCTACATTCAAAACTAAAAAATTCCAATCAGATGACCCCTCCCCATATTTAGGAGTCTTCTAAAATAGAAAAATCGGCTGTTTTGACCTGTTTTTCTATGAACATTTCCGGCGTCAAATTTTCGAGGAAACTATGCGGCCTGAAGGTGTTGTACTCCTCTCTCCAGACTTCTATTTTCTCTTCGGCATCTTCCAGTGAAAGAAACCAGTGTGCGTTTAGGCACTCATCCCGGAAGCTCCCATTGAAGGACTCAATATACGGATTATCTGTGGGTTTTCCCGGTCTAGAGAAAATTAGTTCAACCTGATGTTCATACGCCCACCTGTCGACTTCTTTAGAAATAAACTCCGATCTGTTATCTACCTGAATCTTTTTCGGCTTTACGCCCTCTAATAG
>NZ_BAABGR010000031.1:0-2053 GCF_039541675.1 Sphingobacterium thermophilum | reverse complement strand
TCGGCCATCGAACAGCGCATCTGCAACAAAATCCATACTCCAACAATCATGTAAATTGGAAAAAACAGGCCGCTCGGAGCGGTGTGAAGCAGCCCGGCAAGCCTAGGGCGCTTCACACGCAGATTCAAGCCCTCTTCTTTGTAGATACGGTAAACACGCTTATGGTTGTCTTTCCAGCCCTCCCTTTTTAGTAAAACAACAATCCGCTCGATACCGTAGCGAACCCGCGTCTCCGCAATATTCCGTATGCGCTGCCGTAGTGGAGCATCGTTCTTACGAACATTTTTATAATACCACACGGACGTACTCAGCAGTGATACATGACATGCTCTGCGAAGGGAAATTCGATAATCAGAAACCAATCCAGCAACCATTTTTCGACGTTGAGCAGGATTTAATACTTTTTTTTTAAACGTCTTGCAGCATCTGCTTATCCAGGCTCAGATCCGCAACCAACTTTTTTAATTGAGCATTCTCCTCTTCAAGCTGCCGCAGACGGCGCAGTTCAGCTACCCCTAAGCCACCATTCCAGTTGTAGAAAGTGGCTTCACTGATTCCCATTTTGCGGCACACTTCCTCGACGCATGTGCCGGTCTCGGCCTGCTTGATGGCAAAGGCGATCTGCGCTTCGGTAAACTTTGATTTTTTCATGGATATTCCTCCCGTTTAAAATTAGTAATTCATAAACGAATTCTCTACTTTTAAATGCTCCAGTTTTAAGGGGAGAGGTCACCCCGGTGTTTTTCATCAATGTATAAGGCGCATAACCAGGGATATAAATCCATTCTACTGATAAAATCATTGGGAATTAATCCCGCACAGCCTATAATTGACCCATCTTTTTCTAACAAATACCATTGAGGTAAAGACTGTTCCGAATGGATACAATTGGAAATACAATCTTCGTAAATTTTTGGGGAAACATTGGGCCAACTCGTTTGTATAAATCGAATTGCCTTTTCTTGATATTCCGGATTTTTTCGAACAGAAAGTATTTTCATTTTGGTAGATATTGGATCATTTTTTGACAGAGCCAAATTACTTAACTTTTATACTTTATTTCATCTAATTGTCCTGATTTCCTTTGTAGCATTTTTGATTTCAGTGAAATAGTTAGAAATACTTTTTATTTTTTCAGATTCATTATTTTGTGCAAATACAACTGAAAATTCAATTAAAATAAAAAATGCAGAAATTAGCTTTTTCACGAAAAATTGTTTTTTCAAGTTTCCACATAACGAGCCTCGGTTTAGTGAATTTTTGGATTGAAATGAACGAAAATTCAATTCATACCGAGATGAAGCCACAGCTGATAGCCATTCAGTAAAATTACTAAATCAAACAGTTTTCTCGGACGGTGCAGAAGTTAGAAACCCACAGTGGATTACAGATTGTAAACAGGAATCAGGTGGTTTTCAATAAAATCAATTCGATCTTTGGGCCTGGGAACGAAGTGAGAAACAATGCCGATGACTAAATTTTTCGAGCGGTTGACGTAAATGATATTGCCACCGTCGCCAATGGCGGCAAAGGTCTCATCGTCCAATATCCACCATAGATAGCCGTATGGTTTGTTTTCCCAGAAGCTGTGTGTGGTCGTGCTTTCTTCTACCCATTGAGAAGACACGATGGATTTTCCTTTCCATTGTCCGTTTTGGAGATATAACTGACCTATTTTCAAAAGATCGTGTACAGAAAGCATGAGCCCCCAACCGGATGTGTGGGTTCCTTGCGGATCTGCAGCTCAACCATTGCTATAGTGGTTTTTGATGAACTTGAAATATGTTTCTCTGCTATCTATCGGCAGCGTTTCGGGAGGAGTAATGTTCAGGGGGGTAAATAAATACTTCGTGGCAAAAGCATTAATGTTCATTTGGGTCGTTTGCTCCAGAATTGAGGAAAGCACCTGAATGCCGATCGTTGTATAGTGAAACTCGCCTATCGGCTTTATGCCCCTGTCGACTTCCCCAAATTAAGACTGCATAATTTTACAAAATTCTCATCAAATTAACCTAAACCTAAACACCCTAACACGCCTGTTTGTCGCTTTCAA
>NZ_BAABGR010000030.1:0-548 GCF_039541675.1 Sphingobacterium thermophilum | reverse complement strand
AAGACAACAGCGTATCTTATGCCTTGAAAGTCTCGGGCGATTAGTACTACTCGGCTTTGGTATCTCTACCTTTACACCTGTAGCCTATCAACGTCGTAATCTCCAACGACCCTATAGGGAAGTCTCATCTTGTGGCTAGTTTCGCACTTAGATGCTTTCAGCGCTTATCTATTCCCGACGTAGCTACCCAGCCGTACACCTGGCGGCATAACTGGTTCACTAGAGGTCAGTCCATCCCGGTCCTCTCGTACTAAGGACAGATCCACTCAAACTTCCTGCGCCCACAACAGATAGGGACCGAACTGTCTCGCGACGTTCTGAACCCAGCTCGCGTGCCACTTTAATGGGCGAACAGCCCAACCCTTGGGACCTTCTCCAGCCCCAGGATGTGACGAGCCGACATCGAGGTGCCAAACCTCCCCGTCGATATGAGCTCTTGGGGGAGATCAGCCTGTTATCCCCAGAGTACCTTTTATCCTTTGAGCGATGGCCCTTCCATTCAGAACCACCGGATCACTATGTCCGTCTTTCGACCCTGCTCGGCTTGT
>NZ_BAABGR010000029.1:0-193335 GCF_039541675.1 Sphingobacterium thermophilum | reverse complement strand
ATAGTGGTTACTAGACGTAACTTAAAATTGAAATTATACTTCTGTTTTTTACTCATAAAAATGCCCCAAATAAGTGTCTAACTTTTTGGGGCATGTCTAGAAGCTTTAGACTTTTTCTATTTCTTATCAGAGGCTATCTACTTTACGTTCGAGAATTTCTCATGCTACTGCACTTCTTTCAGCCAGCGTACTATGCCGCGATAGATTCTTTCCGCGGTCTGTTTATGAAATTTCTCGTCGAGTATTCTTTTTTCATCTTCTTCATTACTGAGGAAAGCAATTTCCACCAAGCTATTAGGATATTCTGTTGGTGAATTTAGCAGGAAGTTAAAGTTACCTATGAGGCCGAATTCGTTCAACCCCAGCTTCAGCATCTCATCCAGAATGTGTTGAGACACCTTTCTGCTGCCATTATGATGGTAGTACGTACTTACTCCTTTCACTTCAGGGCGTGAGGAGGCGTTCAAATGCAGGCTGATTAGTAGGTCTGGCTTTACCTCGCGGAGCATAAGCACTCTCTTGGTAGTAGCTATGTCTACATCGTCGGTACGAGTAAGATATACATTTTTCACTCCTTTCTTTTTCAGATAGCTTTCCAGTTCTTTGGCAAATTTCAGTGTATAGACCTTCTCTTCCGTTCCCTTTCGGCTTACCGCTCCTTTTGCCGTACCTCCGTGTCCCGCATCTATAGCTATAAACAGGTTCTTTATTCCCTTTTTTTGAGGAGCATGTTTGACGGCGATGCGCAGTGACTTATTGTTATAGCCTACGCTGTATCCCCAATTTTGCCTTCCTTTCAGCTCAATATGAATGCGGAAGACGTCCTTCTCGACTTGCTCGCGGTAGACACTTTTAACGATTTTTGTCTGACGCAGCTGTGTAATCCATGTAGTGTTCGAATTGACGCCAAAGACATCCACCACAATCTTGTTGGGTTCGGTAAGCTGGTAGCTGCGGTAAGGAAGTCTGTCCGGAAGGCTTACCGTCAACACGTCATAGTTATCCTTGGCCGACAGATGCCACGAACCACTCAGAAACTTACCTTCTCCAAGGGGATCTTCAGCAAATCCTCGCCTAACAAAATATTTAGGGATATAACAATCCCAGTTCTGTGACAGCTTAACCTTATATCGATCCCCTACCGAGTCAACGACTACCATACGTATGGCCGTATCCAAGAAGCCCATCTTATCGGCGCCTAGTCTTACCACGCCATCGCTATATTCAATATACGGCAGGTCTCCTGTGGTACGTCCAATCCAGGCTTCCTGAGCTAATAATGGAGACCAGAATCCTAATAGAATTAATAAAAAACTCGAAGCGGTAATAAGATTTTTTTTCATCGGTTTAGCGTATAGGTATAGTTTGATGATAAACATAGTAAAAATGCTGAAGAATAGCACAACAAAACGTTAAAATCATGTATTATCACAGTGTTATACCACAAAAAAAGCCCCTACAGGGGCTGTATATTATGTATGAACTGAAATCATAGCATGTTAATCCTATCTTTTTATGTATAATTGGCTTAATGAGCCATCATCTTAATCACACGGATATGCGAATGTAGGGCGGAAAAGAAAGTACGATATTCGTTATATTTTACATTGAACTCCAGACATGTCGACTTCAAGATTTTATTCAGTTGAGGGTAATGAATATGACTAACCTTAGGAAAGAGGTGGTGCTCCACCTGAAAATTCAGTCCTCCCAGCAGCCATACTAAAAGCTTACTGTTTGTGGCAAAATTAGCTGTAGATTGAAGCTGATGAATCATCCACTCTTCCTCTACGCGATGATTGGCTATAGTCTTGAATTCGGTCTTATCCACCACATGCGCCAGTTGGAACACCGTAGCCAGACAAATACCACAAACAACACTCGCAATAAGGAAGCCTACCAATGCAGGAACAACACCAACCACAAGCATCGGAAGGGTAATAAACAACTGAAAATGCAGAAACTTACTTATCCAAAAGATGACTTTTTCTTTTACCGGAAAAGTGAATTTATCAGAGCTCGTGCCAAACCGCTGTTTAAAATATTTCTCATAATCTTGAAAGAAAATCCACGCCAAATAAGAGATAGAATACAAAAAGATAAAGTAAACTGGCTGAAAACGGTGATATTTCTTTAGCGACTGATCAGGGTGGATACGCATAAATTTCACATCGATATCATGGTCCTCTCCATTAATATTGGTAAAAGTATGGTGTGCAATATTGTGCTTTATCTTCCAAAAAAAGATATTCCCTCCTAGCAGATTCAAGCTGTAGGATAATACGGTATTAACCTTCTTGTTATCGGAAAAGGAATTATGTCCCGCATCATGCATTATATTAAAGCCTATAGCAGCGAAATTAATACCTAAAAGGACGCATAAAATCACGCTAATAGCCCAGTGGGGCTGCACAAAAACGAGCACACTGTACAATACAGCAAGACTTGTTAATAATATGATAGCTTTTATAATAAGCTTGCGGTTGCCGGTCTTCTTAATTAAATCTTGTTGGAAATATTGGTTGACTTTTAACTTGAGGGATTTAGAGAATAATGCGTTGGCATTATTAAATTTTACTTGGGTATGCATTAAAATGTATTGGGTATTATATTTTTTATTTTTTCAAATTAACCATTTAATTTCTTCAATATGAATTATTTCACATTATTTAACTTTTGATAGGCAATAAAGTACAACGCGTCTTAGTAGGCAAAATAGCTTTACAGTAACTTCTTTACTTCTCATGCTTTTAAGATTTGTGTCATTTTACAGGTAATATAATCCGTAAATCTTCCGTTATAAAAAGCAATCCTTGTATCATAGCCTGCAGCTAACTATATTTGATTTATATAAATATGGAAAGAACGGAAACTTTAAGAGATTATTATGAATTTGCAGGAAGGAAGATTCCTGAAGACCTGCTTAAGCACAACGGCGTACCTCGTCATTTCAATATTCTCAAGCGCAAAAACTGTACGGTAGGGCTTCCCTTCGCACGTCGCGATTATTGGAAAATAACCCTACTTAACAACAAAGCGCAACTTAAGACCAAACAGGAGACCGTCATCATTGACAAGCCCTGCATCATCGTCTCCCAGCCCAAAATGGCATACAGCTGGAAATCGTTCGACGAAGATCATACCTCCGGATTTATATGTCTTTTCACTGACGAATACCTCACCTATGACCTGAAATTGATTTTCAACCGCCTGCTTCAGGTTCTAAAAGCTAACCGCACCTCTTCGTTGTTTCTGGATCAAGATACCTACGATCTTATGTTCTTTTATTTCCAGCAACTCTTTGACGCATATCACAGTGATTTTGAATACCGGGAAGAGATGGTGCAGAAGTGGCTCCAACTAATAGTTTACCAGATTATATGGAAGCAGTCTACAAATTCTCCTTTCTTAGTGAAACAGGGTTCCCCAAACTGGGTAGTAAACGCATTTGTCAATGCTTTAGAATCACAGTTTCCTATCGATTCGCCGCATAACCCTATATCCCTACGCAGCCCCTCCGACTTTGCACAGTTGCTTAACGTCCATGTCAACCACCTCAACCATTGCCTCAAAGTTCAGACCGGCAAGTCCACCACACAGCTTATCAATGAAAGGATTGTGGCCGAAGCTATCAGCCTACTCAAATATTCGGACTGGAACATCTCTGAAATTGCAGAAAGCTTAGGCTTTGAATACGTGCAACATTTCACACTATTCTTTAAGAAAAATACGGGTGTCACGCCAAAGCAATATCGTGCAACCCAGGCAAGGGATATTTGATTTTTATAAATTCTTGTTTGAATCGATTAGCGGATACCTCTATCTCTCATTTTAATTTTGCTTGCTCACAAAAGGAAAAAAGCAAAATGAAAACACTAAAGCATGAAAATGTAGGTATCAGCACCTTTCTGGCATTTGCCCTTATTCCCATTTCGGGTTTCGCCATGGATGTGTACATTCCCTCGTTTCCTCATATGGCGAGTGAGCTGCACCTTAGCGAATCCGATATCAAATTGACCTTGACCGTCTATTTAGTAAGTTACGGACTCTCCCAGCTCTTCGTGGGAAGCATCTCCGACAGTTTCGGACGCTATAGGATTAATCTTATATCTCTGCTCGTCTTGTTTCTTTCCTCATTAGGCATAGCATGGAGCAGTAACATACACGTGATTCTATCTTTACGACTCATCCAAGCCATAGCTATCTCGTTTATTGTGGTATGTAAAAGAGCCTTCTTCGTAGATGTCTTCACCGGAGAAAAGCAAAAAAATTATACCAGCATGGTCACCGTGGTCTGGTCAACAGCGCCTATCCTCGCCCCCTTTGTGGGCGGGTTTCTGCAGGAAGCCTTCGGCTGGCGGGCCAACTTTTACTTCCTCGCCCTCTATGCTCTTATCCTGCTCATCCTAGAATGGATATATAGCGGAGAAACCTTACCTAAGAAACAGCCTTTCAAGCTTAAGAGTGTTATGTCCATGTATAGAGAACTTTTGAATGCTACTGACTTCAGCCTCGGCATCCTTGTGTTGGGACTTAGCTACAGCATGATCATGGTCTTTAGCATGAACATAGCCTTTATCGTAGAACATGAACACCATCTCACCGCCGTATATTCCGGGTACTGTGCACTTATTTCCGGCTTAGCCATGTTTTTCGGGGGACTCTGGAGTAAAAAGCAGATAAACAAACCTATATATCAGAAACTTCAGCTCTCCATCCGCTCGCAGTTCATCATTCTAGCGATTATGCTTTCCACAGCACTCCTATTTCATCAGCTGTACATCATGATGGCTTTTGTCTTCCTTATCCATTTTTGGTTGGGGTTCAGCTATAACACCTACTTTACCTATTCGTTGACCAGCAGACCCCATTATGCGGCCACCGCAAGCGGACTGGCCAGCGGAGGCTCCTACGTCATCTTCTCCATAGCAAGTTATGTGGTGGTCAACCTCATAGATATCAAAGATCAGCTAACTCTGGGCTTGGCCTATCTCGTATTGCTCGTCTGTGTGCGCCTTACCCTGATCGTTGTCCGTCAAGCACTGCAAAAAGCCCCTACCGTAGCTTAAATACCATAAACCTCATAAACATCTACGCCCAATCTTCTTAAGGATTGGGCATAGACTTTAATCTGTTGCAAAAAGAATTACATGCTTATGGCTTTAGGAACCATTATAGAAAATAAAAATAAAGCCGACTAATTTATATTAGTCGGCTTTTTCTGGAAAATCAAACAACCAATTTGCTTTCCTGAAGTCTTACCTTGTGTTTAAGGGATATTCCATGGTCACCTTGAAGAACAGAGGCATCTATCCTTCGTTTTTCAAATTGGAGACA
Organism: Sphingobacterium thermophilum; assembly: GCF_039541675.1. NCBI lineage: Bacteria > Pseudomonadati > Bacteroidota > Sphingobacteriia > Sphingobacteriales > Sphingobacteriaceae > Sphingobacterium > Sphingobacterium thermophilum. The sequence goes on along the minus strand of NZ_BAABGR010000029.1, from coordinate 187,998 downwards.
CAGAGCTTTCAAAAAGTAAGCCCTTGAACTTACCCATCCCGGATTATCCACTTCTTGGTTAAAACGCGCTACCAATGCCTCGTCCGACAGACGGGCTAATTCTTCTTCGAAAATTTTAATCTTTTGTTCCATGATTTGATACTTTTAAATAAAACCTAAGTACCAATCATTAAGAGAAAGGGAAAACCATTTTTTGACCGGAAGGCCCTCATCCTTTGACCACCGTGGTTGGTTCAACTCGGTTGGTGTACCCATGTACTCTTGATGATTGTGATGCTATGTTAATAAATATTTGGGAAATAATAAATTTTTTTTGTGAGAAATAATCTTTACGAAGCCTACAATAGATAGGTAAATTGGATATTTTCCAATATAAAACAACTTTACTCATTGGATATTAGCTCATTTTAATATTCAGACATTAATACTAATTCAAGTCCAATTTTTGAGTTGAATGTTTCTTCATTTCCAAGTGTGTTATTGCTAAGAATAATGTTGTTTAACACTTTCCATTAACGTTTTCGGAACTTGGCGTTCGGGCAGTAGATTTTTCTCTGATGATTATTTATAATTATCCAGCTTCTCCTTTCGCTTCTCCCAATCGGGCATTAACTGCGTTAATAGTTCAAAGAATTGTTGACTGTGGTTTTTATGGACGATATGACATAATTCGTGCATCACCACATACTCGATACACCGCTTTGGGGTATGTATCAATCGTGGATTAAAAATGAGTTTGTTCTTCACCGTACAGCTCCCCCAACGGGTGGGCATCTCCTGAAAGTAAATTTCAGACGGGGCTTTGTACCGCTCGCTAAACTTCTTAATAATTGGCTTGGCAATTTCGGTGATTTTTTGATAGGCTTTTTCTTTTAACCATTGCTCCAATACTTCTTGTGCATAGGATTTATTCTTTACCGTTACCAAAAACAAATTTCCCTTATAGCTTACTTCGTTTTTACCGCCTATTCCTACCATTACTTTATAGCGTCGTCCTAAGTAATTCACCGAATATCCCGACTTGGCGATAATGTCATTATTGACCGTGTCCATACCAAGGAAATAGGATTTCTGTTTCAGAATCCACATCGCCTTTCGTGTCACAGCTTGATGTATTTTATCGAGACTCAAGGTCTCTGGCGCGGAAACCTCAACACTGGTATCCGGGTTCACTTTTATTCCCACAGTCTTTCGAGCTGCATAACGCAACTCAAATTCGATGGTATGTCTGCCAAATTGTACATGTTCTTTCATCATTTACTACTTGCTATGGCTATTTCAATGGCTTTTTTGGTCAATTCATCGGCTTTGTCCATCGGCAAATCCATAACATCCATTAAGTAATCTCCAAATTCCAATTCAATTTTATTGATGATATCAATTCGTTTATGCCAATCTACTATTTCGCAAGACGAAAGTATTTCATCGAACATTAAAGCAGCGTCAACTTCTTTGCCATTTAATAGTTCTTCCGATTGGAACAAGTGATAAATACCAATATTTCTGCGTTTGCCTTGCAATTCTTCAGGTACGGCATCTCCTCCACCTTTTAGGGCTTGCTCTTTTATTTCTTGTAAACGCTTCAAGGCTTCCAATTCTGAAAGACGATTAGCTCGCATTTCGGCTATGGTTTCTGAAATCAACTCGGATAGTTTGCGAAACAATACTGGATCTGTGTCGATATTTACAGTAATATATTTTGAAGTAGCAGCTGCTATTTTCTCTGCTTTTGCTCGGGAACTATTTATTTTGCTTAGTTCTTCTTCAAATGCTTCGGTATCCAGAATATTTATCGGCTCAACCAGTCTGATGATATCTTCGGTAATCACATGCTGATCTAATAATTTTTGTAACTGCTTTTCATACTGCGCAAAACTTATGGTATCGGCATAGGTGTTATTGGCAGCCACACGAATTTGGGCAAATTTCTTTAAGGCAGACTTGTATTCCTCCATGACAGCAGCAGGCGTTTGTTCGTGGAATTCGCGTGTGGACAAAGCAATCTTAAATATTCTGGAGAAAATACTGAATTTGGAATAAAATTCTTCTCTCAAGGCTTCATCTGCCAAAAGCGTGACATACTCATCGATATTGTGTTTATTTTTGATGCTTTTGAATAAATCCAGAACATCCGCATACGCTCTAGGTAGTTTTTCTACTTCGACTTTGATATTTGTAAATGCGCCTTTTAAGTCTTCCGGATCAAAGCCATCTGTATTACCAGCATAGGTTTCCATAGCTTCTTGTAACTCTTCCATAATGCCGGCATAGTCAATGATGTATCCATAATCTTTCCCGGGATACACACGGTTTACACGAGCAATGGCTTGCAACAATGTATGCTCTTTCAATTTTCTGCACAAATACATCACTATCGTTTGCGGCACATCGAAGCCAGTAAGCAATTTATCGATAACTATCAGCAATTCAATACTCTCTCCATGTTCATACTGCTGAATAATCATCTTATCTATATCATGGCCGTATTTTGTTTTGAGCATTTCATAATATTGCTGCACTTCGGGAGATTCTGAGCTGTGCACATCTTCATTGTTCTCCCGCGTGTCAGGAGGAGACATGACAATTTCCGTCCTAACTTTTCCGATAAGGTCAAATGCTTTTTTGCATTTAACTGCCGTCAATTTATCGGGGCAAACCACCATCCCTCTGAATCCGGAATGCTGGCCTGTTTTGTCTACACCCCAATTCTCTTGGAAATGCTTGCTGATATCAAAGGCTATTTGATAAATGTTTTGGTCGGTTTTGGAAATCAGATTGGCTTTGCTCATTTTTTTCTTCAAGTCCACTTTCTGATATTCTTCCAAATCTTCCATCACCATATCCACGCCTCTATCCAAAGCAGATTTATTGACATCCTGTAGCGCCAAACGACCTTCATACAGTATCGGTACAATCGCACCGTCTTGTTCTGCCTCCACAATGGTGTAGGTGTCGATAATGCCGCCAAATTTTTCTGCGGTGTTTTTTTGCTTTTTCATCAATGGCGTACCTGTAAACACCACAAAGCAGGCATTGGGCAATACGCGCTCCATATTGACATTGAAGACCCCGTGCTGTGTACGATGCGCCTCATCTATCAATACAAAAATATTGGGACTATCTGCCTGTGTATGAGCCAAATTTTTAACGGCAGCATCAAACTTGTTGATAATCGTTGTAACTACAAAATCTCCATTTCCTTGCAATAAACTTACCAATTGCTTGCCCGAACCGGCATTGGAAACATCTATTTCTACCTTTTTTAGGGTTTCTGTGATTTGACGGTCCAAATCGGTACGGTCGGTGACAATGATGATTTGCGGATTCAGAACTTCCTGCTTTATCTTTCTGGCCAGCATTGCCATGGTCAAGGATTTACCACTTCCTTGAGTATGCCATACTACCCCGCCTTTGCGTTTGCCATTGCGAATGGGCTTGATGCGCTTCATGATTTTGTTGATGGCAAAAAACTGTTGGAATCGGGCTACTTTTTTCACCACACCTCCTTCGAACAAAATAAAATCCTTTACGATTTGCAACAAACGTTCGGGGGCGGCCAAGCCATACAATTGGATATCCTGAGCGGTAGGCGCTACGGGCAACGCATATTTTTCTTCAAAGCTTTTTCTGTCTGCAACGGTTCTGATATCGGGATGAGCAAAAAGTTTATCCACCAACTCACTAGCCAATGGACGATTGACCAATTCTTGAATAGCTTCTTGATAGTGCTCGTCTTTTTCTTTCCATACAGCCCAGAATTCTTCTTTGGTATTGGTAGTGGCGTATTTGGCTTCTATCAGACTAAGCGCCATTAAGATTTGGCTATAAACATAGAGGTGTTGAATACCATTTTCTTGTTGATTGCGGATATGTTGCGAAATAGCCTGTTTGATGGGCTCTTTGATGGTTGGACTTTTGCACTCGATAACCGCCAATGGAATCCCATTCACAAAAAGGACTATATCGGGTCTGTAAGTGTCCTTACGACCGGTACGCATTACCGAAAACTCTTCCGTAAGGTGGAAGATATTATTCTCTGGATTTTCCCAATCGATGTATTGGATAGTATGACTTTTCTTATCGCCATCAATGGATTGCTCCAAAGCCAAACCAAAAACCAAAAGATTATAGGTCTGATTGCAAGCTTGCACCAAGCCTTCGGACAAAGGAACGTCCTTGAGCTTCTGGATAGCTCTTTCAATATTGGCTTCACTAAATTGGGCGGTTTTACGACCCAGTTTTATTTGATTGATATGGTGCAAGCGCTCCCGTAAAACATCCGTAAGGATGACATTACTTTCTCTCCCTTCGCGCATGGCCAATGCTTCTGCAGGTGATAGGTATTGATAGCCTAAATGACACAATAATTTAAGCGCTGGTAATTGTGATATATTGTCTTCTGTGAATGGCATGGTTTTTCTAATTTTGATTAACCAACTAATCTTTTTATTTGTTTTTCAAACACTTACAAAATTCAGTTATAAAGTTTATAAATACAACCTAACCAAAAATTAAGATTTAAGGTTTGTATTGTACAAACTTTTGACTAATTTTGTATATAAATAATTTATCTGCAAATCTTCTCCAGTAAAGATATAAGTCGGCTTGGCATTGACCGCTTGTTGGTGTCGGGTCGCAAAAAATCCTCGGTTTTTGAACCGGGGTATTTTTTTATCTTCTAATAATTCCCCAATTATCATATTTTGATGCTTCTTTTAATAAAATCGGTTCTAACTTTTGAAATTGATATTCTAAGCCAAACTTTTTCAAACTTCCTTTAGGAAACTCTTTTCTATAAAGTACGTGAGCGACCATATCAACGGATTGTATGAAGTAGGAATGCTGTGAATTTCTTGAAAACGGATCTTCAATGATATTGTCTATTGGAACATTATAAAAACCGTCGTAATGTGAAGGTGTAGGATTGTAAATTCTCATTTTTCTTTGTAAGGCCATAAGTTTTTTACTATCGGTATCGTCGGGTACAATTATCCCTTTGTCATTTACAGTCCGCTTCAGAAATCTATCAAAACGTTGCAATAGCCTCGACCATGCAAGTTCAAATATATCTTTTCCTGGATGTTCATTCTTATTCAAACAAACATTAATAATTTTAGCAGTATCAAAAATTATAGGCAATTGAGAACAATAATCCTTAAGAATATTCATCCTATTGCTTTTGGTAATGCTCGCCAACTCTTTAGCTTTATTAATTCGAATCAACTCTTGTGCATGAATTTCAGTCCTTTGGTTTAAACCATAGGTTTCTTTTAACTGTTTACGAAAAATCTTCAATCTGCTCAAAAACTTGTCCCAATCATCTTGGGCTATAATCAATCCTGAAAGAATAAAATGTTCAGACGAGCCTATTCCCCGACCAGTATCACCACTTTCATCAACATACATTAAGTACATATATATGGAATTTAATGTTTCTTATCTTTAGGAGGATTCGGATCATTGCCATAACTATTAGGATTCTGAATCTTTCCATCTTTGCGATGAGGGATTAACTCAGCTCCTTCTTGCTTTGCTTTTTCACGACTCCAATCCATCGCTTCCTTTTTGGTATCAAAATGCTTAGAATCTCTTTCTGCATTTTCTCGTTTTGAATTCCAACCACCTTTTTCGGAATTGGGAACTACATGTCTTTCTTTTCGTGGCATATTTTCAAATTTTATTGATTGTAAAATTTATCGTTGTTCCAATTTTTCGGATTGTTGATTATGTATTCTGAAATGCGTTGATAGGATTGTTCATCACGAATGATATGTTCCCAATAATTGCGTTGCCACAATTTGCCATTGAATGGTTCCCATCCCAAATTTTTAACCCCACGGATGTATTCGTTTGTGGACATGGTTTTAAACCATTGCACCGCCCGATGTAGGGGCGAACCTTTGTGTTCGCCCGAAACGGGTGGTGCATCAATCGAAACGGGTGGTGTGATTATGGATTGGTTGGGGGTATCATAGGGGCAGACACGCAGATCTGCCCCTACGGTTACGACATTTTCAATGATACAATGGAAATGGTTGGGCATTACCACCATTTCATTGCATTTTTTGTCGGGGTATTTATTTTCTAATTCACGATACCATTTTTCCACCATCTGTCCTGCATCATTCAATATCATTGCACCATTCACAATTTCACCAAACAAACATTTCCTATCCTGCACACAAATGGTAATAAAAAACAACCCCGCCTGCGAATAATCATATCCTTTCAGGCGGATGGATTTACGGTGGTGAATGTTTGGATTGTATTTGTTCATATTATTTTCCTTTTTATTGGGCAGACAAATAGGTCTGCCCTTACAAAAGACGTTTTTTCCCCGTCAACAACTGCTGCATCAACCCCTTCTTCTGCTCTTTCAACTGCTTTGCTTTGGTTTTAAGCAGGCTAATTTCTTTATCTGCTGCTTGCAGTACTTGAGCAATGGCAATTTGTTCTTCTATTTCTGGAATTTCATAATTGGTCGCAAGAAATGGCTCTACTTTTACTGCCATTCTTTCAATGAGCGTTCCTTCTAATATTGAAGCATAATAGGCTATTTGCCTAGGGGAAGAAACTAAATAGCTAATAAAATCAATATCGTAACCTTTCTTTACAGACAAGACTTCATATATCGGAGATAGTAGCACTTTGAAGGTTCGTATATGCTTAGCTATTGCTCCCCACCTTAAATTTGCAGGATTAAATACAATATCATTGGGATATACAATCTTATAATTCTTGCTTGATTTGTCTTTTACTAAAAATTCTCTTTCATATCTGTCTGACTTTTCTGTTACACCATTTTCTATAGTGAGTGAGAATAATGGAATGCTTCCATTATTTGGTGCTTGTTCATTTCTTTGAACGAGAAAATCAGCTGCATTGCATTTTATCCAATCCCTGTCAAATCCTTTTAACCGTTTTTTCCCCGTAAGCAACTGCTGCATCAGCCATTTTTTGCGTTGTTCTTTTTGGCGGATGAGTTGTTCGGTAAGTTGGATGGCTTTGTCCCAAGTGCTGAGCACTTCGGCAATGCGCTTCTGTTCGGGAAGCGGCGGAAGAGGGATTTTTACACTCAGTAAAGTTTCTTTAGACAAACTATATACCTTAGTCCCTGTAGCCAATTTCTGAAATTGTTTTCTAACACTTTCATTTAATGCAACATACCCTTTAAAATAAGGAGCAAAGAAATTTCCTTTTTCTCTCAATAGAAAGGTATGTAATCCTGCAATAAGCTTCTTTTCATCTAAATTGACTATTTCTACAGATTTACCTACCCCATCATAATCTTCTGAAGCATCACATAGAACCCAATCTCCTTCTTTTACTACTTCATATTTTTTTAATTTTTCTTCTGTTATACTTGGTAGTGTTGCTTTTGAGACATCAAGGTGAAAATCAAATTTTGTATGAATATCCCCATAATGTAGATATAATATTTCGCCTTCTTCAATCAAATCAGCTCGAGAATAAGAAGCTGTTGGAAAAGAATTAAAAATTTCTCCTATTTTCTTCACCTCCCAATCGGCAGGGATTTTTCCGATGGGTGTGTCTTTGTAGGCAGTTTGTGTATGTGGTGTTGTGGTGCTCATAGTTTTAATTTTAATATTTTTATATACTCAAATATCATATTCATATTAACCGTAGTAAATATTACAGAAGTCTAACTCCCTGCTGACTTGTCGGTTACCTTCTTGTTGAACTATTCGAATTTTTCGAATAGTTGAACTTTCTTCCAGTTCTCCGGATTTGAAAATCTCTTTTAAATGGTAGTTAACAGTATTGACTTCTACATCAAATAGTTCCGCAATTTTCTTTTGCGTGAGCCAGAAGGTTTCATCTTCAAAGCGGATTTCCACTTTGACATCGCCCTTTGAGGTGGTGTATAATATGATTTGAGATTCCTGCATTGTAATACTTTTTTTGTCTGAATCACGGATTTTGTTGATTACACGGATTACACGGATTTGTTTTTTATTTAGTATACCGAAAATTGTATCCAACTTAGCCCTGAAGGTTCTCTTTTATGTTTCATTTTTTTTCTGATTGTACGGTTTGTATTCCAATTTAAAAAAATCTGTGCTATCCATTAATCTTTTAAATCTGTGATTCAGACGATAATTATTATAATACTAGCCTTTTGAAGGTTAAACTTTTGCTTCCGAAGTTGATAAGCAGTCCAACTTCCAGCTTATATGCTTTCAAATAATTCAATACTTGAGCTAAATGGACGTCTTCTAGCTGTACAATTGCTTTCAACTCTACTAAAATTTTTCCTTCCACTATAAAATCTGCCCGTCGCGTTCCTATAGGTTCGTCAAGGTCCTTATAATATATTTCTTGTTCTTTTTCTCTCTCAAATGCCAAACCAGCCTTAAACATCTCATACGCTAGGGCTCTCTGATAGATTACTTCCTGAAAACCGTTCCCAAGAAATTTATGCACTTCAAATGCAGCACCTATAACTTTTTCTGTTATGTCCTTATATTTCAGTTCAGCGTTCATAACCCTTTAGTGTTTAATTGTCTGAATCACGGATTTTGTTGATTACACGGATTTCACGGATTGTTATTTGTTATAGTAATTTATCTATTTATATCTTGCTTCAACCTGTGCAGAAAGCTCTCTTTATCTGTTTCACGTTTTTTCTGATTGCACGGTTTGTTGTTCAATTTTAAAAAATCTGTGCAATCCATTAATTTTTTAAATCTGTGATTCTGACACCCAACTCCTTCAGATACACTTCCATCTTCGCTTCTACCTCTGCCAACTGCAGCTTAAGATTGCTTATCTCTGTTTGTACGGCTTTGATGTCCACCTCTGGTTCTTCTTCAAAGGTATCCACATAGCGGGGGATGTTCAGGTTGTAATCGTTTTCACGGATTTCAGCCATATCCGCGATATAGGCAAATTTGTCTTCCACCACACCGGCATTCATCTCTTCATCATGGAATTGCGTAAAGACATCTACGATGTGCTTTATGTGCTCAGGACCAAGTATGTTTTGGTTTTTTCCCGGAACAAAATCTTTGCTCGCATCGATAAACAATACTTTGCCTTTGTTTACCTTTTGCTTGTTGAAAATGATAATAGCCGCCGGGATGCCCGTACCAAAGAATAGGTTGGCAGGCAATCCTATTACCGCTTCAAACAAATCTTCCTCCAATACCTGCTGACGAATCTTGCCTTCAGAAGCTCCTCTAAACAATACGCCGTGAGGCACAACAACGCCTGCTTTACCCGAAGCATTCAAAGACTCAATCATATGAGAAATAAATGCCCAGTCGCCTTTGGATTTGGGAGGTAACCCTCTATGAAAACGGTTATACGTATCCGAACCTAATTCTTCTGCACCCCATTTGTCCAAAGAAAAAGGAGGATTGGCCACGATGGTATCAAACAGCATCAATTTATCGCCTTCTTTGTGCTTAGGATTGCGCAAGGTATCTCCCCAACGAATCACCGCACTGTCGTAGCCATGCAAATACATGTTCATCACCGCCAAAGCCCAAGTACTACCATTGGATTCCTGCCCGTACAAGGAAAAATTATTATCCCCCACTTCACGTCCGGCTTTAATCAATAAAGAACCAGAACCACAAGTAGGGTCATAGATGCGAGAACCCGGTTTGGACTTGGTCAACTTGGCCAATAAGGTAGAAACCTCTGCAGGCGTAAAGAACTCTCCGGCTTTTTTACCCGAATCGGAAGCAAAATTGGCAATCAAAAATTCATAAGCACCGCCTATCACATCATTGTTTTCCAAATTATCAGAAGACAACTTTAGTGGATAAAAATCATTCAAAAGATCACGTAAACGTGCTACTTTACCTTTTTCATCACCTAAATTCGAAGAGTTGAAATCGATGTTTCTAAAGATATTGGAACCGTCCTGCCCGCCCAGTTTTTCACGATTGGCTTCCTCCAATTCTGCCAAAGCGTGGTTAATCATTTCTCCAATCTTGGGATTGTTGCGATGTTCGTAGAGATAATAGAAATTGGATTCTTCGGGTACAACAAAACGCTCACGAGACAAAGCTCTCTGGACACGTTCTTCGTTACCATCGTATTTTTGGAAATATTCTTCCTTTTTTTCGTTGTAAACATCTGTTACATATTTCAAGAAAAGCATGGTCAGGATATAGTCTTTGTACTGAGCCGGGTCGATGGTGCCACGAAACGTATCACAAGCTTTCCAAACGGTATTGTTAATGTCTTTCTGAGTGATTTTATTTGCCATTTCTGATAGTTTTAAAAGTTAATGCATTGATGTATGCTTCCTGTGAAGCTGCTAATTGTTTTAGAATTTGGGTTCGTTGTTTTTTCAATTGATCTAATTGAACAATTTTTTCTTGAGTGGATAGCTTTGGAATGATTATTTCCAATTCACCGAGCTCCTGCTTTGTGATGGATGGAATGGTCTGCGAAGTCTTTTTTGCATTAAAAATTTTCAAAGTTTCCGGATGATTCAGATACCAAGTTAAATAGGCCGGATTAATATTTTCATCCACAATCGTCAGCACCAAGAAAACAGCACTGGCAATAGCGTTTTCGTATTCATTTTGAAACAAATAAGCAAAAAATCGATTTCCCTTTGCGTTAAAAAGGATTTCGTTGCTCTGTAAAAAATTTCGACTGATGCTATCCTTGTACAAGACATTCGGCTCCAAATCTTTTCTCAAATTCAAATCCTCATCAAAATCCGATGTCCCTATCATGCGCACGAAAGCATCCGTCAAAAGACGTTCATCTTTGTTCGAAGTCTTTGGTACAACCATCCCCGATCTTATCGCGACAATTTCTTCTAGTTTTCTGACCCAATTCATAGGATCAAATATAATTAAATCACAATAAACTTCAAAATTTATTTTTATAGTAATTGTATTACTAAAAAATATTGAATACAAAATTAAGAGTATTTTATAGCATATAATTACGGGAAACCGTACGAACAAATAATATATTCCTATCAATTATTTTTTGTATTTAGCGCTACTTTAAAGGCTTAAGAGTTTGTGCGAGAGCTGATAAACGAACGTACACAACAAATCTTGGAGGAAGTCAGACAAAAAGGTTATCTGTATTCCTACTTGGATTAGGAATGTTGTAAAAGCGATAAATAAATCAAATTGAAAGATGGTAAAGAAAGAATTATCAAGAAGGAAATCGTCGATACATTTTCCATTAAAAAGGGAAATCTGTGAAGTGGAGTTTTTTAAGATTCACTATAAGCTATTGGAAATTCTCTTTTAAAAAAACAAAAACCTTGTCAAATGATGCCTTGACAAGGTATAAGTAGAAATCTTCTCTATATTCAACCAAGATAATTTCTATTTCTTAAAATATCACAATTTGTAATATGCGTCTTTCACAACCTGAGCTATTAACTTTCTTCTTTCCAAAAGAAATTCCTGATAATTCATTTCTTGCCAATTTTCAGGAAGAGCGTGCCAATATCTCATATTAAGAAATTCTTCTTTACTAAATCTTTGCTCATAAATGGGTAAATATGCTCTTGGTTCTTTATCGTTAATCGCAATGTTATCACTCCATTCTACTAAAGCAAAATTAGCAATCTGATTGATATCTCTCTTCTCGGTAATTCCATTTCGCGTCAACCATGCTTTAGGAAAAAGATGATGCCTTTCCAAAGGAGATTTATTAGCGCGCAAGCCTGCTTCCAATAAATCTTTTACTTGAAGTTTGGAAAATAAACCTAAAGCATTGTGAATATTTAAAGCTGCATAATAAGCAAATAATGAGGGAGAACGAAAGGACGAAGTAGCCAAATCCATTGGAAGAGTAACCTCCCAAAAATCAGGAGTTAATTGAGAATCTATTATAGAATTCATCGCATTTACAAAATCCTCAGCCGATTTCACCGTACGAAATTTTGCTAAATCCATTTCCATGGAAGTTTCCGGCGAATTGGTATATCGACCTGTTATGGCACACATAAAAAACCATTTTGCAATGAGTTTCTTCAAATTAAATAAATCGACTTTATAATCAATCCTACCTAGCAAAAAGAAGACATAGGAATATAAAATATTGTTGTTTGAAGAAATATAGCTTTCATTATTATAACCGGCCTGCTTTAATGCTTTGAGAAACTCATGCCAATGTTGGATATCCAAAGCTTGAGCTTGAGCGTCTTTCAATTTTTCAAACTGAAGTGTCCTTCTTTCTTCACTAAATATACCTGTTTCTAAATCCTTTCCTCGTAATATACTGTAAATATATTGAAGTCTAGCTCTTCTAAATGCCAAACCAACAGCAACCCTGAGCATTTGTTCAGGCTTTGGTACAATAATATAATTAAAAGGTGTAGCCTGTGTAGTAGAAGGAGTTCGAGCGTCTCGACAAAAGTTCTCCAAATTGGTTCTACCCTCATCCCAAAACACACTCATAAGTGTCAAAATAAAGTCCGCTTGGTTTAAAGCTTTTCCTTCTGAGTTAATTCTTACAAAAACATCCGCTACTTGCTCTTCGTTAATCTCATGCGACAATTCCAAAACTGAAAATGGATAATTCTCCAAATTCTTCAATCGCATAAATGCCTCTTGAATTTTCATTTCCAACTCATCCGATACCTCAATATGTTTTTTTAAATTGGAAATGAAGTCTATAATCACCTTGAAGATATTAATATTTGGCTGCCATAGATCCGAGATATTCTGATAAAATCTTGGATTTTTACGTATGGCAGCATCAGGAACTTCAAATTTTTCTTCCAAAGGATTAAAGGCTATTACAATTTTTGTCTTCACATAGTTTTCCCGAACTACCTCTTGTCCTTTCAAAATTGCATATAAAGAAGTTAAGCGCTGTTGTCCATCTACAATTAAAAGGCTGGGGTACTTTTGTTTCTTATCTGTACCAATTCCTTTTACCCCTTCAATGTTGGCATTTTCCCAAAACAAAAAGTATCCCACCGGATACCCTCTATATAAACTATCAAAAAGATCTCTAACCTTAGTGTCTTTCCAAACAAAAGGACGCTGGATATCAGGTAATCCAATTGTTCCTAAATCAATATTCTGAATTAAAGTATTGAGATTATATTTTACATCTTTAAATAGTGTGGACATACTAAAACTTGATAAGGCAAAAAATATAGTTTTTTATTTTAACTTTTTCGGATTCTCAATAAAAATTGATTTTCTACTATCTCTTCCATATAACTATCTATTGACCATTATATTTCTTTTGGGAGATAAGACTGTCAGTCTAAAATAAGAAATTAACAAATACCGTTTAATAAAACTCAATAAAAAAATTATCGAGGAAAAATAAATAACAGCGCGGAAAAACAGTTTATTCAATACCCCAAACACAAACAAAAACCCCTGAAAACTAAATATTCTCAGGGGTTTGTATTTTGATGTTTTTATACAATTACTTCCCGATGCAGAATTTAGAAAAGATATTATCAAGCAGGTCGTCGGTAGTTACGGTGCCGGTAATCTCCCCTAGGTGGTGCAAGGCCTGACGTATATCCATCGCTAGGAAGTCCGATGTCACGGGGTTATCTATGCCATACAGCACCTTTTCCAAGGCTTCGGAAGTGCGTTGTAAGGCCTCCACATGGCGAATATTAGTCACCACCACATCATCGGTATTGATATTTGCCAAGTTCACCTGTTTGAGCAGTTCATCTTTGAGCTCTTCAATACCTTGCTGCTCCTTCGCTGAGATGTATAGTGGCTGCAGAGCCGCATAAGGTTGACGTGCCTCTTCTGTCAGCAAATCCGACTTGTTGATAATCGTAACAAAAGGAATGTTCAACGTACGAATCTCCTCAATCTGCTTTTGTACCGCATCAATATCGTCCTGCGTAGGGTCGAAAAGGTAGATGATAAGACGAGCCTGCTTCATCTTTTCTAGCGTACGCTCTACCCCTTTGGCTTCGATAATATCCTCGGTCTCCCGGATACCCGCTGTATCTATAAAGCGGAAGGTAATTCCCTTGATGTTGATTTCATCTTCTATGGTATCACGTGTCGTACCTGCAATGTCAGACACTATGGCGCGTTCCTCATTTAGCAGAGCATTCAGCAAGGTGGACTTACCCACATTAGGCTTACCCGCAATGACTACCGGAACACCATTTTTCAGCACATTACCCTGCTCGAAAGACTGGATAAGTTTCAGTACTACCGCATGAATCTGCATGATGAGCGCCTTGAGCTGGTCGCGGTTGGCAAACTCCACATCTTCTTCCGAAAAATCCAGTTCCAGCTCTATGAGCGACGCAAAGTGTACCAAATCTTCACGCAGCTTCTTCAGTTGGTTGGAGAATCCTCCCCGCATCTGCTGCATGGCAACCTGGTGGGAGGCGGCCGAGTTGGAAGCAATAAGGTCTGCCACAGCTTCTGCCTGCGAGAGATCCATACTACCGTTCAGAAAAGCTCTCAGCGTAAACTCTCCCGGACGTGCAGACCGCGCCCCCTGCCGAATCAGCAGACTAAGGATACGCTCAATAATATATTTCGAATTGTGGGTAGAAATCTCTACCGAATTTTCCTTCGTGTAGGAATGGGGCGCAACAAACAAGGACACTAACACCTCGTCGATTATTTCCTCCCCGTCCCGGATGGTGCCAAAATGTATAGTGTGAGACTTCTGGCGGGTCAGATCCTTACCCTTAAATACGGAATTCACCAAAGTGATGGCGTCTGGACCCGACACACGGATTACCGCTATTGCTCCCTGAGCTCCCGGAGAGGTGGCCAATGCCACGATAGTGTCTTGTGTGTTGAAAGTACTGTTCGACATAAGTGCAAAGGTAATCAAGAACTCGCTATAAAACGAATTTATAGCGGCGTGAAACCACAAAATGACGCAATTCGGCCGTATATGATAAAATCCTTATTTTTGTAAATAAACTATATCTGCGATGAATCGAATTCTTTATAAACTGCTTATACTCTTAGCATTTCTTAACTGCCGACAGTTAATTGCCGATACGTATCCCGAAGTAGTATTTGACAACAGCATTGTCAATGGCACCTACGCAAAAAGTACGGTAAACTATTCCGGAAAAAGCTGGGTGGAAAACATCAACAAGCACTTGCTTGTATCGGACACTATCTTCTTTACTCCGGGCAATGCCCTATCTTTAAAATACCTTTCTTCCGAAAAAGGGTATTGGGAAACAACCATAAACTACAACCGCTTAAAATATAGCTATGTACCCGAACAGGATGAGGTGCTTAGCCTCTGGCTCTATGTAAACAGCAACAGCACTAAGATAAGTGACTTACCCAACATTTTTATCCTTCAGGCTCGTCAAAGGAGTAGTGACACTTTAAATATAGAGCCATACATCACTAATTTTCAATCTAATAAATGGATACAGATAAAGATTCCCGTAAAAAATTTTAAGAATAAGAATATCCAAATTACGGGGGTAGGCCTGTCACAACCTAAAAAGAGCAAAGGCTACCATCATATTTATCTCGATCAGATAGAATTTTTGCCGAACCGGTATTCGGAAATTCCTCTACGCTCACCAGCAATGTTGAGTGATGCCAAAAGTTACGATAAGACAGTACACCTCAAATGGCAGTTGCCTTTAACGCCGAGCATACGTTTTATCAAGATTTATCGCTCTACAGACGGCAAAAACTTTAATCCTGTAAGTATACGTCCAATACATATGCAGTCCTGCTTCGACATCGTACCACAAATGGGACAAAAATATTACTACAAAATCACATGGATGGACTATAACTACAAAGAATCTCCATTCTCTTCGGTGAAAGAAGTAGAAGCTAAACCTCTAGGGGACTCCAGCATCATCAAACTCGTACAGCTGGCCCACGTAAACTACTTCGTGGAGAATTTCGACGTGAACACGGGAATGCACCTCCCTTACCGCTCCAAACATAAAGTCATCGTATCCACCAGAGAGACGGCAGGTGCTATCTTATCCCTGCTTGTGGGCGTACATAATGAATTCGTCTCTCGTCAGACAGCCTTAAACCGCATCTCGAAGATTGTCTTCTTCCTGCTGCGTTCACAAAATAAACATGGCATTCTTCCGGCCTATTACGATGGCCGCAGAGGACTTCCCGAATATATTCAGGAAGATGCTATATACGACGTACAGGCCACAGCAGAAATTGTCGAAGCTCTACTGGTGGCACGCGAATTTTTCAATAGTGACAACGACAACGAGAAAGATCTGCGCAACAGGATTACACAGCTTTATAACCGTATAAATTGGCAGGAGTGTCTCACGCCCGACAGCCGCTACCTGCAAAAGAAGCTGTCGATGCTGGAAAATCCTGATCTAGCCAACCAAGGTCTTGTAGGATTTGACGAAGCTATCAACACCTACCTGTTGGCTATGGGTAGCCCCAAAAACAGCATCTCACAAGACTTATTATATAATGCCATCTATGACCCGCTAACACCTCAAATAGAGCACCCTGAGCTGCAACAAGCACCAATAACCGACAGCTTGACCCAAGATACGCACGAACAGACCTTGGCATTCTTGGATAGCATCACGGCAGAGCAGAGCGATATAGACACCACCATCTTTGGTCTGAAACTTCCTTTCGGCATCTACAATAAGAGTGTCATGAATATCTATCGTCCTTTCTTGACCGTAAAACCGGAAAGACTTCATGATACCCTGACCAACTGGAAACAAACTCTGACTAACTACGTCCTTTACACCAAGCGTAGAGATAACGAAGTAGGTGTCGGTGCAGCAAATAGCGATATCTGGGGGTTTTATCAACATAGAGATACCCTCAACAGAAGTTTCCGCATCAATCCGGCGATAGCTTCTTCGGCAATAATGGTAGACGAATACCTCGGCAACAGGTCTATTCTTACGCTATACAGACAATACGGTCATATTCTTTTCACCGAATATGGTTTCAGGGCATGGCTCGACCTTCGTAATAATGATGCCTCCGACGAATACATGTCCTTCAACCAAGCTGCCGTAGCCATAGCTATAGAAAACGCTCAGTCAGGTTTGATATGGAATCTATACGACAAAATTCCCGAACTCCAGAAAGCTCGGGAAACAATAAATACAAAATAACTGCACAAAAATTAAAATATTGGCCTATATTAGTAACTCATTAGAGTGAATATGATTATGAAAAAAACATATTTATTTGCATTTCTTATCGGAATAATAAGCTTACAAAGCTGTAAACAGCAGCAACTTACTATCTTACCGGGAGCGGTAGTGTCTACAGACGGTACGGATGATGGACTCAAAAATGTGAAATCCGAATTCGACAACGCCACACGTACGGAAGAGGGCATCAAATTCTCACTGTCTTCCGATGTACTGTTCCCTACCAACTCGTCGTACCTTACACAAGAGGCAAAAGCCGAACTCGATAAACTGATTAAAATTCTCAAAAAAGACAATAAAAAAATCCGTGTAGATGGACATACAGATTCCACGGGAGAAGAAAAATATAATATCTGGCTGTCAGAAAAACGTGCAGCTTCAGTGAAGAAATACCTAGAAGATGGAGGTGTCAGTGCCTCTCGTATCACTACCAAAGGCTATGGACCAAACAAACCTATTGCCGACAACAAAACGCCGGAAGGTAGACAGAAAAACCGACGTGTGGAGGTGGTAATCTTGGATTAATACCATACAACCAAAATATGAGCGAAGGACGACAGAAAATGTTGTCCTTTTTTATTATTTTGTATAACTAGAACACTATTAGCGCATTGCATTTATACTTATAAAATGCTGCTTAGTTTCGTTAATTTTGTTTGATAAAGCGAGGAAGAAAGAGAGATCAGATATGTATATAATTTTCGATACCGAAACTACGGGGTTGCCAAAGCGTTGGGATGCACCGATTACTGATACGGACAATTGGCCGCGATGTATTCAGATTGCTTGGCAATTGCACGATGAAATGGGTAGATTGATAGAACATCAGGATTACCTTATCAAACCTGATGGCTTCAACATTCCTTTTGATTCTGAAAAAGTTCACGGTATCTCTACGGAGTTGGCTACCGAACAAGGCGTTCCCCTACCGGAAGTGTTGGTCAAATTCAATGAAGCACTACGAAAGGCCAAATTTGTTGTAGGTCAAAACATAGGCTTCGATATCAACATCATGGGCTGTGAATTTTACCGCTATGGTGTGGAGTCGCCCATGGCCAACATGCCGGTGCTTGACACCTGTACCGAAGTGACAGCCGAGCTGCTTAAACTTCCGGGAGGTCGTGGTGGCCGCTACAAGCTGCCTAACCTTACCGAGCTACACTCCTATCTTTTCGGCGTTCCTTTCGCCGAAGCTCATAACGCTACAGCCGACGTCGAAGCTACCACACGCTGCTTTTTCGAGCTAGTACGTCGTGAGGTGTTTACCGCCGAAGAGCTGCAGGTAGACAGCGGATATTTCGTAGAATTCAGACAGCACAACCCTACGGAGATTGCGCCAGTAGGCCTTACCCATATCAACCTTAAGGCTGCCTCGGAGGCACTGCGCAACAAAGATAAAGGGGCTACAACCACAGTCACTGTAGATGCCGCAACAAAAGAGGCGCTGGCCAATGCTGCCTTCGCTCATCTTCATAACCACTCGCAGTTTTCGGTACTGCAATCCACCATCTCCATAGGAGATTTGGTTTCTGCAGCGGCAAAACACAACATGCCGGCAGTGGCACTGACAGACCATGGCAATATGATGGGAGCTTTCCATTTCGTCAGCAAAGTGTTGGCGCACAACAAAGATGTGGAAGCCAAAAATCAGGAAGCTATTGCCGCCGGTGATGAACCAAAAGGCCAGATTATTAAACCAATCGTGGGATGTGAGTTCTATATCTGCGACGACCGTAAAGATAAAAACCGAAAAGACAATGGCTATCAGGTCGTATTTCTCGCCAAAAATAAAGCTGGATATCATAATCTGGCCAAGATGGCATCCATAGCCTATACCGAAGGGTTCTACTACGTTCCCCGCATCGACCGCTCTGTAGTAGAACAATACAAAGAAAATATTATCGTGCTGTCAGGAAATCTGCAAGGAGAAATTCCCAGCAAGATATTGAATGTCGGTGAAAACCAAGCTGAAGAGGCTTTATTGTGGTGGAAAGAACAATTCGGCGAGGACTTTTACATAGAGATAATGCGTCATGGTCAAGAGGACGAAGACCGCGTCAACGAAACGCTGATAGCTCTTGCCCGTAAACACAATGTCAAAATCGTAGCGACAAACAACACCTATTACGTCAACAAATCCGACGCACATGCTCACGACATCTTACTCTGTGTTAAAGATGGTGAAAAGCTGTCCACACCTATAGGTCGAGGACGTGGCTTCCGCTACGGTCTTCCAAACCAGGAATACTATTTTAAGTCGGCAGAAGAAATGAAAAAAGCCTTCGAAGATCTGCCGGAAGCTATCCTCAACATCCAAGAGATATTAGACAAAATAGAAATATATTCACTTAACCGGAACATCCTGCTTCCTAAGTTTGATCTTCCGGAAGAGTTTCAACATCCGGAAGATGAGATAGATGGCGGCAAAAGAGGTGAAAATGCCTATCTACGCCACCTCACCTACGAAGGAGCTAAAAGACGTTATAAAGAGATTACCGACGAGATCCGCGAACGTCTGGATTTCGAGCTGGAAACTATCGAACGTACAGGATATCCGGGATACTTCCTCATCGTACAGGACTTTATCTCTGCTGCACGGCGCATGGGAGTATCTGTAGGGCCGGGACGGGGGTCGGCAGCAGGGTCGGCAGTAGCATACTGCTTAGGTATCACTAACCTAGACCCTATCAAGTATGACCTCCTTTTCGAGCGTTTCCTAAATCCAGATCGGGTATCCATGCCCGATATCGATATTGACTTCGACGATGAAGGCCGTAGCCGCGTCATGCAGTATGTGATAGACAAATATGGAGCCTCTCAGGTAGCACAGATCATCACCTACGGAACTATGGCGGCAAAGTCCTCTATCCGTGATACGGGACGTGTGCTGGACCTTCCTCTCGTGGAGACCAACGAGATTGCCAAGCTCATCCCTAACCTGAAGCTGAGCAAAATTTTCTCCATGGAAGAGGAAGCCCTCAAAGAGGTGTTGCGTGCGGAAGAATTGGAAGCAGTCAACAAGCTTAAAGCCTTGGCCGAAGGGGCCGGTCTGGAAGCTGAGACCATCCGCCAGGCACGTGTCTTAGAAGGATCCATGAGAAATACAGGTATACACGCCTGTGGTGTTATTATCACACCGGACGACATCACCAACTTTGTCCCTGTTTCCATCGCTAAAGATTCGGACTTATGGGTGACACAATTTGACAACTCGGTGGTAGAAAGTGCTGGCCTCTTGAAAATGGACTTCCTAGGGCTGAAAACGCTAACCCTCATCAAAGATACTGTAGCCAACGTCAAGCTGCGCCACGGCATAGAGCTGGACCCCGACAACTTCCCTATCGATGATGAGCTCACCTATGAGCTTTTCCAACGCGGTGAAACTGTCGGAATATTCCAGTACGAGTCTCCCGGCATGCAGAAATACATGAAGGAGCTTAAGCCCACAGTCTTCGCCGACCTCATTGCCATGAACGCTCTCTACCGTCCGGGACCTATGGAGTATATTCCTTCCTTCATCCGACGTAAGCACGGCATAGAGCCTATCACCTATGACTTAGAAGCCTGCGAAGAATACCTTAAAGAAACTTACGGTATTACAGTTTATCAAGAGCAGGTAATGCTGCTTTCACAGAAGCTGGCTGGTTTCTCCAAAGGTGATGCCGACGTCTTGCGTAAGGCCATGGGTAAAAAACAAAAAGCCGTATTGGATAAAATGAAACCGAAATTCATCAACCAAGCGGCAGAACGTGGTCACGACCCTAAAATTCTGGAAAAAATATGGACGGACTGGGAGGCCTTTGCGAGTTATGCCTTCAACAAATCCCACTCCACTTGTTATGCATGGGTGGCGTACCAGACAGCATATCTCAAAGCGCACTACCCCGCAGAATATATGGCAGCCGTACTGTCCAACAACATGAACGATATCAAACAGGTGACCTTCTTCATGGAAGAGTGTAGACGCATGGGACTCGAAGTGCTAGGGCCTGATGTCAACGAATCGCACTACAAATTTACAGTAAACGAAAGTGGAGCCATACGTTTCGGAATCGGTGCGGTGAAAGGCGTAGGTGCCGGCGCTGTAGATACCATAGTGCAAAATCGTGAAGAAGGACCTTATAAGTCTATCTTCGACTTTGCTAAACGTATAGATTTACGTGCAGCAAACAAAAAAGCATTTGAATCCCTAGCTTATGCCGGCGGCTTCGACTGCTTCAAAGACACGCACCGAGCTCAATATTTCCATAAAGATGGTGACAATAGCACAGGTATAGAAAAGGCTATAAAATTCGGACATCGCTTCCGCGAAAACGAAAGCTCAGCACAAGCCTCCCTCTTCGGAGGAGGAGCAGCCACATCTCTGCCGGAGCCAGTGCTAGCACCTTGCCAGCCGTGGGGCCTCCTCGAAAAGCTGAAGTACGAAAAGGATGTGATAGGTATATACCTGACCAGTCACCCGCTAGATAACTATAAATTCGAAATCAAAAATTTCTGTCCACATAAAGTGTCAGACCTGCAACTTATCAATAAAGTTAAAGCCGCTGAAGTGGATGAAGAAGTGCTGCTAGACTTCAACAGAATAAAAAACAAAGAAGTCGTAGTGGGAGGCATTATAGCCAGTGCAGCACATAAAGTCTCAAAAGCAGGAAAACCTTTCGGCTCGTTCGTCATAGAAGATTATACCGACTCCTTCGAAATTGCGGTCTTCGGCGAAGATTACGTCAAGTTCAAAGGATACCTTCAGGAAGGCTATTTCGTGCAAATCAAAGGGCTGGTACAGGAACGTTTCCGTCAAGTAGGCAACTGGAGCTTTGAGTTGAAAAGCATACAGCTACTGTCAGACCTGCGCGATAAGTATGCTAAAAGCTTTACCATACAGATAGCCCTACACCAGCTTGATGAAGAAATAATCCATAAAATACATGAGGCAGTGGAAGCTACTACCCCTGAAGGAGAAGTAGCAAACTGTCAGCTCAAATTTATGGTGGTGGATGTTCAAGATAACATTGCCGTGGAAATGCCCGCAAAAACGAAAAAAATTAAAATCACCAATGAGCTGATAGAAACCATTGAAAGCATGGAAGGAGTCAAATATAAATTAAATTGATAGTGTATAAATAATTATTACATTGCAATTACCGTGTAATTACCTCTGAAATAATTATCTTTGTTGAGGAATAAAAATATAAAGAGCGTATAGTTATGGCATTAGAAATTACAGATAGCAACTTTGATGAGCTTGTATTAAAATCAGATAAACCAGTTTTAATTGATTTTTGGGCTGAATGGTGTGGTCCTTGCCGTATGGTAGGTCCTTTAGTTGACGAAATCGCTAAAGAATATGAAGGTAAAGCTGTTGTCGGCAAAGTAAATGTGGACAACAATCCAGATATTTCAGTACGTTACGGTATCAGAAATATTCCTGCTTTATTATTCTTCAAAAACGGAGAAATCGTTGACAAACAAATCGGTGCTGTGCCAAAATCAGTACTTACAGCAAAATTAGACAAGCAATTATAAGATTGTAAACGGGATTTAAAAACAAAAAGAGGGATTTTAAAATGAAATCCCTCTTTTTGTTTTTTTATCTTAAGCTGAATAAATCATCAACGCCTAACAGTTTTCGAGTGGTGAAACCTTCCCCGAAGGCAACCTGGATATTTCGTCCGAATTCTCTACCTCGGGCCCTCGTATACTCTAAAAATTCCGGGGTGGAAATATAGGTCTGTGGGCCGTCATCATTATTAGATGCATTAAACTGTGTCTTATACGCCAAAATCGACTTTTCCTTGATGTCCCAGTAGTCAGATACATCCAAAATGATATCCGGTTGGATATACTTATCTTGAATGAGCTGTAATTGTAGCCGTGGGCGATAAGCTTCTTGCACCTCTCCGTTTAATGTAGTTTCTATGCGCCTTAATCCCGCCAAGAAGATGGCGTCATTTACCAGCTTACTGGCACGTCCATGGTCGGGATGACGGTCCTCTAAAGCATTGGTAATGATAATTTCAGGTTTATATTTACGAATGCAACGAATGATGGCGAGCTGCGATTCTTCGTCATTTTGAAAAAAGCCATCACGCAGCCCCAAATTTTCGCGTACATGTACACCAAGAATTTGAGCCGCATTGGCTGCTTCCTGTTTACGCGTTTCCGCTGTACCTCGTGTCCCTAATTCACCTCTCGTAAGATCCACTATACCGACCTTTTTACCTTCGGCAACATATTTTGCGATGGTTCCTCCTGCCCCCAATTCTGCATCATCGGGATGCACAGTCATTACCATTAAATCTAATTTCATAGTATATTTTTGTTCAAATATACCATTTATAGATTTTCCGTGTGGAAAAGAAAAGTGGAATGAATTTCAAATTTTAAAATGAAGGGAACTTCTATTGATAGGGTTTGTTGATAGGTCTCATCTCTTCGTATTCACGGATAATGTTTTCAATGACGAAATCTTCCTGTGGGTCATAGGTAGCTTTTAGGTTGTGACCAAAGACTTTGGCTACTCCTTGATAAACAAAAGCGGCCACACTACCCTTAAGATCCCTGACTAGCTTATAACTTGTATGTCCTGTCTGCCGTTCTATAAGTTTAATGAGAATTTTGCCTTGCGATACAGAAAGGTTCTTAACTTCATTATTTATTTTTTCCTTTATCTCACGTTCGCAAGCCTTGATTAAAGCCTTTTCTTCCTTCTTGGAATTGGCCATAGCCAGATCACGCTCTAGCTGCTCATATCTTTTCTGTGCATAAATGGCGTATGGAAGTACACGCAGCACATTTCTCTTCAGACGAAGATATTGCTGCCTTTGCTCTTCGCTTTTCCATACACGTTTGGCATACACATAAACAGTCTCTATGGGAAACCAAGGTACTATCTCACCGTTTTCCAATTTGGTGGTAGGATAATACATCACCGTTTCCGGCTTCCCAGCACCATAATGTGGCAATGTTAATGGCGGCATGGCTTCCTGCGCTTTGCCGACATTTTGCCCAAGCAAAGAAAACATCAACAAAACGAATATTTTACCAAAACTTTTCATTAACATTGACGAAAAAAAGGAATCAAAATCAAAGATAAATATGTATATTTATCAATAAATAGGCGTGGTTTTTGATACTCCATCACCTAGTCGTAAAGATAATTTTTTTGATGCAAATTTCGAAATTTTTGAGGAAGTTCTTATGGAAGATTATGTGATTGATATTGAGGCGGAAAATAAGGAGATACGTAAGCGATACAGAGCGTTATTAAGAGCTTGTAAACCTACCCTTAAAAAAGGCGACAAACAGATGATTCGCAAGGCTTTCGAACTAGCACTGGAAAGCCACAAAGACATGCGCCGCAAGTCAGGCGAACCGTACATATATCACCCCATTGCCGTAGCGCAGATCGCTGCGGAAGAGATAGGTTTAGGACCTACGTCTATCGTATGTGCCCTTCTGCATGACGTGGTGGAAGACACCAGCGTAACATTGGAAGACATAGAAGCACAATTCGGGAAAAAGGTAGCCAAGATTATAGATGGGTTGACCAAAATCTCGGGAGTCTTCGACCCTAACAGCTCCATCCAGGCGGAAAATTTCCGAAAAATGTTGCTCACCTTAGCGGATGACGTACGTGTGATCCTCATTAAGCTGGCGGACAGGCTGCACAACATGCGTACCATGGAATTCATGGCCCGCCACAAGCAACTCAAGATCGCTTCCGAAACTAGCTACTTATACGCTCCTCTGGCACACCGTCTTGGGCTTTATGCCATCAAGTCGGAACTGGAAGATCTTTCCATGAAATATACCGACCCGGATACGTATAAGTTTATCGCTAAAAAACTTAACGAGAAAAAAGCTGAGCGCGAAAAATATATCGAAGACTTTATCACGCCTATACAGGAGATTCTGACCGAACAAAATATAAATGCCGAAGTATTCGGACGTCCGAAGTCCATCTATTCGATTTGGAATAAGATGCGCAAAAAGTCTATTCCTTTCGAGGAGGTGTACGACCTTTTCGCTATCCGTATTATCATAGACACAGAATACGAAAACGAAAAGACCGAATGTTGGAAGGTCTATTCCATCGTCACAGACCTGTATCGACCAAACCCCGACAGGCTTCGCGACTGGATTTCGACCCCTAAAGCCAACGGCTATGAGTCTCTACATACCACAGTGATGGGACCTAAAGGTCAATGGGTCGAAGTGCAGATACGAACCAAGCGTATGAACGAAATTGCAGAAAAAGGATTTGCCGCACATTGGAAATACAAAGAGTCCACTTCAGACAACGGTCTGGACCAATGGATACAAAAGGTGCGTGACATCCTCAGCAATCCTGAGCAAAACGCTTTGGACTTTCTGGACGACTTCAAGATGAACCTCTTCTCAGACGAGGTTTTCGTCTTCACCCCAAAAGGAACCCTAATTCAGTTGCCTAATGGAGCTACTGCCCTAGATTTCGCTTTCGAAATCCATACCGATATAGGAGCTACATGTATTGGCGCAAAGGTAAACCATAAGCTGGTACCGCTTAGCCACCGTTTACAGAATGGTGACCAAGTAGAAATCATTACATCCAGCAAACAGACCCCAAAGGAGGATTGGCTAAACTTTGTGGTTACGGCTAAAGCCAAATCCAAAATAAAGTCCTCCCTAAAAGAAGAGAAACGCCGTATTGCTGAAGACGGTAAGGAGATCTTGGAGCGAAAGATGAAGTCGCTGAAAATCACCTATAACACAGACAATATCAACAAGATCGCCAACTTCCTTAAGTTTCCAAGCTCTCAGGACCTCTTCTACAATGTTGCCAAAGGAAACATTGATATCAAGCATCTAAAAGATTATCTGGCTAGTGAGAAGTCTCAGGAAAGCACGCAAAATCAGTTCACCTCCCATATCAATGGATTGGTGGAAAAGATTGACCGCAAAAACTCCGATACCATTTTGATTGGTGACGACTTCCAAAAGTTGGATTATACTTTGGCGCAATGTTGCAACCCTATTCCGGGAGACGACATCTTCGGCTTCCTTACCGTAAATGAAGGAATCAAGATTCATCGCACCTCCTGCCCTAACGCTTCTAAGCTGATGGCCAACTACGGCTACCGTATCCTTAAAGCAAAATGGGCCTCATCGAAAATCGACCATTCCTTCATCACCGGAATACGTATCTTGGGTATAGATGACGTTGGCTTGGTTAATAAACTAACTACAGTCATCTCACAGGAATTCAGTGTCAACATACGCTCTCTCAGCATCACCAGCAATGAAGGTATCTTCGAAGGAAATATCATGGTGAATATCAGCAACATTGAACAACTAGAAAGTCTAATAAACCGTCTTAAGTTAGTACCGGGAGTAACCAGTGTTACCCGTTATGAGTCAGAACATTAAAGTATCCTTCATCACTGCAAACGCAGCGATAGCATATTTGGAAATTAATTGGTAAATTTGCTTAGGAGCAATCAACAATATGAATCAGGCAGAAAATTACGAAACCGTAAAAAAAATTTTTGAGGCTTATCTAGAAAATAAAAATCTAAGAAAGACTCCTGAGCGATATGCTATCTTAGAAGAAATTTACTCGCGTAATGATCATTTCGATGTGGAATCCCTTTATATCCACATGAAAAATAAAAAATACAGGGTCAGCCGTGCTACTGTATACAATACTTTAGAGCTACTCGTATCTTGTGACTTGGTGACCAAACACCAGTTCGGACGCAACATGGCGCAGTTCGAAAAGTCTTATGGATATAAGCAGCACGACCACGTCATCTGCATAGAGTGCAATAAGGTGGTTGAATTCTGCGATCCTCGTATCCATCAGATACAAACCATGATCGGCGAACTGTTGAAGTTCGACATCAAACATCACTCTTTGAACCTGTATGGCATCTGCTCTACCTGCAAAGCCAAACGTGAAGCCGAAAAAAAGGACGAAAGCAAAGAAGTAATTTAAATTAAATTCTCTATACATTATTAATAATAGTAAATTTGTTCGGAAAATGGATCGACCTATTTTCCGAACATTGTTTTTAATAGAATTTGTAAAACTTTCAATCACAATATCAAATTAATACATTATGCAAGTTGATGTGCTATTGGGCTTACAATGGGGCGACGAAGGAAAAGGTAAAATTGTGGACGTATTATGTCCGCAATACGATTTGATAGCGCGTTTCCAAGGTGGTCCGAATGCTGGACATACGTTAGAGTTTGACAACAAAAAGTTTGTTTTAAACACCATTCCATCAGGTATTTTCAATAAGACTACTTTAAATCTTATCGGTAACGGAGTAGTAATCGATCCAATCATCTTAAAAAGAGAGTTGGACAACTTGAAAGCTGCAGGTTTCGACCCTATAGGTGAAGGAAAATTGGTATTAGCTCGTAAGGCACATTTAATCTTGCCTACTCACCAGTTGCTGGATGCCGCTTCAGAGTCAAAGATGGGGGCCAGCAAAATCGGTTCTACATTGAAAGGTATTGGTCCTACCTATATGGACAAAACCGGTCGCAACGGTCTTCGCGTGGGAGACACTACCCTAGCGGACTTCAAAGAACGTTACGAAAAGCTGAAAGCCAAACACCTAGAAATCTTGTCACACTACGGCGAAATTCCTGACTTCAGCGAACGTGAAGAAGCTTTCTTAGCGGCCATCGACTTTATCAAAACTATCCCTCATGTAGATTCAGAGCACTTGGTAAACCAATATCTAAGAGAAGGTAAAAAAGTTTTGGCAGAAGGTGCTCAAGGAACATTGCTTGACATAGACTTCGGTTCATATCCATATGTAACTTCATCGAACACCACGACTGCCGGTGCTTGTACCGGTTTGGGTGTGGCTCCTAACAAAATCGGAAGAGTAATCGGTATTTTCAAAGCGTACTGTACACGTGTAGGTGGAGGTCCTTTCCCTACAGAGCTGGACAACGAGGTAGGCGAAAAGCTACGTCAGCTAGGACATGAGTTCGGCGCCACAACAGGTCGTGCCCGCCGTACAGGATGGATAGACATCCCTGCCTTAAAATATGCCATCATGTTAAACGGCGTGACCGAGCTTGTCATGATGAAAGCCGACGTGTTAGATAGCTTCGAAAAGATATATGCTTGTACGCACTACAAATACAATGGTGAGGTAATCGACTATATGCCGTACGACATCAACGCCATTAAGCCGGAACCTATCTACGAAGAAATTGAAGGTTGGAATCAAGATCTTACAGGTATACGCTCGAAAGAAGAAATCCCTGCGGCTTTGGCCAACTACATTGCGTACTTAGAAAAAGCGTTGGAAGTTCCAATCAAATATTTGTCAGTAGGTCCAGATCGTACACAAACTATCGTATTGAAATAAGACATGGCAAAAGCCATCTTTGAAGTAAACATAGAAGGATTTGAACGTAAAGCTTTAGCTTGGGCGGAGCAGTTTGAACAGTGTTGTTATCTTCAATCGAATGGCTATAAGGACGCCTTCTCGGCCATAGACTCTATCTTGGCAGTAGATAGCATAGCTACCTTCGAGAGTTCCCAAAACACTTTCGAAAGTTTGGAAATATTTAAAACCAAACATCCGCAACAGTGGATGTTTGGTTTTTTTGGTTATGACCTCAAAAACGAGATTGAAGAGCTACACACCCCCTTCCCTAATCCACTGAAATTTCCGGACTGTTATTTTTTTATTCCCAAGGTACTGATAAAGTTCTGTGGTACCTCCATACATATAGAAGCCGACGATCCTAAAGCAGTATTTGACCAAATCAACAACTTTTCGGAAGAAGCTAAAGAGGAAAACACTGCCACTCCAAATATCCGAACCCGGATGAGTAAGGAAGAGTATTTCACGGCTTTCGATCATATGATTCGTCATATACGGCGTGGAGACATTTACGAAGTAAATCTTTGTCAAGAATTCTATGCCGAAAATGCCGTCATAAATCCTCTCGCAGTCTATCAAAAACTGAACAGGGTATCTCCTACTCCGTTTTCAACTTTCTTCAAGCTGTCAGATAGATATATTCTGTCTGCCTCTCCTGAACGTTTTCTCGCCAAAAGGGACAACATGCTGATTTCACAACCTATCAAGGGCACAGCACCTCGAGGGAATACTCACGAAGAGGACGAAAACATCATCAACGAGCTGAAATCAAATCCAAAAGAAATCGCAGAAAATGTGATGATTGTGGACTTGGTACGCAACGACATGACACGGTCGGCTCAGCCCGGAACGGTAGCAGCAGAGCGTAGACTGGAAGTACACACCTTTAAACAGGTTCATCAGCTAATATCCACCATCACTTGCACTAAGAGCAAAGAAATAAGTGATATTCAAGCTATTAAAAACATATTCCCTCCAGGATCTATGACGGGGGCACCTAAAGTGTCGGCTATGCGGCTGTGCGATACCTATGAACATTCACGCCGTGGAGTATATTCGGGAACCGTAGGATATTTTTCTCCGGAAGGAGATTTCGACTTCAATGTGGTCATCCGCACTATCCTCTACAACCAGAGTGAAAAGTATCTTTCTTTTCATACAGGTGGGGCCATTACCATTGATGCCGAAGCTGAAAAAGAGTATAACGAATGCTTACTCAAAGCATCGGCCATCCTGCAAACCCTTACTTCTTAAGTAAGCCGTTGACCTTTGGTCACAAAAAATTAACGCAAAAACCAAATACCAAATTGTTAGAATCAGGCAGAACTCTTACATTTACTACTGAAATAGAACAAATATGGCTTTAAATTACGTCTGGATATCATTTTTTCTTATCACTTTTGTAGTAGCATTAGTGAAACTTATTGGAGGCGACACCGAAGTTTTCCAAAATATAATCAAATCACTTTTCGACAGTGCAGCCAATGGAGCATCTATCTCATTAGGATTAATAGGTATGATGA
Source organism: Sphingobacterium thermophilum (assembly GCF_039541675.1). Taxonomy (NCBI): domain Bacteria; kingdom Pseudomonadati; phylum Bacteroidota; class Sphingobacteriia; order Sphingobacteriales; family Sphingobacteriaceae; genus Sphingobacterium; species Sphingobacterium thermophilum. Next base: position 157,975 of record NZ_BAABGR010000029.1, on the reverse strand, counting down.
CCTTTGCTTTAGGCATCATGAAAATAGGTGAAAAAGGCGGTATGATCGCCATCTTCGCACGTCTGGTAGGTCCTTTTTTCAATAAACTTTTTCCTGAAATTCCGAAAAACCATCCCGCATTAGGCTCCATACTGATGAACTTCTCTGCCAATGCCTTAGGGTTGGACAATGCAGCTACTCCGTTGGGACTGAAGGCCATGAAGGAACTGCAGGAGCTAAACCCTAAAAAAGATACGGCCAGCAATGCACAAATTATGTTTATCGTGCTTAATGCCTCGAGCCTTACATTATTGCCCATTTCCATCATGGCGTACCGCCAAGAAGCAGGAGCAGCACAACCTTCGGACATCTTTCTGCCTATTCTTATCGCTACTTTCTTTTCTACATTGGCAGCCCTGATTTTGGTTTCCATCTATCAGAAAATAAACTTATTCAACAAGACCATCCTTCTTTATTTGGGTACGCTGACTGTCGCTATCGGGGCCTTGTTATACTATTTCTCTACGCTATCTCAGCCCGAAATAGAAATTATCTCCAAAGTGGCGGGGAATGTTATCCTGTTTACCATTTTTGTATCCTTCATAGCTTTAGCCTTTTACAAAAAAATTAATGTATATGACGCCTTTATAGAAGGTGCTAAAGAAGGTTTTTCCGTTGCGGTGAATATCATCCCCTACTTGGTAGCTATCCTCGTGGCTATAGCTGTCTTCCGAGCTTCGGGAACTATGGACTACCTTGTACAAGGTATTTCGTTTGTCATCGCCAAACTTGGCTTCGACACTTCTTTTGTAGAGGCGCTGCCAGTGGCCTTCATGAAACCTTTAAGTGGATCTGGAGCAAGGGGATTGATGGTGGAACTTATGAATACCAAAGGGGCTGACGACTTTGCTGCTCGCGTGGCATGTGTCATCCAAGGATCTACCGAAACGACATTCTATGTATTGGCGGTATATTTCGGATCGGTAGCCATCAAAAATACGAGACACGCTTTGCCATGCGCCCTGCTATCCGAGCTCGTAGGTGTCATCGCGGCAATCGTAGTGGCTTACATATTCTTTGGATAAGAAAATATACTAAACTATATAAACTGTTTGCTTATGAAAACAATAGCATTGATTGCGCACGACGGAAAAAAGGCAGAGATGGTAGCCTTCGTCAAAGACCATATCGAATACCTTAAAAAAGCCCATCTCATTGCTACAGGAACTACCGGAACATATATTCTGCAAACAGGCTTACAAGTAGAGTTGAAACTTAGTGGTCCCAAGGGAGGTGATGCCCAAATAGCGGCATTGGCAGCAGAAGGTAAAATTTCGGGAATAATATTCTTCAGAGATCCTTTAGGAAAGCACCCACACGAACCAGATATACAGATGCTTATGCGAATATGTGATTTATATAATGTACCACTAGCAACAAATCCCGCGACAGGTTCGTTAATAATAGAAGGATTATTGGATGAAAAAGAATAAAAATAAATCCTTTCAAAAAATTGTAGGAAAGCTATATTTGCGCCACTAAAAGGAAAAATAAATGCTATCATCTCCGGAAGAAAAACTTTTGAACAGTCCTTTCCTAGATTTCAATCGAGCAGAATGGAAAGAACTGAACGGCCACTTCAACCTAAGCTTAAGTGTTGAGGAGATAGACAAGCTGCATGCAGCCAACGAACCGCTAAACTATGCGGAAATCGAAGAAATTTACTTTCCGTTGGCACGCCTGCTGGAACTTCATATCCAGCAATACCACGAAGTGCGTCATACCATAAACAAATTCTTCCGTAGAAACCAGCAGAAGCTCCCCTTTATTATTGGTATAGCTGGTTCTGTAGCGGTAGGCAAAAGTACTACAGCAAGAGTGCTCCAAAAGGTGCTCTCCTTCCTGCCGGAAAAACCCAAGGTTGCTTTGGTCACTACTGACGGTTTCCTCTACCCTAACAAGGTGCTCTCCGAAAGAGGAATCCTCAACCGCAAAGGTTTTCCCGAAAGTTACGATACCAAGAAACTCCTCAACTTCCTCACCGCCGTAAAGTCGGGTATACGCCAACATATCGTACCCGTATATTCGCATCTTCATTATGATATTCTGCCTGACGATACCCTACTGATTGAAGATCCTGACATACTTATCGTTGAAGGTATCAACGTGTTGCAGGTAAACTCCCAGAAAGGACAAAACAACAAGATTTTCGTTTCCGACTATTTTGACTTCTCTATTTATGTGGATGCGAAAGAAGAAGACATCATACAGTGGTATATCAACCGCTTTGAGTCCTTACGAGCCACAGCCTTCCAAGATCCGGACTCTTACTTCCACCGCTATGCCAACCTGACACCGAAAGAGAGCAAAGCCATGGCCATACATATATGGAATGAAATCAACAGTCCCAACCTGCATAACAACATTTTACCGACAAAATACAGAGCCGATCTCATTTTGCAGAAAGGATCCAACCATTTCGTCGAAAATGTTAAGGTTAGGAAGATTTGATTCTATCGTGTTCAAACAGCAGGATCTCACGCAATATTTCATTTTCTATATCGCGATGTAGCCTGTTACTACTCGTAGTAGCGTATAGCTCAAACTTATATTTTACATAATCTTTTCCTACTTCTTGCACAATAAGCTTCGGTGTGTGGCTTTGATCTATATTCGGATGATTGGTTAAAATAGGGATAATCTCCTTTTCCAAAGTTTTTATATCGGAGGCTACGGACAGCGGCAGCTCAAATTTTATGGTAAAGAGCTGTGAGCGGTGTGCCGACAGGTTAACTATAGCCTGCGTAAACACCAGATTGTTGGGCACCATAACGATATCATCTTCCTCATTTTGCAAGACAATATTAGCGAAATTGATATCCATAATTCTTCCCTTATAATCTCCCACCTTGATGCGGTCCCCTACAGACAGCTGATCCGAAAACATAATAAAAAGGCCACTCAGCAGGTTGGTAATATAATCTCTAAACAGTACCGCAATAGCCATGGCCACGATGGTCAAACTGGTTACAAACTCTATAGGGTTAATTCCTAAGCCTACCATGATCGCAATAACCAGAAGTACGGCGTTCACCATACTTGTCACCCTGTTAATGGCCAGCACGAAATTGCCTCGCACGTTTTTATTCGCATGGCGGGCATTATAGAGCGAAATAACGGTAAAACGAATGATAGACAAGATAATGCTGGGAATCAGAAAGGTGTTTCCCCCTTTAATAGCCTGTAGAAGTACAGTATTTTCCTTAGTATCCGGAAATACAATATATATGGCTACAAATAAAATAGCTGCTACAACCTTAAGTATAAAGATAACTATAGTGTTCATGCAAAAAAGTTTATCCGCTAATTCAAACAGTACTAAACTAATAAAATTAATTGTTGCCGAGTATTAAAAAAGCGTTTTAAATTATCCAAAAATACACTAACTTAGCCAGAATAAACGATGAGTGTAATTTATTATATGAATACTACATTTGATTTTGAAAAGCCAATCGCAGAATTGCAAACACAGATAGAGAAAGTGAAGCAGGTGTCAGAAAAGACGAAAGTGGACATGAGTGCTACCATCCGCGAATTGGAAGAAAAGTTGGAACAAACAAAAATTGAAGTATATAAAAACATGACGGGCTGGCAAAAAGTTCAAATGTCAAGACATCCGGAACGCCCGCAGACGTTGGACTACATAAACATGATCTGTGAAGACTTCATCGAACTTCACGGAGACCGCACAGTAAAAGACGACAAAGCTATCGTAGGTGGTTTCGCGTCAATCAACGGTCAGTCAGTGATGATCATAGGTCATCAGAAAGGTAAGAACACCAAAGAAAGACAATACCGTAATTTCGGTATGGCGAACCCAGAAGGTTATCGTAAAGCGTTGCGTCTGATGAAGATGGCAGAAAAATTCAACAAGCCTGTCATCACACTTATAGACACGATGGGTGCTTATCCGGGCTTAGAGGCTGAAGAAAGAGGTCAAGGTGAAGCTATCGCCCGCAACCTGTTAGAAATGTCCGTATTGAAAGTGCCTATCATTTGCGTCATTATAGGTGAAGGAGCTTCCGGCGGTGCCCTAGGTATAGGTGTAGGAGATCGTGTATATATGATGGAAAACACTTGGTATTCAGTTATATCTCCTGAATCTTGTTCTTCTATCCTATGGAGAAGTTGGGATCACAAAGAACGTGCAGCAGAAGCCTTAAAACTTACTGCAGACGACATGTTGGCCAACGGCCTTATCGACGGCATCATCCCAGAACCGCTGGGAGGAGCCCATCAAAATCCGGAAGAAGCAGCGTCCAACCTTAAGAACCAGCTGTTGTCCGACTTAGGTATCCTGAAAACGAAAGATGCCGACACACTGGTGGCCGAAAGAATTGACAAATTCAGCAAAATGGGCGTCGTAATCGAAGAATAATTATTCTATTTTCTATAGAAAAAATGCGATTGACAAATGTCAATCGCATTTTTTATTTCTTTCCGTTTAAAAGTCCTGCCAGCTGCTCTTCAGCAAACTGATAGCCGGTATCTATCAACTCTTTCGAACGGTCAAAGTCCCAAATACCGGAAATATTATGTGGAATATGAACAGTATAATTCGGTTTGTATAAGTCTATGTTGAGCTGTGTAAGCTTTCTTCGCATGGCAAAATAGGACTCTTGCAGCAGGGATATGGCATTCAGCTTCTCGTAGGCTATAGGTGTTTTCAGTAAGGGAGGACCATCTAAATTTACAGCCACAATTATATTCTCACGATGGCGAACATAGTTGATAGGCAGAGGATTAAGCACTCCTCCATCTACAAGAAACTGACTTCCCGTATTGACGGATTTAAACACACCAGGAATAGCTATAGAAGCTCTTATCGCATGATATACACTACCATTCCGGAAGACGACTTCCTCCTCATTGACAAGATCCGTAGCCACAGCAGCATAGTTTATCTTCATATTTTCGATGGGTACATCCTCAAACACTTCCTGCAGAGTATTCAACACGCGCTGTCCTTTCAGAAAGCCGTAGCGCGGATCTCCGAAATCCATCAGACGGAATACTTCCCGCTTAGTGAGCTTGGACATCCATTCTCCCAACTCATGAATACGACCTTCGGCAAAAGCAGCGCCTACCAAAGAACCTATGGAGCAACCTACCACCTCGTCTATTTCAAATTCATGCTCTATCAACCAGTTGATAACGCCTATCTGCGTAATGCCGCGGGCACCACCACTACCTAAAACTAAAGAGATTTTTTTCCTATTCATCGATATCTTGAAAGATGCTTTATCAAAATAGGAATTGTCAGATTAAAGTACAATTTTTATTATAATTTGCATAGAAAAATTAACACCGTTAGCTTTGCTAACACTGTTAACTAATGCAAGTAAATGCTATCACGTAGAGAAAAAGAAATATTAGAGCAAAGGCAAGCCATAATCGATGAATCTTGGAAAATTATTCAAGAAGAAGGATGGCAGGCTCTTTCCATCCGCAAAATTGCGGAGGCTATAAATTATAGTGTCCCTATAATCTATAAGCATTTTGAAAATAAGGAAGCTATTGTAGAGTATTTTTCGAAAGAGGGATTCAAATTGCTTTCCAAGGAACTAAAAGACTCTCTATCGGAAAATTCCAGTGCAGAGGACAATCTACGTAATATAGCATTAGCTTATTGGCATTTTGCTTCTAACCATACAAAATACTATCGTATTATGTTTGGCTTAGGAATACCTGCCTGTGAAACTATAAATAGCTCCGAGGAAATGAAATCCAGTTCCAATCAGATGCTCAACGCTATTGATAAAGTTTTAATTCATCATAAAAATACGGCGGTCGACAAGCATTTGAAGCTTAAAACATTTTGGTCTATGCTTCACGGCTTTATTGCTATAGACCTACTTTCTAATCACAAAATTTCAAACACACCTCCTCTTACCCTTATAGACGCGGTAGAAGGATTTATTTATACATTACAAAAAAAATAATATATGAGCTTATTAGAAGATTTAAAGTGGAGATACGCGACAAAAAAAATGAATGGTCAAGCGGTAGCTCAAGAAAAAGTCGATTATATCATTGAAGCGGCACGTTTGGCCCCTACTTCATCTGGACTACAACCTTTCAAAGTAATTCAGATTACAGATCCTGAATTGAAAGCTAAGATTCAACCTATAGCTTATGGTCAGTCTCAGATTGTAGACTGTTCGCATCTATTGGTATTTGCGGCTTATGACCGTTATACACAGGAGTATTTGGACAAAGTTTTTGAATACAGCGAGAAAGAAAGAAACTTACCTGCTGGCTTTTCCAACGACTACAAAAATATGTTGTGGAGTAAGCTGTCTCAACAAACGCAAGAAGAACATTTTAACCATACGGCAAGACAAGCCTATATAGGCTTCGGATTGGCTATCGCAGCTGCTGCCGAACAAAAAGTGGATGCCACTCCTATGGAAGGCTTCGACAATGAGCAACTCGACAAGCTTTTGGGTTTGGATAAATTGGGGTTAAAATCAGTGACTTTATTAGCCTTAGGTTATAGAGACGAAGCTAACGACTGGAATGTCAAATTGAAGAAAGTACGTTTCAGCAAAGAAGATTTTGTCATTCATCTAAATTAATAGACGCTATGGCTAGGAAAAAGCAGGTCTGTCGTCCGGGCAGACCTGCTTTTTTATACCTATTAATAGGTATTTGTTGTTTTTCATTAAGAAATCACAATCATATTTTTATCTTTGCAGCTTGTAGTTCTACATCTACCTATTTAAAGAAACACTAACACAACGGATTGTTCTTAATGGCAAACACTTTTGTAATTGGAGTGGTATTGAATTTGCAGCTGTTTTTAAACTTTGTCATTCCTTCAAAAAATACCACTCAATTCGAACAAAATATTACTTCATTAATCCATAAAGGAGAATTAGAGAAATCGTTTTTTTTTATCCTCGAAAAAGGAGAAGAAATCGGTGCGGATGATTATTACGGCCAATATAAGCTTCTTCTTCACAAAGCCGCCTTATATAAACAGTTGTTCAACTACACTTTGGCACTGGAATGCCTCACCTTAGCAGAAGAAATTGGAAAAAAGATAAACGCCACTTTGAAGAAGTAGAAGCAAGAATTAGTGTTGAAAGGCTTTTTATAGCATACGAAGCAGCTATGCAGGAGGAGACGCGAATATTTTTACGCAAAATAAGCCCTCATCATCTGAAACATATCCCCGACCCTATAAAAGCTTTTTATTGGACAGTTTTAGCCGGACTGGCGAGTAAAGACAAGCAATTCGAGAAAGCAGAAAAACTGCTTACCGAAGCGATATACATCTTCCAAAAAGAAGCCCCCAAACATCTAATCTACCGTATGCACTGATCACAAAAATGGAATTCCATAAAAGACAGGGGCAGAAAGATAAAGTATTGGAAGCGTTTGAAGAAGGCATCCGCGCGGCGCAACAGTACCAAAGTAAATATTACACGCTGGTTCTTCACTACACCCTAACGCAATATTACCTCCACACCAATAGTGCGGCAGAACTACTCTCAGCTCAAGAAGCTTTCAATAAACTATGGAAAGCTTATGATACTTCTAACATCTTAGGACAGCTGAACATTATAGAGCAAAAACATCTAGGTCGAATTACCTCCGAAGAGTTGGAATACGCAAAAAGCAAAGTCCGTTATTCTACCATCATGACTTGTATTCTCTTTATCTTGTTCGAAGGGATAGGATATTTATTTTTATTCAGAAAAAATAAATACAAGCCTAACAGCACGGTCCTACTACACAATCATGCGAATCTGGAGGAAGGAAATGCAGACCTTATGGCCTTGACAGACCGACAAAGAGATATCATAGAGCTTGTTAAGCGAGGAAAGACCAATAAAGAAATTGGGGAAATTCTCTTTATATCGGAAAACACCGTGAAATACCACCTTAAAGCAATATATAGTATTATGGGGGTTGACAGCCGCCACGAGCTTAAGAGAAAAGCAGCATTTTTACCTCCCCCCCACAACAGAAAATGTCTTATAAAGCCGTTAGCTTTATCTTATGCTTTTTTAACAGCTTAGCTGCATCATCAGCAGACAAGACCTTAAGCGTATAGGTACTTGGATAGAACGTTTTATCTTCGGCAGACTCATGTCTCAACGTTAAGGAAAGCACCTGCCCCTGCTCCTTATCGTAATAGATATTTTCCAATCCTAAAGAAGGTATTGCAGAAGTGTGTAGAAGCATATAAGACTTGGACTCCAACACCTTACAATAGTTGATATAAAGATCCTTAAATGGAAAGCTATAGCTTACCGTAGCACCTTCCGTCTTCTTTTTTGATTTATATGAAAGATATATGCTATTGCCGTATTTGAATACCACGGAATCCGTAGCACTCAACTTATCGTTGAAAATATTAGCAATGCTGAAATCCTGAGCTATCATTTCACTCTGTATGCTGGCAAGAGTTTTTCTTGTCATACCTTGAATATCTTTAAGCTCTATTTTCTGCGCTGCAACTTCCTGACATGTCAGCGAAACAGCAAACATCAAGGCTATCTTGAGTAGTTTCTTTTTCATAATCGGATAATTTAAAAGGGATATCTTTTGATATCCCTTTCGCATATTATGGTGTTACAAATAATTTCAATTAATTACCACCAGTCGTACCGTTTTTCAACTGTTAATCCATATCGATGTACTCGTCATCGCTCTTAATTCTGTAACCTTTTACACGAGCAGTAACGGTATACGTTTTTCTTTTTTGATCAACCATGAAAGTAGGGTTTAATACACCGTCAGCACCTTTTTCGATTGCTGTTTTTTCAGCCATCATGAATGCTACTTTTTTCAATTCATCTAGCGTGTATTTTCTGTATTGTTTTTTGTTTTGAACAGTAGCTGTGAAGCTTTCATTCATGATAGTGTATTCCGATCTTTTCAACTGACCAGAAATGCGTGCAGTTTGTGATGCAATACCCGTATCAACCACTTTTCTGCCTCCGCAGGATGCTAATAAGCCGGCACATAATACACCGACAAGCGCTACTTTAGAAAATTTCATATATGTTATTAATTTGGTTACTTAGTTTGATTCCGCTGGCAAAAATAAAATCAAACTAGAAACCATTAAGCTTCACACAAGGTAGTTCGCGGAGTAAAAACAAGACTACCCGACGGGTAGCCTGCCGATAAAAAACTGTAAACTAGTAAAATAAAAAAGCATCGAAAATATTTCGATGCTTTTATGCAGGAGCTTAAATATCTATTTGAAGATATCCAATATCTCTTCTAAGGTTACATTTCCGAAAAAAGCCTTTAGGTCGCTCTCTTGCAACACCTTTTTCAATGCCTCTTCCTCATGCTTCACTCCTACCAGTTTTTCTTCCAATTCTTCTATGGCATTAGAGGCGAAGAAATCTCCGAAAATCTTAGCTTTTTCGATATAACCTTTATGTACATCAAGATGCACTTCTATAAATCCGGCCGGCACTTTGTTAGCCTTCTTAAAATTGTAATCCGGTGAAGCGCCAAAGTTCCAGTCCCACGTGCTGTACTTTTCTGCAGCTAAAGTTTCTATGGCTCGGATATCTTTTTCATCAAAATTATAAATCTCTACCTGCTCATTATCTTGTTTGATTTCTTCGATAAAAAGGCGCTTAAACGTCTCTGTCGTGGTGCCCTCGGGAAGGTAATCTATCAGGTTGGTCACCCTAGCACGGTTCGATTTGACGGCTTTATCGACAAACTTAAGCGGATTGACCTTCAGTGCGTCGGCAAGAACCGACATTTCTGAATGAATCAGAATCGTCCCATGCTGAATCATCTTCATATTTTTAATAGTCTTGGCATTACCGCTAAACTTTTTCCCATCCACCAGCAGATCATTTCTACCTTCCAGCTTAGCCGGAACACCGAGCTTGTTGAGCAACTTAACCACAGGTCTGGTAAAAGTTTCAAAATCCGTAAAATCTTTATCTTCAGCTTTGGTGTGGAAAGAGAAATTCAAATTTCCAAGATCGTGATACACTGCCCCACCACCGGATAGACGGCGTACCACCTTGATGCCATGTTCCTTCACATAATCCAGATTAATTTCGGCCAGCGTATTCTGAAATTTACCGATGATAATGGAAGGTGCATTGATATAGAAAAGAAGAATTTCTTCTTTTGGAAAACGGGAAAGTAAATATTCTTCCGATGCAATATTGAAATAGGCATCATGTGAAGGTGAATCAATAATTATCATAGCAATGCAGTTTAGTATTCACCAAGAATAAGAAATAAGTTCCTTTATTTCAATAATTTTTAGTATATTTGACAAAAGCCGCACATTTTCGCCTACCTATTCTTTCCACAGAATTCTTGACGATAAGTAAGACTTTTCCCATTAAATCATCATTAAAAAATCATACATGAGTCAAAGCCAACAAACATTTAGAAAAAAAGAAATCGCCAAGAAAAAACTGCAAAAACGTAAAGAAAAAGAAGAAAAAAGAGCACAACGTCAGGAATCTAACGACAAAGGAAAATCTTTAGAAGAGATGTTTGCCTATGTCGATGAAAATGGAAACATATCCGACACACCTCCTGTAAAGAAATACGAATTCAAAGAAGAAGATCTAGTACGTCCTGAAGAGGAATATGCGTACGGCAAGGTTTCTTTCTATAATGAAGCCGGCCAATATGGCTTTATCCGCGATAACGAAACACGAGAAAATGTCTATTTCAATTTTAAGATTTTAGGTTTTGTATTGCATCAGGATCAAAAAGTGAAGTTTAAGTCCAAATCCAGCAGACAAGGACTTCAAGTCACCGAAGTAATCGTCTTATAACCCGCTATAAAAAAAGAAAAGCGAATCATATGATTCGCTTTCTGTAAGATAAATTATATATAATAATTAGTTTACTCTCACATTAGTGGCATTGATGCCTTTACGACCGTTTTCTACATCATACGATACATGGTCGCCTTGTTGAATTTGGTCAACTAACCCTGATACGTGAACAAAAATATCATCGCCACCACCATCAGGAGTAATAAAACCAAATCCTTTGGTCTCATTAAAAAACTTTACAGTTCCGTTATTCATATTGTATTATTTTATTATTTCTGCAAGGTAGGTATAATAATTGGATTATCAACTAATTATTTGATTTATTTTCAGAAGTGGTATAATTTAATTTAGGAGCATAAATTTAATAAAGCATAAAAAAGCCCTTTGTGTGAACACAAAGGGCTTTTTTATTTTCAGCTATCAACTGCTTATAAAGAAGCTATAGCATTATTCAATGTCACTGAAGGTCTCATAGCTTTAGAAGCCAATTCATCATTAGGGAAATAATATCCGCCGATGTCCTGAGGCTGACCTTGTGCTGCGATGAGCTCTTCGTTGATTTTAGCTTCATTTGCCGCCAATGTTTCAGCGAGAGGCGCGAATCTAGCTGCCAATTCCGCATCTTTGGTTTGCTTAGCCAACTCTTGTGCCCAATACAAGGCCAAGTAGAAGTGCGAACCACGGTTATCAATCTGTCCTACCTTACGCGCAGGAGACTTATCATTAGCCAAGAATAGGGCGTTAGCTTCATCCAAGGCTTCCGCCAACACTTGTGCTTTAGGGTTGTTTTGCGTTTGCGCCAGATGCTCAAGAGAGGCTTGCAATGCCAAGAACTCTCCTAGAGAGTCCCAACGTAGATAACCTTCTGCTAAGAACTGTTCTACATGTTTAGGTGCTGAACCACCAGCTCCTGTTTCGAACAAACCACCGCCATTCATCAACGGTACGATAGATAGCATTTTCGCAGAAGTTCCTACCTCTAAGATAGGGAACAAGTCTGTGAGGTAATCACGCAATACGTTACCTGTTACAGAGATAGTATCCAACCCTTGACGGATACGCTCTACAGAGAATTTAGTAGCCTCTACAGGAGATAAGATACGAATATCTAAACCTGTAGTGTCATGATTTGGCAAGTATTTTTTTACTTTTTTGATAATTTCTCTGTCATGTGCACGGTTTTCATCCAACCAGAATACAGCAGGCGTATTGGAAAGACGGGCACGTGTTACGGCTAATTTCACCCAATCTTGGATTGGAGCATCTTTAGTCTGACACATACGGAAGATATCACCAGCATCCACAGCCTGTTCCATGAACACATTTCCTTCAGCATCTACCACACGGATTGTACCGTTGGCCTGCGCTTGGAAAGTCTTATCGTGTGAGCCATACTCTTCGGCCTTCTGAGCCATCAATCCCACATTAGGCACTGAACCCATGGTTTTAGGATCGTAAGCCCCGTTGGCTTTACAGTCCGCGATTACCGCTTCGTAAACTCCAGCATACGAACGGTCAGGAATTATAGCGATAGTATCACGCTCTTGACCGTTTTTATCCCACATCTTACCACCGATACGGATCATGGCTGGCATAGAAGCATCCACAATCACATCTGAAGGCACGTGAAGGTTGGTAATACCTTTGTCGGAGTTTACCATAGCAAGGTCAGGACCATTGGCAATAGCAGCATCGATGGCGGCTTTCACCTCTTCTTCTTGGGCATGACCGGCAATCTTAGCGTATATTTCACCAAGACCGTTGTTCTTATTGATACCTAACGATTCGAAAAGACCAGCATATTTCGCAAATACATCTTTGAAATACACTTCGACGATAGCGCCAAACATGATAGGGTCAGAAACCTTCATCATCGTCGCCTTCAAGTGTGCCGATAGTAATACGCCTTGCTCTTTGGCCTCTTCAATAGTAGCAGCAACGAATTGTTTTAATTTAGCTAAGCTCATCACCGCCGAGTCAATCACTTCTCCGGCTTTCAGTGGAGCCAAGCCTTTTAATTCTTTTACAGATCCGTCTTCACCTACAAATTCTATCTTATATTGTGTATCGTTTTCTACTGTTACTGATTTTTCTGTAGCGTAGAAATCTCCTTCATGCATGGAAGCAACTTTCGTTTTGCTGTCTGCTTTCCATTCGCCCATACGGTGAGGATTAGCTTTAGCGTAGTTTTTCACGGCTTTAGGAGCACGGCGGTCTGAGTTACCTTCACGCAATACAGGGTTTACAGCCGACCCTAACACCTTAGCATAAGTAGCTTTGATTTTTTCTTCCTCCTCATTGGAAGGTGTGTCAGGATAGTTTGGAACATTGTAGCCGGCCTTTTGTAATTCCGCAATAGCCGCTTTCAATTGAGGGATAGAAGCCGAAATGTTTGGCAATTTGATAATGTTCGCTTCCGGAGTAGTTGCCAAACGGCCTAATTCTGCCAAAGCATCATTAGTCTGTTGCTCTGGAGTCAAATATTCGTTGAAATTAGCAAGAATACGTCCTGCTAATGAAATATCTTTTAATTCTACTTCGATATCCGCAGTTTTAGCGAATGCTTGAACTATAGGTAAAAAAGAATACGTCGCCAACAACGGCGCTTCATCTGTTTTAGTGTAAATGATTTTAGATGACATAGTTTCCTGTTGAAAATATTAATGTTTCTACAATAACACACGAAATTGAAAAACTACCAGGCGTAGTTTTTAAAATTCCGCCTAAAGATAAGAAAATCATTGTTAAATCTTCACAAAAGGATGAATTATGACATGACAGCAAAAAAGATTGGCAGGGATGGATTATTACTTACCCATGTCATAAACTAAAAAGAAGCCTCCTGATTTAAGAGAGGCTTTAGGCAATATTAAATTTTGTCAATCCTAAAATTGGACACATATACTGAACCCGATTTGTCGTCGCTATTCAGTGCTAGATAAAAATATTTTTTTATCGATGGGTCCGTCATTTCGGTATCGAGAATCTTGTAATCGTTAATATATGTACGCATACGCCTTCCTTCCACTCTTATTTTAACCTTCATAATGTCGTTGACAAAAGTTGACATATTGGCTTTAACCATGCTTTCTTTCTTGGGTGAAGTTTCCTTGCTGTTGAATTGAAAATAGTTGAAACGATAAGATGCCCTGATATTCACTGGATTTTCTTCCGCTACATAATAGTGTTTCCCTACTCCTTTTTCATAATCGAAACCGAAGTCCAAAGCAAACTCATGTTTATGTTCGCTGAATGACAGCACATCAAATTCCAATGTAAAATCTTCAGGAATTCGTATTAGTTCTTTAATCTTATAGGTATTTCCGTCAAACAGCTGAAGCCACTGTCCTTCTATTCCTTCCACTGTATTAACTTCTCCACGCCCATTGCTGGTCCATCGCTGCGCCATCTCTCCTACAGCATCTTTGCTGAAATCATCGTAAAAAACACGCTCTGTACCTCGCTGAAAATCATATTTCATACCTTGAAGATCTTCGAAAGGGCCATATTTTGAAGGGTTGGATGTTTTCGTTGGACCTGTACTAGAGGAGGAAGTCTTCTCCCCTTCTTCAATTGTATTATTTATTACGGATTCTACTTTTTTGCCAATCTTCTTACCGATTCCTTTAAGTGTTTGAGCTTTAAGACCTCCTGAGATAAGAAGTATACAGGCACAAACTATTAGTTTTACATATAATTTTTTCATAAAAAAGATAGTTATACTGCGTTAGTCCACCAAAGATACATTTATTTATGAGTTTTTAACCTATACTAAAAAATTATAAAGCAGAGGAGGATTATTCCCTTCTCTATTAGACATGACAGCAATTAAATGTTAACCGTACGTCATCTGTGCCACATAAAAGAGGAAACTCGTACGCAATTACCATGGGATACTATAAATAATCTTATCTTTGTCTTTGTAAAATAATAATTCTAAAGATGAGCAAAGTAAAAGTTGGATTGGTTCAGATGTCTTGTGTGAAGGACAAGCAAGCGAACCTTAATAAAGCTATTGAGAAAATTAGAGAAGCTGCTGCCGATGGCGCTCAGATTGTATGTTTGCAAGAACTTTTCACTTCATTATATTTCTGTGACGTCGAAGATTATGACAACTTTGACCTAGCAGAACCTATTCCTGGTCCTTCTACTGACGCTTTGTCGACTGTAGCCAAGGAGTTAGGCGTAGTTATCATCGCTTCCCTTTTCGAGAAAAGAGCGGAAGGTCTTTACCACAATACCACTGCCGTGTTGGATGCTGATGGCTCTTACCTAGGAAAATACCGCAAAATGCATATCCCTGACGATCCAGCCTATTACGAGAAATTCTATTTCACACCGGGAGATTTGGGATACAAAGTTTTCAAAACCAAATTCGGAAAGATAGGAGTATTAATTTGCTGGGATCAATGGTATCCTGAAGCGTCGCGTATCACTGCATTGATGGGAGCAGAAATTCTATTCTATCCTACAGCTATAGGCTGGGCTACAGACCAAGATGAAGAGACCAACAAAGACCAATACAATGCTTGGCAGATCATCCAACGTTCACACGCTGTAGCCAACGGGGTTCCTGTGGTGTCTGTAAACCGTGTAGGGTACGAGCAGGATGGTGCTATGAAGTTCTGGGGAGGTAGCTTTGTAACAAACGCACAAGGCAAATTGTTATACCTAGCTTCTCACGACAAAGAAGAAGTTAAAGTGGTAGAGTTAGACCTTAAAGAGTCCGATTATTTCCGCAAACACTGGCCTTTCTTACGTGACAGACGTATCGAAACATACGGACCTATCACCAAAAGATTTATTGACGAAGATTAATATTTTCATCACAGAAGGAAAAAGAGTTAAATGAGTTTGACATTAGAAAATACACCGAAACAACAAGGGTATTCTTTCCCTGCCGAATGGGCTGAACAGGAAGCTATGTGGCTGAGCTGGCCTCACAAGGAAGCTTCCTGGCCGGGAAAGATAGAAACAATATATAAGCCGTATTCGGAGTTTATCAAAGCGGTAGCGGAGGACCAAAAGGTACGGATAAACGTGGCCGATGAAGCCATGAAAAATTTTGCCTTGAGGCATCTTGAAGCTGTAAACGCCAATCTTGCCAATGTGGAGTTTTATTTCCACGAAACTAACGACGCCTGGTGTAGAGACCATGGCCCTGCTTTTGTCATCAACAAAACCGAAAAGAAAAAAGCCGTAGTAGACTGGGGCTATAATGCCTGGGGGGGAAAATATCCTCCATTCGACCTGGATGATGTGATACCTACCAAAATTGCTAACCACTTCGGTTTACCGCTATTTACTCCTCCTATCGTCATGGAAGGTGGATCCGTGGAATTCAACGGCGCAGGAACCGTCCTCACTACAACATCTTGCCTGCTGAACGAAAACCGTAATCCACACCTAACCAAAGAACAGATAGAGCAATATCTGAAAGAATTCTATGGACAGGAGCAAGTATTATGGCTTGGTGATGGCATTGTGGGAGATGATACAGATGGACATATCGACGACATTACCCGCTTTGTCAATGAAGATACAGTCCTTACAGTAGTCGAAGAAAATCCGGAAGACGAAAACTATCAGCCCTTACAGGAAAATCTGGAGGCACTGAAAAAGATGACCCTCCTTGATGGACGCAAACTCAATATCGTGGAGTTGCCAATGCCTGCTCCTGTCATCTACGAAGACACAAGACTTCCGGCCTCTTACGCCAACTTCTATATCGCAAACAAAGTGGTGGTCGTGCCTATTTTTAACGACAAAAACGATGAAAGAGCACTTCAAATCATCCAATCTTGTTTCCCCGGACGTAAAGTTATAGGTATTAATTCCGTAGACATCATCTGGGGTTTAGGAAGCTTTCATTGTTTGAGTCAACAAGAACCGAAAATTTAACCTTTCTATTGGAAAAATGAAAAGGAGCAAGCATAGCGTTTGCTCCTTTTTTATTAAAAAATTCAAAATACTGCTGACAGACAGTTGTCACTTCCATCTCTTAGCTTTGGTATAACAAAAACCAACAAGCTATGAAGAAGACAGAAATTATCACAAAAGATGAACTATTGAAACATTGGTTAGAACATAGAACCCTTACAAAAAGAACAATAGAAGTATTTCCCGAAAAGGAACTGTTTGAATTTTCAATCGGAGGCATGCGCCCCTTCGCCAAAATGGTCAATGAGCTGTTGTCTATTGCCGTACCCGCATTAGAAGATATGATTCTCAACAGAACTACACCTTTTACACACCGCGAAGGACTGCTTACTAAGGAAGCATTGTTGACCCAATGGGACTATGACACCCAAAAGATCGCCGAACTATACAATCAACTCCCAGAGGAGAGATTTCATGAAGAGTTCAATCTCTTTGGAGAATACAAATTTCCAATTGTTGAGAATATTCTATACATGATAGATAACGAAATCCATCATAGAGGTCAAGGATATGTATATCTGAGAGCTTTAGGTATTGCTCCTCCTTTTTTCTGGGATAGGTACTAAATCCTATAAATTGGCTATAGCACGCTGAAGGACATCCCTCATCATCTCTTTCAGAAAGGAGGGCTCCAACACCTTCACATCGTCCGCAAACATTAATATCCATCGGGCGAAATGGTGGATATTGGCGGTGTGGAAGAGCATCTCCACACCGTCATCTTTCATTTCTTCACTCACAAAACCAAAATATTGGCGGTCCCAATACATATAGCGCGCCATCTCTCTACTGGTACGTATCCGAACAATCTGCTTCTCCTGATTTTTTCTTCTTTGCTCAAGATAGACATGCAAGGGTTCAAGTTGCTGGGTATACCGTTTCTCTGTAAGATGTATATCCACAATACGGTCGAGTCTAAACTGTCGTACCGCCTTCCGAAGATGACAATAAGCCATAAAATACCAAAACTGGTCCTCTTGGAATACTCCAATCACTTCTATATGCCGCTCTTGCAAGTCACTTTCTAGAGCTTTATAAGTAAGTTTTACCTGTCTCTTTTTTACCATACTTTCGAAGAGAGTTGCCAACGCCGCCGGAACTTTCTCGTTGATAAAATTTTTCTGTTTGTTGATTAATACTTTGCTTTCCAAGTCAGCTACATGTTCTTTCTCCGCGAACCGCAACATCCCCTTCATCTTTCGAAGGGCACTACTGAAATGTTCACCCATCTCCTTATCAAGGTAATGCCGCATAAGCTTCTCGGCAACACCAAAACTCAATGCCTCTTGTTCCGAAAAGCGTATAGGTGGAATCTTGTAGGTACTCATCAGAGAATACCCTATACCGGCCTCACCCACGATAGGTACTCCTGCGTGCAATAACGAACGGATATCACGATACACGGTTCGAAGACTCATATCGAACTTGTCGGCAAGCTCTTGAGCTTTCACCACAGGCTTGGACTGAAGGTAAAAATAAATACCTAACAACCGATCAAAACGTTTCGTAATATCCATCTTTATAATTTCCTGCAATGGTTAAGTTAGCAAATAAAAAAGTTCTTGAAAGTCATTTCAAGAACTTTTTAACTACAAGCCCAAATTAAAAAATACTTTATGCCAAAACATCGCGAATATCTATGTCCTTATCGAACATAGTCTTCGCGAAAGGACACAATGGAACTATTTTTATGTTGTGGTCACGCGCAAACTCTACAGCCTTAGATAAAAGAATCTTGCCAATCCCTTTACCCTTCTGATCCGGATGAACCTCCGTATGATCTATAATAATCTTTCCCTCTCCGGCCTTGGAATAGGTCATCTCTCCTATCTGAACATTATCTTCAATAGCTAAGAAAGCACCCTTGGAATCACTCTCATTATGCTTTATAATCATACGCTAAATTCTTTGGTTTTTATTAAGATAACAATAAATTCCCAAAATTGTTTGATAGAAGCGTAATGCTCGTCGACAAATAGTAAAAAATGAAATAAGCATTACATTAACCCTTAAAAAGTCCTATTTTTAGAGAAGATGAAAAGAATCGAATCTATGAAACTGGCATGCTCTCTTCTAACCTTATTTTATCCGATAATAGCCTCTTCGCAACATATACAAGACAGTATTAAAGTTGAGTTACAACCTGTCGAAATAAAGCACTATTTCAACAAACAGGCAGATATAGCTGTCACTGCCAGTATGCACACTGTAGGACGTAAGACCTTAGAAGCAAACCAACAAATTTCTATGACCGCCGCGATGAATACTGTAGCGGGAGTACGCATGGAAGAACGCTCTCCAGGCTCTTATCGGTTGGCCCTACGGGGCAGCACCATCCGTTCGCCCTTCGGTATACGGAATGTCAAAATTTATATCAACGATATGCCCTTGACGGATGCTGGAGGAAATACTTATCTCAATGTACTGGATCCCTACTTCTTGCAAGAAGTACAGGTAATCAAAGGGCCAGATGCTTCCATTTTCGCTGCCAACTCCGGAGGAGTAATACAGATTGTCACTAAACAGGACGATAATACGACAGACGCCAGAATATCATTGGGATCGTATGGTTTTCTGCATGAAAATGTAGGTATCTCCAGACGGCTAACACCTAAGTATAATTTCACTTTACAACAGGGATATACACACTATGATGGCTACAGAGAAAATTCTTCAGTGAAGCGCTGGGCTTTCCAGACAGCACACCAGCTGAAATATAATAAAGACAATCATTTGAATGCTTATATCCTTTTTTCCGACTTGGGATACCTCACTCCCGGAGGGCTTACGGCAGCACAGTATGCCGACAATCCCAAAGCCGCACGACCTGCAGCAGGAAGCACCCCCGGAGCCCAAGAACAGAAAGCAGGGATATACAATAAAACTCTTTATGGCGGGATAAGTAATACCTTTCACCTTACGAATGGGTGGAAACATTTTATTGCCACCTACGGTTCGTATACCGACTTTGAAAATCCTTTTATCACCAATTATGAATACAGAATAGAGAAAAATTTAGGTCTCCGCACTTACCTTTCCTTTCAACGGGAAGACAAACCCTACGAAATACAGTTCGGCATGGAGGCCAACAAAGGCTGGAACAGTATAGATAACTATGATAACCTCCAAGGGGTTTCGGGAGATATGCAGGCGAGCGATAAACTTGATGTCTTTCAGATGAATATATTCAGCAGAATACAGTATAACTTAACCTCAAAATGGATGATAGAAGGTTCTTTGGGATGGAACAAAAACAAGATACATTATCAGACTCTCTTTCCCGCTTCGGTTATGACCAAAGGCAATATCGACTTTGAAGACCAGCTAATGCCTCGCCTTGGTTCTTCCTTCCTTCTAAATAACTTTTCGGCTTTACGTGCTTCGCTTTCCAAAGGGTATTCTACGCCAACTATTGCAGAGCTGAGAGCTTCTGACAACCTTGTAAACAAGGATCTGCAGGCCGAAACAGGAATAAATTATGAAATCGGCTATAAGATAAAATCTCGCAACGGTTCCAAAATTTTGGATATTGCTGCCTATAGTTACCGAATGGATAATGGTATAGTACGACATATCAATGCCGATGGTGCCGATTATTATGGCAATGCAGGACATATGAAACAGCGCGGCTTAGAGCTATCTTTTTGGTCTTTTTGGAATTTAAAAAACTCTTTCTTCAAAACACTTCAATACCATACGGCTGTGACCTACAACGATTATAAATTTGGCGATTACGTGAACGGCTCCAATAATTATAAAGGAAACGCAGTTACTTCCGTACCCAAATGGACGATGAGTAATACTTTAGAGCTACAACTACCAAAGTATACAAGTTTGAAAATCAATCATTTTCATATATCCGACATTCCACTGGATGATGCAAATACAGTCTTTGCGAAAGCTTACAACCTAATACAATTGCAAATAAATTGGAATTTTATACTTTCAAAACTTAAATCTAATCACCAACTTTATTTGCAGATTGACAACCTGCTGGATCAAAAATATAGTCTCGGGAATGATATCAATGCTTTTGGTGGTCGTTATTTTAATGCTGCGACACCTCGGAGTTTCGTAATTGGCACCAAACTTACATTTTAACGTAAAAATAAAAGGATTATGAACTTATATACTATAGATACAGGATTTTTTAAACTGGATGGGGGTGCCATGTTTGGTGTGGTACCTAAGTCTTTATGGCAAAGAACAAATCCGGCCGATGAGAACAACCTTTGTACTTGGGCAAACCGCCTCCTACTTATCGAAGACGGTAAGCGTCTTATTTTGGTGGATACTGCATTAGGAGACAAACAGGATGCCAAATTTTTTGGACACTATCATCCGCACGGAGATGATACCCTAGACAAATCTTTAGCAAAATACGGCTTCCATCGCGATGATATCACGGATGTATTTCTTACCCACTTACATTTTGACCACTGTGGAGGAGCAATTAAACGGGAAGGCGATAAACTTATCCCCGCATTTAAAAACGCGAAATATTGGTCCAACGAAAGCCACTGGGAATGGGCTACCAACCCTAACCCACGCGAAAAAGCATCCTTCCTCAAGGAAAATATCCTTCCTATAAAAGAGTCGGGACAACTCAACTTCGTTCAAGGCAACCAATTTGACGATACGGATATCGTAGTACGCTACGCCCATGGACATACCGAATCCATGATGCTTCCGCAAATAGAATATAAAGGCAAAACCATACTGTATATGGCCGACCTACTTCCATCTGTGGGACATATACCTCTTCCTTACGTGATGAGCTATGACGTAAGACCTCTCGTTACCATGCAGGAAAGACAAGAATATTGGCGGGAAGCCGTAGAAAAAGAATATATCCTATTTTTCGAACATGACCCTATAAACGAATGTTGTACTCTCCACCATACCGAAAAGGGAATTCGCGTGAAAGATATTTTCAAACTATCAGACATATAAAAACCGGTAAATACCGCTTTTTATAGTTACTATGAAAATAATCAATATGCAAAAGAATTGGATGATTCACCATCTTCCAAAAGTACTATGCGTACATTTCGACATCTTAATAAATTATCCTTCATCAATAAGGATATACTTTTATTTTGCTACTTTTGCGAAAAGTAAACAACCTATATATAAATGAGCTTAGAAAAACAACTGCAAGAGAGAAGTCAAAATAAGTGCGAATTATGCAACGCTACGGCTAACTTAGGTGTGTATGAAGTTCCTCCTGTAGATATTCCGAGTGCAGACAATAGCATTTATGTTTGTGAAACTTGTAAATCTCAGATAGAAAAAAGAGAACAAATAGACCCCGAACATTGGAGAGTGTTAACTGAGACCATGTGGTCCGAATATGCTCCTGTACAGGTTGTAGCTTGGCGTATGCTTAGCCGTCTGAGAAACGAAAGCTGGGCTGCAGACAGTTTGGACATCCTCTATCTGGACGATGACACTTTGGAATGGGCTAAGAAAACAGGTGATCACGAGCAAGACGCTACCGTACAGTTTCACCAAGACTCCAATGGAACAAGACTTTACGACGGCGACACGGTAGTATTGATCAAAACGTTGGACGTAAAAGGTTCTTCGGTGAATGCCAAGCTAGGTACCGTAATCAAAAACATTCGTCTAGACCCTAATAACACCGATTATATTGAAGGAAAAATCGATGGACAAACCATCGTCATCCTCACCAAATATCTTCGTAAAGGATAAAGAACAAAGGTCGGCACAGAGCCGACCTTTGTTCTTTACACGTTTATGCTTTTCTTTCCGTCGTTTTACGGACGAAGAGATTATAGTTTTCATGTTTCTCCACATAGATCTCCTCTCCAGCCTCTATAAATCCATCCAAAGCTACAGCATCATACCAGACGCCCTCGATTTCTATTTTGCCGCTAGGCCTCAGTACTGTTCGGCTCACACCCGTCTTATTTAATAAATTAATTTTCGGTGTCGACACCGTATATCCACTGGTAGACTTTTGCTCTTCCTGCAGCACGAACCTTTTGAATGCCGACGACTGCATGATATTTTTTCCGAAGATGACCATCAGTACTACGGAAAGTATCATTGAGCCTATTACAATTAAAAATGAGTTCATCAACAATCCTGGTTTTGAAATCTTAAAATCTAAATAATCATTTGCCAACATCGAGAAAGAAAGTCCGCAAATCACAAAGATTATCCCCAAAATGCCAGCCACCCCAAATCCGGGTATGACAAAAACTTCCAAGACGAGCAAAATAACACCCAATACAAAGAGGGCTATCTCCCAATGCTCAGCCAAGCCCTGTAAATACAAAGGCGCGAAGAAAAGAGCCGCACAGATTATAGCCAGCACCAAAGCAAAACCTATGCCCGGCGTTTGAAGTTCAAAATATATTCCGCCGATAATACCCATAATCAGCAGACCACTGATTAAAGGATTTACCAAAAAAGCGATTACATGGTCTATCCATGTCTTATGGTAGGAAGTAAGCTTAGGAGCATTCAAATCCAAATCTCTGAATATATCTTCTCTGCTTCTCACCTCAGCCCGGATAAGCTGGGCTTTCAATGCCTCCGAAGGCGTCAGCGTTAGCACCTGACCTTCCTCCTTCCAATCGGGCAACGATACACTACCATCTACAAAAGCTTCGGCCAGTCGTGCATCCCTACCTTTGGCTTCAGCCGTAGAGCGCATCAACCCTCGCATATAAGATTGATATTTTTCCGGCATAACTTCCCCTTGAGGATTTACCACACTGGCTGCTCCCATCGATGCACCTGCCTGCATATAAATATAGTCCGAGGCGAGTGCTATCAACGTCCCTGCCGAAGCTGCATTATTGTTGATATAAACTATAGTCTTCGGCTTAGCATTAAGCAATAACGTACGTATGGAATCCGCAAAATTCACCGCCCCTCCGAAAGTATTCATCTCTATCATAAAAAAGTCCGCCTGCTGCTCCATAGCCTCGGCATACGACTTCTTTATTATGCGCCAAGAACTAGGCCCCACATCTTCCTTCAACTCCGTATAATAAACGGTCTGCGCGGCAGCTATGGAAGACCAAATTAGCAAAGCCAACAACAAAATAGTTTTCGTAGATTTGTATATCATCGCTTTGTACATTGGGTTATGACTAAATATACGATAAATAAAGTATTCGAACGAAATTTTCAATTCCCTATCTGGAAAATGGAGGTCGATACAGTTAATAATTTATTAGCTGTAGAAAGTCGTAACCAGACAGACACCCTTCCTTATTTTTCGGTAATAGATTTTGAAGGACTGACACACATAGACCATATGGCCGCAGAAGCCAAAGAGTGGACCTTGGAAGGTGTACAAGGAGATTATCTTATTTTGAAAAGGTTTGGCGATTATAGTCCCATACAGGCAGGCATACAGATTATACATATACCCAGTCGCACGGTCTTGTGTACCCATTTGGAATATATCATCAAAGAGGTTTACACCGAATACATTGTTGCACGGCATCGGCTTATTCCCAGCGGTATAGACTATCTAATCCATATTCCTACAGGGAATCTTATGGTCCAACATATTCCACTCGCCTATTGTGTCCGCGACATTAACTATCCAGTCCCTTACCAAGGCCAAGTGCCCAAATTCATGCAGACTATAGATTTCACCGATCAGCTATGGTTGCAACCACACCGAGACCTATTTCTCTGGTCTTACCATACCATTCAGAGCTCCAAATACGCGCTTAACCTAAGCATCAGCACTAAAACAGAATTGCTGGATAGTAAAATAATGTTAAATGATTTGGATAAATTAATCCCCCAACCTTACTTTACAGTCAAAGATTATATTTTCATTTTATCCGGTGATAAAATGAAAATTAGCACGTATTTAGTATAATTGTAAGATATGGAGCAGAAAAGTATTATTAAATCGTATCAGAAGCTTTCTTTTTTATTTTTTTTCGGATTGACATTAAGTGCTACGTCGCCAGCAAAAGCGGCAGAACTAGACCATAATATTATCATAGCCAGCGCTCCGGATTCCATCGGAACAGAAACTGTTAATGGCAAACGTTATGTTATCCATAAACTGGCACCCAAAGAAACTTATTATCAACTAAGCCGCATATACGGGGTAGCGGTCAAGGATATCATGGAAGCCAACAATAAAAAAAATCTACGTGTTGGCGATACGGTACGCATCCCTAGAGGTAATGCCTTAATTGCCGATAACAGATCTAACGTTACTTCGAAAAAGGATGAACAAGTAATCCTAAATCCCGAGGATATCACCGAATATAAGGTTGGAAAAAACGAAACATTATACGCCATATCCAGACGGTTCTCCATCTCGGTAGAGGATATCAAGAAAGTCAATAATATGACCAACAACAATGTCCGAGAAGGACAGATTTTGAAAATCCCGAATAAAAGTTTACCGAAGCCGGCACCGGTAATCCCTATCCCACCGGTCATTGAAAGCACTCATGGGGAGAACGAAACAGCTGAGGAGTTCGCAGTACGAACCAACAAATATGGCATCCGTGAAACACGCGAAAAAGGTATCGGCGTATGGATGGAAGACCTAGAGAACGACGAACACACCAGTTTAGCCCTTCATAAGACAGCTCCTGTAGGAACTATATTGAAAATTACCAATCCTATGAATAGAAGTGTTACCTTTGCAAAGGTGGTAGGAAAATTTACTGATAATCACGAAACACACGGAGCTATCGTCATCATCTCCAAATCCGTAGCCTCATCTATCGGCATCTTGGACAAAAGATTTCAGATAGAAATCACTTACGGAGCTCCTTTGAATATAAATTAGTAACAAAAGATGAACAAACCTTACGTCATTGGTATCGCAGGAAGCAGTGGGTCCGGAAAGACATTCTTTCTAAGGAGTTTTTTAAATCATTTTAAACACGACGAAATCACTCTCATATCGCAGGACGATTACTATATTCCTGCGAATACGAAAACAAAAGAAGAAAACAGACTATATAATTTTGACTTGCCTACGGCCATAGACCGTAAGGCCTTCTACAGAGATATCAAAGATCTGTTTGATGGCAAAACCGTATTTAAAGAAGAATATACCTTCAACAACCCTAACATCAAACCTAAAATGCTGGAAATAAAACCAGCTCCTATCCTTATCGTAGAAGGACTTTTTATCTTTTATTACGAAGAGGTCAACGAACTGTTGGATTACAGAATATTTCTCGATGCTGATGAAGAAGTTGCCTTAGCAAGAAGATTGAAAAGAGATTTATTAGAACGCGGATACGATCACGATGACGTGATGTATAAGTGGAAAGAACATGTAGTTCCGGCTTACAACACTTATTTACTGCCTTTTAAGGCATCTACCGACAAAGTCATCATCAACAATACGGATGATCCGAAACTTATTCACGACGCTACAGCACTTATCTCGCAGGAAGTCAAAGAAAAATTATTCCAAAATAATTTATAATCATTCTAAATAACTGTCTTTGTGTCATGAAATATCCGTTGGAATTAGAGCAAGATACAAAGATGAATGATATAGAATCAGCAAAAGGCTTGAATCCTTTTGCTGATTTTTCTTGTTGTGTATTCAAAAAGTGCTGCAAAAAATATAAAAAAGGAAAGCGCTGCAAAAAGTGTCCTGACCGTTAAAGACAGTTATTCTTCAAAATAATTAAGGTCCCTATCAAAACTTTCCTTCAACTGCGTCAATGCAAAGATTGCTATGGCGCTCAATAGTAATAAAGTGACCATGGCAGCCATGATTATCCCCATCTGATTGACTAAAAGACCATATAGCATCGTAGAAGGTATCAATGCTCCTCGCACAAAATTAGGAGCCGTAGTAGCCACCGTAGCACGCAGGTTGGTGCCGAACTGTTCGGCTGCTATAGTAACAAAGGTCGCCCAATAGCCTACACCAAACCCCATCAGAAAGGCCAACCATAAAAACTTAGTTTCCGTAATGCCGTAACTATTTAAATACCACACCGAGGTAGCAATAATCATTAATTGAAAAATAAAGACAACCTTTCTTCGCGACTTAAGCCACTGTGCTAGCATTCCCGCAAAGATATCCCCCAAAGAAATCCCTAAATACGTAAACATAACGCCTTTTCCAGCGCTTAGAACCTGCGGTGCCTGTAGCGCTTTTCCTATTTCGGGGCTTTGGGTTACCAAGACCCCTACAACAAACCAAATCGGGAGACCTATACAAAGACAGTAGATATAACGCACGACACGCTTTCTATCAGCAAATAAAAGTTTAAGACTTCCCTTCTGTATGTGCTGTTGACTTGCCGACTCAGCAAACATGCCTGATTCGAAAGTACCCATACGCATCAAAAGAAGCAATAAGCCCATTCCTCCTCCTACAAAGTAGGCTGTCCTCCAGTCAAACCATTCCGACACATAATACGCCAGTATAGCTCCCAGCACCCCTACAGCAGCCACAAACATGGTTCCATAACCTCTCTTGTCCTTAGGCATGCTCTCACTCACCAATGTAATACCGGCGCCCAACTCTCCTGCAAGACCTATCCCTGCAATAAAACGTATCATAGCATATGTGTTGACATCCTGCACGAAACCGTTGCTGATATTCGCCAGCGAATACATCAATATAGAGCCGAAAAGCACCTTAATACGTCCGAATTTGTCCGCTATTACACCCCATATAAGACCACCCAACAACAGTCCCCCCATCTGCATATTCAGCACGTATTCCCCTTTGACACGCATGAGCTCTTCGCCAACGCCTATGTCTTTAAATGAAGGAATACGGACAATAGAAAAAATAATCAGATCATAAATGTCGACAAAGTAACCTAATGAGGCTACAAGGACGAGAAGAACAACATTTTTTTTGCTTCCTTTCATAAATAGATTTTTGTCCGATGAAAATAAAATAATTCTATTTTTAAAACAACATATTGCGATGAATTGACCGTCAGAAGGGTAATTATTTCTTACTTTTGTAAGATGAAACTGACACCAACAGCTCTTAAATGGGGATTAAGGATGTATCCACCCTTTTTCTTTCAGCGTATCTGGGTAAAAAAAATCGATGAAGATTTTTGTGGCGCTGAAGTGAAAATTATTAAGAGTTTTCTCAATATCAACTCCAACAAGACACTCTTCGGAGGAACCATATTCTCCGCTTTGGACCCTATGCATTCTGTCCTGCTGGACCAGCTCCTAAAAGCTAAAGGACTGAAAAAAACCGTAGCATGGCTTAAATCCGCAAAAATTGAGTATCTTAAACCCGGAAGAACAGATCTTTCCTTCACCATAAAATTAAATCAGCAAGAAGTGGAAGAAGCTTTTCAACTCATACAAAAGTATGGTAAAGTAATAAAAACTTTTTCCACCGAAATCTTTGACCAGAACGGTACAAAATGTGCTGTATGTGAAAATGAAGTATATATCAGGGATTTGAATTTCGATTTTAGTACATTGAAATCCATAGACGAAAAACTAAATAAAACCGCTTAAAATATAGATGATATGAAAAAGGTATTTTATTTATGCGCGCTTGCTGGACTGACATTATTTGCTGCTTGCCAGCAGTCGTCAACAAAAGAAGTCGTACAACCCCAACAGCTAGCAGAAGAGGCTATCAAAATCCATGATGAGATCATGCCTCAGATAGCACATTTCGACAGAACTGTATTGAAAATTGACAATATCCTCGGTAACTTAGACAGCCTTGCAAAAGCAAAGAAAGATATTGACACCAATGTTATCAAAGCAGACCTTACTGCCTTAAAGCAAAATCTGGAAGCAGCAACAGACAACATGATGACTTGGATGCGTGACTACGCTCCGGACAGCACTGATGTAGCTTACCAAAAAGCCGAAGTCGAAAAGATCAAAGCAATGAAAAAACAATTTGAAGATGTTTCCTTAGAGAGCAACAACAAATTGGGTAATTTATAATTATGAACATGTTGAAAAATATCTTATTTACCTTCGCCATAAGTAGTGTAATAGCCCTATCCGCCTGCCAATCCAATACCAAAAAGTTACCTATCATAGGTGATAAAGATATCGTAGAAAAAGTTGTGGATGGTAAAAAAGTGATAGACACTATATATCCTAAAATTCCGGAATTCCAATTCTTGAATCAGGATAGTGTGATCATCACCCACAAAGATTTTGACAACAAAATTTATGTTGCCAATTTTTTCTTTACACACTGTCCAAGCATTTGCCCTACTATGCAGCGTAATCTTCTCAAAGCTTACCAGAAATATAAAGGCAACAAAGGAATATCATTCTTATCGCATAGTATAGATTTCAAACATGACCAGCCGCATGTGCTAAAAGAGTATGCGACCAAACTGGGAGTTGATAACGATCAATGGCAGTTTGTAACGGGTTCCAAAAGCGATATCTATGGCATTTCGGACAAATACTTGGTATTCACCAAAGAAGATGAAAACGCGCCAGGAGGATATGACCATTCCGGTTACCTTGTACTTATAGATCACGATAAGCATATCCGTGGTGTATACGATGGCACCAATGCCGAAGAAGTGGACAAACTTATTAGTGATATCGAAATCTTATTATCCGAATACAAGAAATAACATGAGATATCTTTTCTCTCTTGTTTCCATAGGCATGCTGATAGTAGCTATAAGCCAACTATCAGCATGTCATTCTAACTTGGATATCAAAACAGCACAATATGCCGTAAATGGGCAAAAACTGTACAAAACGCACTGCGAAAATTGTCATGGAGCAAAAGGTGAAGGATTAGGTAAGCTCTATCCTCCTCTCACGGACCACGATTTCCTTCAAAAAAACAGAAGCCAGCTGGCTTGTATCGTCAAACATGGCCTTTCCGGAGAAATCCAAGTTAACGGCGAAATATATAATCAGCAGATGCCGGCTAATGCACAACTTACCGATGTCGACATAGCTTATATCCTCACCTATGTCACCACTCATTTTGGTAAGGCCGATTCTGCATATACGCATGATGAAGTCATAGAAAATTTAAAAAATTGCCAATAAAACTTTCCTACATACCATAAGAAATAATTATCTTTAATTAAGCTGATTATGAGCTTATGATTATCCGGAGAAATAAATCCCTTTTATGGGGGCAGATTAGTATTGCTGCGGCTATGTTGCTGTTGCTTATAGCTCTTTTCTTAGAAAATCACAAGGTCATAACGCTACGCAGCCTGCCCATACTCTTTATCTTCTATTATTCCATAGCGGTGGCATTGTACCATTTAACAACACCTAGACTAAGCATAGAAAAAGGACAGCTGAACCTCTATAATTCCGTATTTTCAAAAAAAAGCTGGGCGCTATCCGAAATTAGTTGTAAATATATAGTCGGAGATTATGTATTTTATAAGGACGACAAAGAAATAGCTCGTGTGGTAAAAACGGAAATACATAAGGATGACGTGAAAACTTTAGAAGAAATATCTTACACTCTCGATAAAAAGAAAAAAGGTTTTCAAACGGGGAGAATGAAAACCTTTCTTACTAACCAATTATAAACCTAAATTATGATGGCACAAAGATAGTGTATTTTATACACTATTGCAAGAAAAAAATGAAAAAAGCCGACTTACTATAAGTCGGCTTTTATGCTTGCTATAATTTCTCTTCTTATTTAGCGTAAGCTACCGAACGCGTCTCGCGAATTACAGTAACTTTGATTTGTCCCGGATAAGTCATTTCAGTTTGAATTCTGTTTGAAATGTCGGCAGCTAAGATTTCTGCCTGAGCATCCGAAACTTTCTCACTTTCTACCACCACACGAAGCTCACGTCCCGCTTGTATCGCGAAAGTTTTCTCAACGCCAGGATACGATAGCGCAAGTTCTTCAAGCTCCTTCAGACGCTTGATATAGCTTTCTACTACCTCACGACGAGCTCCTGGACGAGCGCCAGAAATGGCGTCACAAGCTTGAACGATAGGCGAAATCAAGGATGTCATCTCTATCTCATCGTGGTGAGCACCGATAGCGTTACATACGTCTGGATGTTCTTTATATTTCTCAGCCAGCTGCATACCCAAGATTGCGTGTGGCAGATCAGGATTGTCATCAGGAACTTTACCTATATCATGTAGCAGTCCAGCACGTTTTGCATGCTTGACATTCAATCCCAATTCGGCAGCCATCGTCGCCGCAAAGTTAGCCACCTCGCGAGAGTGCTGTAATAAATTCTGTCCGTATGAAGAACGATAGCGCATGCGGCCCACCATACGGATAAGCTCTGGGTGAAGACCGTGTATACCTAAGTCTATAACGGTACGCTCACCTATTTCGACGATTTCTTCTTCGATCTGTGCACGTGTCTTGGCTACCACCTCTTCAATACGTGCTGGGTGAATACGTCCATCAGTCACCAAACGGTGCAGCGAAAGACGGGCGATCTCTCTACGGACAGGGTCAAAGCCCGAAAGGATAATAGCTTCAGGGGTATCATCCACGATAATCTCCACACCGGTAGCAGCTTCCAAAGCACGTATGTTACGTCCCTCTCTACCGATAATTCTACCTTTGATCTCATCGTTCTCAATATTGAAGATCGAAACGGTATTTTCTATCGCCGATTCGGTGGCTGTACGTTGAATAGTTTGTATTACCACCTTTTTCGCTTCTTTGGCAGCAGTAAGCTTAGCCTCATCGACGATATCCTTAATCTGGATGATAGCCTGTGAGCGGGCTTCTTCACGTAAAGAGTTTACCAGTTGTTCTTTTGCCTCTTCGGCAGTAAGTCCTGCAATGGTTTCCAACTGACTGATATGTTGTCTTTTCAGTTGTTCAACCTCTTCACTTTTTTTCTCGTTAAGCTCGATAAGCTGATCCAGCTTCACGCTTTTCTTATCCAACTCTTGCTTCTCACGATTTAGATTTTCAAGCTTTTGATTCAGCGACTGCTCTTTTTGCTTCAACGAGTTTTCTTTCTGTGCCAACGCATTGTTGCGTTGAGTGATTTCACGCTCATGCTCGGCTTTAAGCTGTAAGAACTTCTCTTTAGCTTCTAACTGACGTTGTCTTTTTGTATGTTCGGCCTGCTTTTCGGCTTCTTTGATAATGCTTTCTGCTCTTTGGTTGGCATCCCTTTCCTGCTTCTTGAACACCATCTGCAACAAATATCGCCCTATCAGGATACCGACAAGAAGAGAAATTATAATTGAAAGTGTTATTGATAACTCCATATTCTTAATTTATATATAATGATTATTATAGCTTTTGCAAAAAAAAAACCGCAATTAAATTAACAGGTCGCATGTATTATTAAACTTCGATTACACAAGTTTGAGCTTTAGATTGTGACCAGATGGCTTACGCAAAATGGCCTATATCTTCGTTTTCGCTCTGTATATTGAAGCGTTAAGTTTAAAATAGTGACAACCCGAATTTAATTGCGGCAAATTCGTCGTTATATAGCTCTAAAAGAACGATATTTATTTTGAAAAGAAATCCGTGAGTAACGTATCCAATTCGTGAATAGACTGCTCAAGACCTGTGTCCTGTTGCTGTAAAGCACGCTCTGCCTTAATCATCCCTGTGGCATATTGTAATACACACATGGACAGCAAATCTTGCTTATCACGAACTGCATAGTTCTCTTGCAATTCCTTTATCTTTTCATTAACCAATTTCGCAGCATATCGAATCACCTCTTCCTCCTCTGCTGTTATCCTCAACGGATAAACCCTATCTGCGATATTTATCTTTATGGAAATTTCTCCCATGATTTATCGAGCTTAATAACGTTATAAACTTACTCGCCCTACCTCACTTTAACTTAACGAAACTACTTCAATAAGTTTATACATCTGTCTATTTCTCGCACAAAATCGTTAATTTTTTGTTTTGTGTCAAGTATTTTTTCATTTATGGCTTCCTTATCTTTGGCCTCATCAAGCGACTTGGCGACAGCCATCGCCTTAATCTGTTCTTCCAACTGTTGAATCTTCGCTTTGCTGGTGTCAAATGCTACCTGCACCGACTGCAATTCCAGTTTCAACAAATCATTTTCTTCTTGAAGTGCCTCACACAACTGAATTAAATTTTTCGTTTTCTCAACGATAACATTCATTTGTGATGATAGTGATGCCATATATTATTTATCGCAATTAAATCTTTGAGATTAGCGCACTACTGCTTTAATCTCCTTCTCAAAGTTAATAATTAATTTTTGAATAATACTATCAATTTGTTTATCATTTAACGTTTTTTCCTCATCCTGAATGACAAAACTTAACGCGTAGGACTTTTTACCTTCCGGAAGTTTGTCTCCCTTATATACGTCAAAGATATTAACCTCTTTCAACAGCTTGCGATCGGTCTTCAAAGCTATATTTTTCAATTGCTCGAAAGTAACCTGTTCGTCTACCAATAAGGCCAAATCTCTACGCACAGCAGGGAACTTAGACACTTCCTTGTATTTGATAGTGTTTTTACGGATAGTCTTGAGCACCAAATCCCAGTCAAAATCTGCAAAATATACAGGACCTTCTACGTCTGCCTTGTGTAAGGCTTCTGCAGCAACAGCGCCTAACGTCACCAACACCTTCTGACCCTTCATGTAATCCAGCCCGTATGCCAGATTTTTGCTGGTAGTCTCTACGATTTGTAAGTTTTCTATCTTCAGGCGTCTGACGATAGTATCCACTGCCGCCTTAAGGTTGTAAAAGTTCACCTCCTTAACCTTTTCGTACCACTTTTCAGTAGTCTTCTTACCGGTGATAGCTAAGGCTAGATGTTGCTTCTCTTCATATCCTTCTTCTTTCAGATGATAAGTTTTACCGTACTCAAAGAATTTCAAGTCCGACTGCTTGCGCTTTTGATTGTATGCTATAGCCGTAAGAGCCGAGAATAGGATGTTTTGGCGCATCGTATCCAAGTCGGAGCTCAACGGATTGAAAAGCTTCACCGCAGTAGCTTCATCATCGGCATATGCCAATTTTGTCAACGAATTGGACAAAATCTCTCTGTAACCATTAGCGATCAGCAAGTCCGCAATCTGGTTCAGCACGGCTTCTTTGTCCGGCTTCTCTTGGGTATTTAGCGAAGCCAAAATCTGAGACTTCAATTCTATGTTGTTGTACCCATAGATACGAAGAACCTCTTCGATAACGTCTACCTCGCGAGTTACATCTACCTTGTATGGAGGTACTTCTACCGAAAGTCCTTCTTCCGTCTCTTTGGCAATCTTTATTCCCAAAGCTTGGATGATTTCTTTAATTTCCTCTGCCGGGATATCTTTTCCAATAAGACGTTGAACGTTGCGATAGTTTACATCGAATTTGAAGGCATCCACAGGCTTTGGATAAATATCTGTTATGGCTGAAGTAACCTTACCTCCGGCAATCTCTTGAATCAATAAAGCAGCGCGCTTCAATGCATAAACAGTGATATTAGGATCTGTCCCTCTTTCGAAGCGGAATGAAGAATCCGTTTTCAGGCCATGACGTTTTGAAGTCTTACGAACGCTGACAGGATTAAAGTAGGCCGACTCTAAGAAAATATCGGTAGTAGTTTCCGAAACTCCAGAATATTCTCCGCCAAACACCCCAGCAATACACATAGCTTTCTCCGCGTCAGCAATAACTAAATCTTCGGCAGAAAGCTTACGCTCTACCCCATCTAGCGTCACGAAGAGCTCTCCTTCTTTAGCCTTACGCACAACTACCTTATTACCAGAAATTTTAGCAGCATCAAACGCATGTAAAGGTTGACCTAAATCATGCAACACATAATTGGTGATATCGACAATATTGTTGATCGAACGGATACCTATGGCTGCCAACTTTTCTTTCAGCCAGTCCGGAGACTCGGCAACTTTAACACCGGAAATATTAATACCTGAATAGCGAGGACATGACTCGCCATCTTCCACCACCACTTGCGTTTGTACGCTATCTCCTGCTACAAAAGCATCTACATTAGGAAGCTGGTAGGTACCGCGAAAATAAGCAGCAAGGTCACGTGCTACCCCCAAGTGTGATGCGGCATCGGCACGGTTAGGTGTCAATCCTATTTCAAAACAATAGTCATCCTTTATTTGATAGTAGTCACGTACTAAAGTGCCAATCTGCGCATCCTGTGGAAGTTCTACTATACCCGCATGAGAAGTTCCTAGACCAATTTCATCCTCACCACAGAGCATACCTTCCGACACCTCTCCACGGATTTTAGATTTGTTGATTTTAAAAGGTTCTCCCGCAGTAGGATGACAAACTGTACCTACAGGAGCTACGACAACCTTTAATCCGGCACGGCAGTTAGGAGCTCCACAGACAATATTCAATGGCTCTTCACCACCGATATTCACTTTGGTAATTTTAAGTTTATCAGCGTTAGGATGTTGTTCTGCACTCAACACTTCCCCTACCACTAATCCTTCCAATCCTCCAGGGATAGACTCCACTTTTTCTACCGCTTCTACCTCCAAACCTATATCTGTGAGTATTAAAGACAGTTCTTCCGGGGTTTTATCTATATTTAAATAATTCCTAAGCCAATTGTAAGAAATTTTCATTTTATATTTTTTTTAAGACACAAAGATAGGATTTTTACCTTTTTGCATAAGATTTTAATGTCAGAAAATATAATTTGTTGAAAACTCTTATTTATTCACATCCTTATTTTCCTATCAGATTATTGTGAAAAATATTCCCTAAATTTGTGCTTTAAATTGAAGAACGTTCAAAACTAACATAAATAATGATTCATTTCTTTGAGAACCCATCGAACATCGTTTACGCTGTTCAAAGTGTTGACTCTTTATCACAAGAAGACATTAGTAAACTAAATTGGCTCTTTGGAAACGCCAAAAAACTTGAACAACAAACCATCAACCGTTATTTTGTAGGACCACGTGCTGCCATGATTACTCCATGGAGTACCAACGCCGTGGAAATCACACAAAATATGGGGATTAAAGGGTTGATTCGTATCGAAGAATTTCATCCTGTGTCCGAAGACTTCGAAGATTATGACCCTATGATTTCGCAGAAATATGCTGCGCTGACTCAAGAGATGTATACCATCAATATCACTCCCGAACCTATAAAGGAAATTGATGATATTGATGCTTATAATAAATCGGAAGGATTGGCACTAAGTGCTGAAGAAATAGATTACCTGAACAATCTATCTAAGAAGCTAGGTCGTAAACTGACCGACTCTGAAGTATTTGCGTTTTCACAAGCCAACTCCGAACACTGCCGCCACAAGATATTTAACGGTACCTTCATCATCGATGGTGAAGAGCAGCCTACTTCTTTATTCAAGCTGATCAAGAAAACCTCAGAAACCAATCCTAATGAGATTGTTTCTGCATATAAAGATAATGTTGCCTTCATACAAGGTCCTACTGTAACGCAGTTTGCCCCTAAGTCGGCAGACAAACCGGACTTCTACGCAGAGAAGGATTTCGAATCTGTTTTGTCGCTTAAGGCCGAGACCCATAACTTCCCGACCACGGTGGAACCCTTTTCCGGTGCCGCTACCGGTTCGGGTGGTGAAATCCGTGACCGTCTAGCTGGTGGTCAGGGCGCCATCCCTCTTGCAGGTACGGCAATCTATATGACAGCCTATTCGCGTCTTATGGAAGACCGCCCATGGGAAAAGGGCATGGAAGAGCGTCCTTGGCTTTATCAAACACCGATGGATATCCTTATCAAAGCGTCAAACGGCGCTTCAGACTTCGGCAACAAATTTGGCCAGCCTCTAATCGCCGGATCGGTATTGACCTTCGAGCATGAGGAGCTAGGACGCAAGTTGGGATATGATAAAGTTATCATGCTTGCCGGTGGTGTGGGCTACGGCAAAAAAGATCAAGCAAAAAAATTAACACCTAAACCGGGAGACAAAATTGTAATCTTGGGAGGGGAAAACTACCGTATCGGCATGGGGGGTGCTGCCGTATCTTCAGCAGACACCGGAGCCTTCGGCTCCGGCATAGAGTTGAACGCTATACAGCGCTCTAACCCTGAAATGCAGAAACGTGCTGCCAATGCTATCCGTGCTTTGGTGGAATCGGATCACAACCCTATCGTATCCATTCACGACCATGGTGCCGGTGGACACCTGAACTGTCTGTCTGAGCTGGTGGAAGAAACAGGTGGCTGCATCGATATGGATAAACTACCTGTAGGAGACCCTACCCTTTCAGCAAAAGAAATCATCGGCAACGAATCTCAAGAACGTATGGGATTGGTAATTGCCGAAAAGGATATTGAAACCTTACAACGGGTGGCCGACCGTGAACGAGCTCCTATGTACACCGTCGGTGACGTCACCGGCGACCATCGCTTCACTTTCGTATCTAAGACTACGGGAGAAAAGCCTATGGATTATGACTTGGCAGACTTCTTCGGTTCTTCACCGAAGACGTACATGAAAGACAAAACCGTAGCCCGTCAATATGCAGATGTGGAATACGAAGTGAGCAAGATTCCTACCTACCTCGAACAAGTCCTACAGCTGGAAGCCGTAGCATGTAAAGATTGGTTGACCAATAAGGTGGACCGCTGTGTGGGAGGTCGTGTAGCTAAACAACAATGTGCCGGACCTTTACAGCTGCCTCTTAACAATGTGGGCGTGATGGCCTTAGACTTCAAAAATAAAGAAGGTATCGCGACATCTGTAGGGCATACTCCTGTAGCAGCCATAGTAGATCCTGAGGCGGCAAGCAGAACTGCTATTGCTGAAGCCCTATCTAATATCGTCTTTGCTCCGGTGAAAAACGGACTGTCAGGAGTGTCTCTATCAGCAAACTGGATGTGGCCTTGTAACAACGAAGGAGAAGATGCACGCCTTTACAAAGCCGTGAAAGCTTGTTCTGATTTCGCTATTGAGTTGGGAATCAATATCCCTACAGGGAAGGACTCCCTCTCCATGAAGCAGAAATATCCTAACGGTCAGGACGTAATTGCTCCAGGAACATTAATCATCTCAGCAGCAGCAAACTGTATAGACATTAACAAAGTGGTAGAACCGGTACTGTCTAAAAATGCCGGATCGATTTACTATATCAACTTATCAAAAGACAACTTTAAACTGGGAGGTTCTTCTTTCGGTCAAATCCTGAATAGAATAGGTAAAGAAGTACCAACCATCAAAGATGCTGCATATTTCAAAAAGGCTTTCAACGTCATTCAGGAACTGATTCTGAATGATCAGGTTGTGGCAGGACATGATGTGGGTTCTGGCGGTCTTATCACCACCCTATTGGAAATGACCTTCGCCGACGTAAATCTGGCTGCTAATTACGACTTGTCAGGTCTTGGGGAGCATGATACCGTAAAAGCTTTATTCAACGAAAACATTGCCGTAGTCCTGCAAGCGAAAGACGATAACGCTTTTGAAGCAGCATTAGCACAGTCCTGTGTAGTAGCGGTGAAGATAGGTACTGCCGTAGAAGGCACTACTGTTTCTTTCAAAAACCATGCTGACACCTTCTCTTTCGATGTGGTGCAAACACGAGACATCTGGTATAAGACATCGTATCTTTTGGACCAGAAACAGTCGAAAAATGGAATGGCCGAGGAGCGTTACAAAAACTACAAAAACCAACCTCTATCCTTCTCCTTCCCTTCTCAATTTGACGGTAAAAAACCGGCACGTCCTCATGTAAGACCTAAGGCCGCTATTATCCGTGAGAAGGGTTCAAACTCCGAACGTGAGATGGCCAACGCCATGTATCTGGCAGGATTTGACGTTAAGGATGTACATATGACCGACCTGATTTCCGGTCGTGAAACATTGGAAGATATTCAGTTTATCGGAGCTGTGGGAGGCTTCTCCAACTCAGACGTATTGGGCTCTGCAAAAGGTTGGGCCGGCGCTTTCCTATACAACGAAAAAGCTAAAAAAGCATTAGAGAATTTCTTTGCCCGTCCGGATACCCTTTCTATAGGTATATGTAACGGATGTCAGCTTTTCATGGAACTGGAATTAATCAATCCGGATCACGAAGTACATGGCAAAATGCATCACAACACCTCTGGTAAGCACGAATCCAATTTCGTGTCGGTGAAAATCCAAGAAAATAACTCTGTGATGTTAAGCTCATTGGCGGGATCTACCTTAGGAGTCTGGATATCGCATGGGGAAGGTAAATTCAAGCTTCCATACAGTGAAGACCGATACAATATCGTAGCTAAGTACGCTTATGAGCAATATCCTCATAATCCAAACGGTTCGGACTTCAATACAGCGATGATGTGCGACGCAACAGGACGTCATCTGGTAACTATGCCACATATCGAACGTTCTATATTCCAATGGAATTGGGCTTATTACCCTGCTGGAAGAAAAGACGAAGTAACACCATGGTTAGAAGCTTTTATCAATGCTAGGAAATGGTGTGAAGCCAATAAGAAATAAGTTGGACAAATCGTAATATTTGGAATCCTCCTGTACCATAAAGTGTAGGAGGATTTTTTTTGAACCCTTTCGTCATTCAGTTGTTCTGTTAAAAAATTACAGCCATGAAAGACACACGAAAAGAAATACCCAAAAAGAAGAGCGGAAAAAATGAATTTAAAAAAAACAGACAGCCCAACACGAAAGTGGAAAGTGATACAGGCAAAAGGCCTGCAAAAGACAAAAGCCCTCTTCCTCCCAATCCCAATAAGGTTGACAACCACTAAAACTGATTTTCCTTTTTCGAAGCTATGCCTTCTCTAAATAGAAAAGGGCAGCTACATATTGCTCTATGTCAAATGGTCCGTATAATCTATCTTAGGAATACGACTTTCATCGAAGACGATATTTAGCTTATCCAGTTCTATGATGCTTTGCTTCAAAGCAAGAAATTGCTCCATAGTTCTAATTCCTATTATACTTGAGGCTACAACCTTTTTTCGAAGAACATAAGCCAAAGCTATAGTTTCCTTATGCAGTTGATATTGACTAGCTAACTCCTCTAAATAAGTAAGAATGGATTGCATATTGGTGGAAGAATGGGAAAGGTAGGAGTCTTTAGCTTTTCCTAACAAAACACCCTGAGCATAAGCCCCTCTTGCTAAAACCGAAATCTTGTCTTTAAATCTATCGAAATATTTTTCAGGGCGAGTATCCAACATACTGTACTGCATCATATTTGATATAATATTGGATTGTTCGGTAAAGCGAAGAAAAACATTAGGACGGATAGAAGAAATGCCATAATAGCGGATTTTTCCTTGTGCTTTTAATGTTTCTAACGTTTCCAACACTTCTTCAAAATTATCTTCCTTCGTACCACCATGTATTTGATAGACGTCAATATAGTCCGTTTGCAGTCGTTTTAAAGATGTGTCCACAGCATCAAAAATATATTTCGCAGACACATCCCAGGTCCATCCTGACCTATCTTCTTTCCATCTGTTACCGACTTTTGTAGCTATATATACCTTGTCACGAAACTTCTTCAAGGCTTTACCCAATAAGACCTCGTTTTCCCCAAAATCATATAGATCTGCCGTGTCAAAGTAATTTATTCCACAGTCATAGGCTGCCTCAATGATACAAGAACATTCAGCAGAGTCTGATTTCAACGACATGCATCCTAACGCGATCTGCGAGATATTTAGTTCGGAGTTTCCCAATCTATTGTAATGCAT
Source organism: Sphingobacterium thermophilum (assembly GCF_039541675.1). Taxonomy (NCBI): domain Bacteria; kingdom Pseudomonadati; phylum Bacteroidota; class Sphingobacteriia; order Sphingobacteriales; family Sphingobacteriaceae; genus Sphingobacterium; species Sphingobacterium thermophilum. The sequence continues at coordinate 117,620 of NZ_BAABGR010000029.1, read as the reverse complement.
AAGTTGATAATTAAAAATGTTATTTATGTCTGTTGACTAAGGTCTCAATGATTTGCATGGTGTTGTTAGGATAATTTACCTGCACCACCTTATCGCTATTCAACCATAACTCTATATCGTATTCATACTTTTTCTTCAGACTTTTTATCACCGGCACCCCGAGATCTATCAATGCTGCTGCATTCAAATGTTGCTCATACTGGTTTTTCATAGGAATAGCAAGAATCTTTTTCCCTAGATACAAAGCTTCGGCAGGTGTTTCGAAACCTGCACCACACAGTACCCCTGATGAAGAAGCCATACTCTTGATAAAGAGGTCACTGTTGATGGGCTGTATTTTAACATTTTTATAACGAAAGGGTTTGGAATTATGCTTGGAAAAGACATCCCATTGTACATCGACAAACTTTGTCAGATGCTTTATTAGATGTGCATCGTCATAAGAAGGAAGGTAAACCGTATAATGTCCATTATTGGTAGGCTCTATCTCGCGGATTGCTTTTCTAATAACAGGAGTATAAATGGAAGAATGGTATTCTTTGAAATGGAAGCCATAGGCATACGAAACAGGTGCATAGTTTTTCATGATAAATTTTCCCATCATATCCGTCTCTTCCGGCTTAGGGGCACTAGGGTGCATCACTCCTATCTGATGACTCAAACCTATACAGGGAATGTCTTTAGTATGGCAAGCCCATGCTGTTATAGGTTCAAAATCATTAATAATCAAATCGTAATTTTCTACCGGAACGGAGTTTATTTCGCGGATGACCTGACGTACGGTGGAGCTCATAAAGGTTTTCCAGATGTCCACACCTCCAGACTTACCAAAGATGAAGCTTAAGCCGTGCAACCGGTATTTGATATCGAAAGGTAAGATAATATCCGCCTGTATTCCGCTTATCAACACATCTACCTCTCCGAAGGCCTGAAGGCATGGAATTATGTCCATAGCCCTACACAAATGCCCATTGCCGGTTCCTTGAATTGCGTATAGAATCTTCATCAGCTTCGCTAATCTCCGTATCGAAATTACATAATTTTAGTACATAAAATTTTTAATTCAAAACAATATTAAAATTTGTTGACTTTTTCTTAATTTGAAAGAACCAATTAACTAGTTATGAACATCATCCGATTAGGGTTGTTTGTAGCGTTAATGAGCCTTTGTAGCTGGGGCTTTAATCCTCACAAGAAAATCAATGAAACTGCAGTCTTTCTCCTACCTGCAGAAATGGCCATTTTTTATAAGTCCTATATCAGTCAGATTACCAACAAGGCCATAGATGCTGACAAGCGCTGCTACATTGATACGGCTGAAAGTCCAAGACATTTCATCGACTTGGATACCTATGAGAACATAGACTCTATTCCTATTCATTGGTCTCAGGCGCAAGAGAAGTTCACCGAACGCGCTTTAATAGCCAAAGGCATTGTCCCTTGGCAGATATATCGTTCCTACAATAGTCTTGTTGAAGCATTCAAGAATAATGATGTAGCGAAGATAATACGTCATAGTGCGGATTTAGGACATTATATCGCCGATGCCCACGTACCTTTACATACGACAAGTAACTATAATGGGCAGTTTACCAATCAAGTAGGAATACATGCCCTATGGGAAACACGCCTTCCAGAGATGTTTATGGAACAGTACGATCTATTTATAGGTCCTGCACGATACATAAACAATCCACTGGAAACCGCATGGAGAATCGTTCGGGAAAGCAACAGCCTTGTGGATTCCGTCTTAATGATAGAAAAGGAACTTTCCCAAACCATGAAGGCGGCGGACATTAAATCATATGTCGAGCGTAACAAGCAGCTTGTATATACCTATTCGGATTATTATGCAGAAAAATATCACGCTGCACTGAACGGTATGGTAGAACGTCGCTTCCGCTCTTCTATCTTTTATGTGGCTTCCTATTGGTTTAGCGCCTGGGTAGATGCAGGACAGCCCAATCTGAAAAGCCTTACCCTCTCCACTCCTATTACAGAGGAAGAAATCATACATTACGAGAATAAAAAAATTTTAGGGCGCGAAGAATGGCATGATTAAAAGGCTACCGCAGCTTTTCCCGCGTGATGAGGACATGTCCCTTTATAACGGTAGGTTTCTTTTCTTTGTCCCACAGTCTTACCAGATAGAAGTAAGTACCGTCAGTTACATTAGGCTGTACCACCCAATCATTTTTGTAATTGTCATTACTATAGATTACATTTTTGAAACGATCAAACACTTGGAACTCACATCTATCATATTTATATAACCCTATGATTTCGAATGTATCGTTATAGCCGTCACCATTGGGTGTGATGACGTTTGGCAACACAAGACCTGCTACCTCTATCTGTACAGTAGCTTCCTCAGACCAGTTGCCATTTTTATCACGTACAATATAGGTAAATTGATCTATTCCCGAGAACGTCTTTTCGGATTCATAGATGAAGATACCATTACCCTGATATCTCAAACTACCGTGGGAAGGATTGCTGATGATTCTCACACTTTCCGCATCAATTTCCGAATATTCCACAAAATCATTTCTCGTCACAGAAAGTTGAATCTTACCATTGTACGGCTGCACAAAATAATCATCTACGGCTTGAGGTGAGGTCTTCAGAATCGTGAGATCCACCCTAACAGCATTACTTGCCAACCGACTGTTATCCACGATACGATAGGTGAAATAATCTTCTCCCGACTCAAAGTTGTCATGCTGTTTGTAAAATACTTTTATTCCTTCCACCCGAACATTACCCATACTCGGAGCTTCGATAATCTCAATTTTTCCGGAGTTCCACTCACTGGATCCTTTACGGTCATTATCTAAAATGTTAAGTTCTTTTTCCTGTCCCTGATACAAAGCAATCCGATCGGCTACGGCCGTAGGCGCTGTCGCTAATGGGATAACAAGGCTCTGGTCATCTTCAAATGTCAATCCGGATAAATCTCTCAGTTCATTTCCATATTTAGTGTCCCTGCCCCATAAGGATGCTGATGTAACAATAGCCCCCCTCTGAATGTCTTCTTCTGTTATAACATACTGTGAATTAAAGCGTAAATCCCTGTTTTGTAAAGTAAAATCATAAGTTACTACCGGATCTGACATTACTAAATCATGTTGCACCCTGAGCTGCTGAATAGAAACTACTCCCTCATGTTTAACGGTATATTCAAAGCGTATGGTATCTCCTATGGTAAATTGATTATTCTCGCCTGTGCCTGTATTTGTCACACTCAGTCTTAAGCGAAAATAAGGTGCAGGTGCGATATCTATTCTTGTAATGTTGTTATTATCGAAGGATGTGCCGGACAAGTCTTTCACATCAAACCCTCGAGGGTTCTTTCCTATCACCAACGCCTGATTCAAGACATATCCACGCTCTATATCGGACTTTCTTATGGTATAGCGTCTTGAAAAGGAGTATTCTTCCTCTGGCAAGAGGGTAACATTCACGTCATCTGCAAAAACATTTAGAAGACTATCCGTTAGCTGAAAATCTTTTACCGCCACCAAACCAGTATTCCTAATCGTAAAAACATACTCAATTTCTTCTCCTTCCTCCTGAAAGCCGGAGCCGTTTCGGTCAATATGGTTAGCGGTTTTCAACAAAGCAATCTTTCCTCTTTCATTGTATGGTTCCAACAAAAACACTTCGTCATGAATTTTGATGTTATTACATTCCGTAGGAGCACATTCTTCCTGAGCAGATAAAGGTCTATCAATAGTAATATCAGAAGAAGTAGCATCCGGATCTATATATCCTGGAGGCCGAACCATACCTGCCAAGGCACGAACATATCCATAGGTCTCATCCGGCACATTGTTGGCGTGTGCTGTTATGGTAAGAATCACCACACAGCCATTGTCTATATCCATTATTGTTCGAAGCGAATGCTGATTAAACTGTTGAGATGTTATTACCGCACATCCATTGGTTTGGTAAGTTACATTATCTATAAAAAATCCTTGGGGAAGATCAAATTCATATCGGCTACCTAGGGCATGTGAAGGACCATTGTTTTTTACTATAACCTTATATTCAACTTGTTCATTAAGTTCGATAGTGTCCCTATTAGCCTCAATGCTTACTGTCTCCAGATCGGCTATTTCCACTAGAATCTCTTTCTCCATCTTTTCTTCTATTTGCACCGCATAGGACCACGTGTCCATAGCCATATTGTTTCCAAAGCTATTAGCCCCCGTATAAAAGTTGTTGTTAATATTCTGATTGGTTGCGGGTGTAGTGACACTGTACGTTCCCCAACGGTGTCCATTCACATTACTAGGAATTCCGGAAAGATTGACCAGCGGGTTGGAGTGTTCTTCTACATTAGGACCCAAAGGGATTTTACTGTCATCCCAATATATGGTAGCAGGACCTATCGTTGCTCCTGCTCTATCTATACGGTATAGCAAAAGACCACGCGGATTGATTTCCATATCGAAATATGGAAAATGGACTTCTCCTTCTATCATTGCAACAGTAACATCTATATCATATTTACCTATAGGGAGATACTTCCCTTCTCCGTCCAATCCATCCCAAAACACTTTATTATCTCCCATTTCAGCATAGACAATAATGTCCTTAGGAGGGAAATTAAAGGTAGGACTCTTACTCTTAATATTGACCCTATACCTTCCCGCATAATTAGTTTCAAAATGTATAAACATTCCTTTAGTATTTACATGCTGAATAGTATTTTCAGAGGATCCTATTCGAATATTACTTACAGTCGCGGTAAGAGGATCCCTTAGCAGCCATGTTTCGCCGAAAAAACCGACTCCGCTGCTAGGCAAGTCTATGCTCGGCAAAGCATAAAACATCTTATGTGTTACATATTGCGAATTGACATCCGGATCATTAGGATTGTGAATCCTAGCGCCATAACCTGCACTTGAACTTTTATAACTTGGATTACCATTATCGTCAAGAAATCCGGAATTATTGACAAAATAAGTAAACCGAAGTCCTATAAAACCATTTCCGTCAACTTTGTAAAGATTTCCGTCTCTCGTCAACACATAATTCACCCCGAAAAATCCGTAATCCTCACTATTCATCAACCCTCCGTTCATATAAAGGTTCAGTACATTTGTATATACTCGTCCTGAAATCCATTCTGTATCGGAGGCATTACGTACAGAAATATCCCAAGCACTTATAAAATTGGAATTCGCACTTTGTGCCCACTCGTCGTCCGCAGCTACCAACGTAGGAGAAAAGTTGCCTCCCGTATTATTCACCGGACTGATAAATTCTACTGTCCAGATACCCTCTTCATTCACTGCAAACTCATAAGGTGTATAGCCTGCCCTAGGACCAGCAAGCTCAGCTTCCCGATTTGTTAGGCCTCCACTACCTACTATTCTACCCAAAGGACCGAAATATTCTGTGGTAACACCTGTTGGGCTCATGATGCGTATGCCACCAGCGCCAACTCCCATAGCACTAGACGCAACAGCAATGGTTTCGTTCATTTTGGCGTAAACAAAGTGACGCGCATGGTTATAGAAGCGCGCAGCATTGGAATTGGCTTGATTAAGAATATGGGGTTCGAGCATGGCTCTGGTACCGCGTACTCCTCGAGGATAAAGATCTTTTGATCCATCCGCCCATAATGTAGTTCGTAAACCACATAATAGAAATAGTATAATGAAGAGAACCTTTACCTTCCAGTTCATCCCGGGTTAGTAATTAGTCAGTTATTATAAATATACGTATTTTGTGGCGCTTTATATAGCCTCTACTTCTTCCGTTTATAATTGGCTGCAATCCATTTAATGACATGAAATTAATATTATTATCCGTAACTTTGCACGCAAAATAATTTTAAATGTCACATCAAGTACCAGAAGACGGAACACTATTGCCTCTGATGGAGGAGTTTTACACCTTACAGGGAGAAGGATATCATACCGGAAAAGCAGCATATTTTATTCGATTGGGAGGATGTGATATCGGTTGCCATTGGTGTGACGTCAAAGAAAGTTGGGATGCAGAGCTTCATCCACTGACAGCGACAGACAGAATAGTGGAAAATGCATCTATTTATCCCGCTAAGACGGTAGTGGTGACCGGAGGTGAACCCCTTATCTATAATCTAGACTATTTAACACAGCAGTTAAAAAATCAAGGAATAAAAACGCATATAGAAACTTCCGGGGCCTATCCTCTTTCGGGTACATGGGATTGGATTTGTCTTTCGCCAAAAAAATTCAAAGCGCCAAGACCAGAAATCCTTAAAGTAGCGGGGGAGCTCAAAGTTATTGTATTCAACAAAAGCGATTTCAAATGGGCTGAAGACCATGCCAAGCTTGTAGGTCCAGACTGTAAACTTTACCTTCAGCCTGAATGGTCCAAGGCGTCAGAAATTACGCCTTTAATAATAGAATATGTCAAAGAAAACCCGAAATGGAATATTTCTTTGCAAACCCATAAATACCTGAACATTCCATAGTCTTAATAGAGCAAGAAGAGCCGATAACTTTATCGGCTCTTACTCGTTTATAAAGAGATAATTTTTCCGGTTTTAACACTTTCATCGCAAGCCATCGCTATACGCAGGCTGTTGAGTGCATCTTGCATGGACTTTGTAAGGTCTCTGTCGTGGATGATGGCATCATAGAAAAAGCGTTGTTCTCTGTTGCAAAGTTCCTGATGATCGGGTTCATCTTCAAGGTTAATCCATTCATCTTCTTTTACAAAATTGTTATGTGCGTCGATATCGGCATGATGTACACGGATAGACTCAGTCTTGGTGTGGAACTCTACGGAATCTGACGCACCATCTTTGGAGGCGCTCTGCGCTATGATGGAAACAGATCCTCTAGGTCCAAAGACGTCTTTTACGAAGAATGCCGTTTGACTCACCATAGGACCCCATCCTGCTTCATACCACCCCACACTGCCATCATCAAAACGTATCTGTAGTTGTCCATAATTATAATTATCATGTGGGATATCCTCTGTAAGTCTAGCTCCTATAGCACTTACTGCCACAGGCCTAGCATCCGTCATCTGGCACATTACATCAATATAATGAACCCCACAATCCACTATAGGACTTAAACTTTTCATTAAGTTACGATGTACATCCCACATATAGCCATGGCTTTGTTGGTTCAGATTCATACGAAAAACCAAAGGCGTCCCTAATTTTTTCCCTTCTTCGATAAAACGCATCCAGGAAGGATGATGCCTTAAAATATAGCCTACCACAAGTTTCTTATTAGCTCTTTGGGCCGCCTCTATGACACGCTGCGCTCCTTCTACTGTATCAGCCAAAGGTTTCTCAATAAATACATGAGCTCCTTGCTCAAAAGCCTTAATAGCATATACTTCGTGTGTGTCCGGATAGGTGGAAATACAGACAGCATCCGGCTTTGTAGCTTTCAAAGCTTTCTCATAATCATCAAAAAGTGGATAGTCTGACTGCAGTTTTTTCTGCAATTCGTTCTTGCTATCACCTCTGGACACAAGACCTATAATTTCAAATTCCGACATATCGTGATAGGCTTTCGCATGGGAAGCCCCCATATTGCCACAGCCAACCACTAAAACTCTTATCTTACTCATATACTCTTTTTGGGGTTAGGTTAAGGTTACACAATAATAATTAATATTTATCAGGACTCACAACGCATTCTTCTACGCCATAAGATACAAATCATTTTGCGTAAAAAAGTATTAACATGAGTCTCTTTATTTTAAAATTAAACCAAAAAAGGTCAAAAATATTGCATATTTTCACGGTGTTTTAGAGAAAATCATGGAAAACGTGCAAACTATAGAACCTTTAATTACAAATAACACCGTTATTGTTGGGATTTTGATGACTATCCTAGGATTAGTCTTCTATACTTCTGGCATCAAGAACCCCTTTATTCAAAAATTCTACGATATCTTTCCTCCTCTGCTCCTATGTTATTTCCTTCCGGGACTGCTTAATTCTTTCAATGTTTTTGACGGAGAAAACTCTCCTCTTACGACCATAGGGAGCCGTTATTTTCTTCCTGCCTGTTTAATATTGTTTATATTAAATTTAGATCTCAAAGAGATGTGGGCTCTCCGCAAAAGATCAGGGTTAATGTTCATCACCGGAACAATAGGTATAGTCGTTGGAGGGCCATTAGCCGTATGGCTTACCTCTTTGGTCGCACCCGAAGTTGTGGGCGGTACTGGGCCTGATGCCGTTTGGCGAGGATTGGGATCCCTTGCAGGTTCGTGGATCGGAGGAAGTGCCAACCAAGTGGCATTGAAAGAAATTTTACAGCCTTCTCCACACCTATTTTCTGCTATAATTGCGGTTGATGCCTTTGTTGCCTATATGTGGATGGCAATTTTGCTTTATGGGGCCGGCCAAAGTAAAAAGATGGACGCGCTATTGAAGGCCGACTCTTCGGACGTGGATTATCTGAAAAAAAAGCTGGAAAAAAGAGCCAAAGAAAATGCTAGAATGCCGGAGGCCAAGCATATCATCATCATGCTTGCCTTAGCGTTCGCTGGAACGGGATTGGCCACTTACTTAGCGGAGCCGGTAGCTCAGTACGTTTCGGAAAACTACCCTCAGCTTTCTACCTTTTCCCTTACAAACACTTTTTTCTGGATTATCCTTTTCTCAACCATATTCAGCATTTGCTTATCCTTCACCCGAGCACGCCATTATGAAAATTATGGTGCATCCAAACTGGGTACCGTCTTGTTATACATGTTGATTGTAACAATAGGCATGCAAATGGATATTTTAGCAATTCTTGACAATCCGGGATTATTTATTGTTGGAATACTATGGATATCCTTCCATGCTTTGTTGTTATTTATCGTTGCTAAGATTTTCAAAATTCCTTATTTCTACTTTGCCGTGGGCAGTATGTCCAATGTGGGAGGCGTTGCTTCGGCTTCAGTAATGTCGGCTGCGTTTCACCCTTCGTTGATATCTGTCGGAGTAATCCTTTCTGTGTTCAGCTATGCCATAGGAACCTATGCAGGCTGGCTGACAGCCATACTTATGCAACTTGCATCAGGAGCGCAATAACATTCAACAAAATACTTTATGAGCACAAGGCGATATGTTTATTTCATATCGCCTTGTGCTTTATTTCCTCTAAGCTCGTCTTTTTAAAACGTTTTCTTATATTTAGGAAACCTTTTAAGACAATACTTATGGACAACATATTTTACGAAGGCCAAGTTCTTTGGGCTCAGATAGATGCAAACCGACATTTACGGCATTCCGCTTATGCGGATTTCTGCGCTCAAGCACGAAGCAATATGCTCAACCGCATAGGACTTTCTCTGGACGAGTTTGCTCAATATAATATAGGTCCTATACTTTTCCGTGAAGAATTGGTTTATCACAGAGAAGTAAGACTTGACGAATATATCAAGGTAAGCACGGCGCTTAGCAAGTTCAACACCATAAACGGCAGGTTTTCCTTCCGCCATCAGATTATCAAAGGAGATAACAGCATAGCCGCTACAGTCAATGTGGACGGAGCATGGCTGGACCTCGAAAAAAGAAAACTGACAACCATCCCCAAAAGTTGGAAAGAATTCATGAATAAAATTCCTAAAACCGAAGATTATATTGAAATCCATGAATAAACTATTTCTTTCATTCTTTGCTGCAGGAACTTTATTCTTAGCATCCACCACCGCGAAAGCGCAGCTTATGCTGGCCAAAGATTTATTTACAAAGGCTGATTCCTTGCGGGGGCAGTTGACACCCCTACGTACTTGCTATGATGTACAGTACTATCACTTGGATATACAGGTTGACATTGACAAGAAATATATCTCCGGATCGAATCTTATAAGGTTTAAGACTGTCGAGGATTTTAAGACCCTACAGATAGACCTTTTTGACAATCTATCCATCGACAGAATCGTTTACCGCGGCAAAAACCTCAAATTCGACCGCCAGCATCACGCGGTGTTCGTACATTTTCCCAAGAAAATCAAGCGCGGAAAGACAGACTCGTTTACCGTTTATTATTCAGGAAACCCTATACAAGCTACGCGGGCTCCTTGGATTGGAGGATTCGACTGGAAAAAGGATTCCAACGGCAAACCTTTCGTAGCTACAGCCGTACAAGGCTTAGGAGCCAGTGCTTGGTGGCCCAACAAGGACCATCAGTCCGACGAACCGGACAGCATGAGAATTTCCGTGGCTGTACCGAATGGACTTATCAACGTCTCTAACGGCCGCCTTGAAAAGGTAGAACCACTAAACAACGGCTATACCAAATATCATTGGAAAGTTGTTAACCCCATAAACAATTATAATGTTGCTGTAAACATTGGTGATTACATCACTTTCAATGAAAAGATTAAAGGTGAAAAGGGAGAGCTCGATGTTGTCTATTATATCCTTAAAGAAAATAACAGCGAAGACAAAAAAGAACATCTTGGCAAAAATGTCAGACAGGCCATAGAAGCCTTTGAATATTGGTTCGGGCCGTACCCCTTTTATGAAGATAGCTATAAAATAGTAGAAACGGCACATCTAGGCATGGAACACCAATCGGCCATAGCGTATGGTAACAAGTTTTTGAACGGCTATTTAGGAAGAGATGGGTCCGGCACAGGATGGGGAAAGAAATGGGACTTCATCGTTGTCCACGAAAGTGGACATGAATGGTTTGGCAACAATATCACTGCCAAAGATATAGCCGACATGTGGATTCACGAAAGCTTCACCAACTATTCCGAAGCGCTGTTTATAGAATATTTTTACGGCAAGGAAGCTGCTCAGGAGTATATATACGGAAACCGACGCAGCATCCTGAACGATAAACCTATCCAAGGGCCTTACCACGTAAATAAAGAAGGATCGGGTGACATGTACAACAAAGGAGGTGTAATCCTTAACATGATTCGAACCATAGTCAATGATGACATCAAATGGAGAAATCTACTTCGCGACATGAACAAAGACTTTAGATTAAAACAGGTAGATTACAATGATATATTAAACTATATGAATCAGTACACAGGAAAAAGCTTCGATAAAATATTCGAGCAGTACCTGAAAACCAATAGCATCCCTACTCTCCTAGTAAAACAAGGAACCGATGGAAAAGTTTATGGACGCTGGAAAGCTCAGGTCGAAAATTTCCGCATGCCTGTATTATTAGGTCTGAAAGGCCAAATGGACCTTATCGAACTGACCGATACCTTCCAAAAAATAGATATCGAAAACTTAAACATTGATAATCTGATAATTGACACGTTTAACTTTTATATAAATGTCGAAATAGAATAAAAAATAGTAGATTCACATTCATCTTGACGAAAAAATTATAAATCTAATACCAATTTTTTGCGACAAGAATTAACAGTTTTTATCAAATAGCTTTTAACATTATCGGTTTTTTTTGATTATTTTTGTTCAAATTTTTTACAAAGAATCAGGACTTTTTAAATGGGTTTATTCAATTGGTTTACGCAAGAAGTTGCGATTGACTTAGGGACAGCAAACACCCTAATTATACATAACGATAAAGTAGTAGTGGATGAACCTTCGATAGTGGCCTTTGACCGTACGACAAACAAGGTCATCGCTATTGGAAGGCAAGCCATGCAGATGGAAGGTAAAACCCACGACAATATACGAACAGTAAGGCCTCTGCGTGATGGTGTAATAGCAGACTTTACTGCTGCCGAAGCCCTTATCCGCGGGATGGTAAAAATGATAAATAACGGTAAATCATGGTTTTTCCCTTCCTTACGTATGGTGATATGTATTCCTTCAGGTATCACCGAGGTTGAAAAACGTGCCGTACGTGACTCGGCAGAAATTGCTGGCGCCAAAGAAGTGTACCTCATTCACGAACCTATGGCAGCCGCAGTAGGTATCGGCATTGACGTAGAAGAACCTGTAGGAAATATGATTATCGATATTGGTGGGGGTACTACAGAGATTGCGGTAATAGCCTTGTCGGGTATCGTTTGTGACCAGTCCATCCGTGTGGCGGGAGACAACTTCGATTCTGATATCGTTCAGTATATCCGTCGTCAGCACAACATCATGATCGGTGAGCGTACTGCCGAAAAAATCAAAATTGAAGTAGGTGCAGCCCTTCCTGAGCTGTCTGACCCTCCGGCAGACTTCGCCGTACAAGGTAGAGACTTGATGACCGGTATTCCTAAACAGATTACCGTTTCCTATACAGAGATTGCCCACTGTCTGGACAAATCTATCTCTAAAATCGAGGAAGCTATCCTCAAAGCGTTGGAGATCACTCCTCCGGAGTTGTCTGCAGATATTTATCAGACCGGTATTTACTTGACTGGTGGTGGTGCACTCTTACGAGGTTTGGACAAACGTATTCAGGCAAAAACCAAATTGCCAGTTCATGTGGCAGAAGATCCACTACGTGCAGTAGTACGCGGTACAGGTATTGCACTGAAAAATATCGGTAGATTTAAATTCTTAATGCAATAATAGAGTTGCTTAGGTATATCTTTACGCGATATTGAAAAGTCCAACTTTTTCAATATCGCGTACTTATTAATAACAATTACATTACTGAACATTTGAGACATGAAAAATTTGTGGCTTTTTCTGGTCCGATACAACTCCACCTTTTGGTTTATCCTCTTTTTCGTGTTTTCTCTAGTGTTAGTAATAAACAACAATAACTATCAGCGATCTGCATTTATCAACTCTTCCAATATTGTTGTAGGCTCTTTCTACGCCAAAGTGAATTCTTGGAAAGGATATATGCACTTGGCAGAAACCAACAAAGATCTGATGGATGAAAATGCATTGTTGCGCTATCATCTGCAAAATCTCCTAGATAAAGACAGTGCAAAACATGCTCTGTTTTTGGACTCCCTTCCCAAAGATATAGATCACAATAGATACGAATTTATAGTTGCTTCAGTAGTAAACAACAGTGTACATCACCGAAGCAATTATATCACCATAGACAAAGGATCTCTTGATGGTATTGAAAAAGATATGGGTGTAATAACCTCTAACGGTGTGGTAGGAACCGTTCAAAACGTTTCTCCTCACTTTAGCACCATCAAATCACTATTACATCCGGACACAAAAATTTCCGTAACCATTGATTCCAATGCTACAGCTTTTGGTTCTCTTGTATGGGGAAACAATACCGAGCCCCGCTTTGCAATGGTTAGAGATATTCCGAATCACGTCAAGCTTTATATAGGTCAACCTATCTTCACCTCCGGATATTCCACTAAATTTCCGAAAGGCATAAAAGTAGGTCATATCGTACAGACAGATATTGTAAGCGGAGGGTCGTTTAAAGATGTACGCATCTTACTGACGACTAAATTTGAGCAACTGCATCACGTCTATATTGTTAAAGATAAATTAGCGAAAGAAAAGCTGGAACTCGAAGCGGGAAACGACAACAATGGCTAAAGTAATTATATATAACATTATTCGATTTGTAATATTACTGATTCTGCAAGTAGCTGTATTGAAAAACTTCGGATATTATAATATAGCTGTAACCTATCCGTATATCCTTATCATCCTGTTGTTACCTATAGGAATACCCAACTTGGTCTTATACGTATTAGCCTTCTTGACCGGCTTGTGTGTGGACGCTTTCTACGACAGTATAGGGATTCACGCTTCGGCTTGCGTAGCTTTAGCTTTTTTCAGGATATTCTTTCACAACATCACCATCGAAGTCGAAGAGAGAAGCTCCTTCAATACTCCATCGTGGGGAAGCAGAGGATTAAAATGGTACAGTACCTATATCCTTTTAGGGACATTCATCCATCATCTCGTACTATTTTTGGTAGAATCTTTTTCTTTTTCGAATATCTTACAGACATTATTAAGTGTCGTACTAAGTTCTTTGATGACTTGTATTGTCATCTTCATCATTAGTTTGCTGACATATCAGAAAAAAACACGGATATTGAGCAATTAATAAGGAATTATTATGAATAGTTTTTTTCAGCGAAAATATATCATACAAGGAATTATTCTGATAGTTGCCTTAACTCTTATCGCTCGATTGTTCTATCTCCAGATCATCGACGATTCTTATTTATTATCAGCCAATAACAACGTCCTACGTAAAGTAATAGAATATCCTGCTCGAGGGATTATCTTGGATCGCAATGGCAAGATTCTGGTACAGAATGAACCAGTGTATGATCTTATGGTCATCCCTAAAGAAGCAAAAAATATTGACACTCTTCTACTATGTAATCTTCTGGGCATAGATAAGGAGGGCTTTGAAAAAAGAATGAAAAAAGCTCGTGAACACTCTCCTTACCGAGCATCCATTTTCGAAAAGCTTATCCCTAAAGAGACGTTTGCCGTTTTGCAAGAACATATGGACAAGTTCAACGGTTTTTACACCGTTGATAGAAATATCCGGACCTATCCGGACAGCATAGCAGCCCAATTCTTAGGATATATTCAGGAGGTAAACGAAAAAGATATTGAGCGTTCCAACGGCTTCTACCGCGCAGGAGATTATATCGGCGCCTCTGGAGTAGAACGTTCCTATGAGGAGCTCCTACGTGGCACCCGAGGGGTTAAAAACCTGATGGTGGACGCCCTGAATAGACCGCAAGGCTCCTTCATGAACGGCAAGTACGATACGCTGGCTGTTGCCGGGGAAGGCCTTATATCTTCATTGGATAAAGACCTTCAAATACTAGCAGAAAAGCTCATGCGCAACAAATCGGGCTCTATCGTGGCTATAGAACCTTCTACCGGAGAAATATTGGTCTATGTGAGCAGCCCTTCCTACAATCCTAACCTTATGGTAGGACGTGAGCGGGGCAACAACTATATGAAGTTGCTCAGGGATCCGAACAAACCTATGTTCAACAGACCTATTCAGGCCTCCTACCCTCCGGGATCAGCATTTAAAGTTATTGCAGCCCTTACAGCCCAACAAGCCGGTGTTATTAACGCTAAGACAACCTTCTTTTGCCCTGGGGGATATTATGTGAATGGTGCCAAAATGCGCTGTACCCATGTGGACGGTACTACAGACCTCGTAAAATCCATCCAAAATTCGTGTAACACCTACTACGGATATGTATATGCTCGTATGCTGGAATCCAGAGGAATGCCTCCATATAAGGCATACGAACTTTGGCGAGAGTCACTAATGAAATTTGGCTTAGGAAATCCTTTGGGTATTGACCTTCCTGGAGAAAAGGGTGGCAACATCTATCCTGCCGAATATTACACCAAACGGTTCAGAAGTAACAAGTGGGCTTCATCATTTAATATTTCTTTATCTATCGGTCAGGGAGAGCTCGGCATCACACCTCTTCAGATGGCCAATGTGATGGCGATAGTAGCAAACCGCGGCTATTATTACCGTCCTCACCTTATCAAAGGTATAGGACAGAAGAAAATCGTCAAAAAGGAGTTTACCGAAAAAATATGGGCGGGCGTGGACGCTCAATATTACGAACCTGTAATCGAAGGGATGAGTCGTGCCGTTTCCAGTGGTACCGCTGCCGGCGCCCGAATCCCAGGAATTGAGATGTGTGGCAAAACAGGAACCGTCCAAAATCCACACGGCGAAAACCATTCTGTGTTTTTTGCTTTTGCACCGCGCGAAAACCCTAAAATCGCGATCGCCGTCTTCGTCGAAAATGCAGGGTATGGAGGAACTTGGGCTGCCCCTATTGCCAGTATGATCGTGGAAAAATATATTCGCGATACCATATCCATGTCCAAGCATGTGCAGGATAGAATAATGAATACGAACATCCTGCCATTCAAAAAGAAAAGCACACCGGAAGTGAAAAAAACAGATAAACAAGATAACAATTCGAAGAAAGATTCAACAACTGCCAACAAACAAGTTGCATATCAAGAGAATAAAGAGTCAAATATCTTAGTTCATCATAGCCAAGTCAGAAAAAATTATGCACAATGATAAGAAAGGTTTTTTGGGAAGAATTGACTGGGTAACTATATGCCTCTGGTTCACGCTGTGCCTTATCGGCTGGTTCAACATCCATGCAGCCGTATATGATGCAGAAAATCCGGGCATCTTTAATATGGCTACCAACTATGGCAAGCAGTCTATTTACATCTTCACAGCCTTGATTATCGGTTTCAGCATACTTATCATCGACCAACGCTTTTTCTATTCGGCACCGCCCTTCATCTATTTTGTGGTCATTCTTCTTCTTATCGCAGTGCTCGTGATAGGACGCAATGTGGGAGGTAACCAAGCCTGGATACCTCTGGGAAGTTTCCGTCTGCAGCCTTCTGAATTTGGTAAGCTGGCCACCTGTCTATTGCTTGCCTATTACCTTAATACACAGACCAACAAGCTTCCAAGCTTTAAAGCACTGTTAATAGGTGCCAGCATCGTACTTTTTCCCGTTTTCCTAGTCATGTTGCAACCGGACACGGGTTCTGCTTTAGCCTTCTTCTCTCTCATTTTTGTATTCTACAGAGAAGGGTATGTAGGCACCAAACTACTGATTTTTGGAGGATTGGCCATCCTGCTTTTCATCATGGCTCTTCTTATAAACCAATGGATTCTGATAGGAATTATAGCAGCCATCTGTGTGCTTTTCATTTTTCTTTTAGGGAAGAAAAGAAAATATATCATTGATCTCAGCATCATCTTCGCCGTGGCCAGCGTCTTTGTCATGAGTGTAGATTTCGCTTACGAAAAAATCCTTCAGCCGCACCAACGTAACCGCATTGACATCATATTAGGAAAGATGGATGACCCAAAAGGTCAAGGTTACAACCTGAATCAATCCAAGATTGCTATTGGTTCGGGAAAACTCTTCGGCAAGGGGTATTTGCAAGGGACACAGACTAAATACAATTTCGTGCCCGAACAAAGTACAGACTTTATATTTTGTACTATTGGCGAAGAATGGGGCTTTGTCGGCTGCGTAACATTGATAGCTTTATATGTATTCCTTCTATTCCGGATAATACATATCGCAGAACGACAGCGGACCACCTTTGCTCGTGTTTATGCCTATGGGGTGGCCTCCATCCTATTCTTCCACTTCTTTATCAATATTGGCATGACCATAGGTATAGTTCCTGTTATAGGTATTCCTCTTCCTTTTATCAGCTACGGAGGGTCTTCATTATGGAGCTTTACTATACTTCTATTTATTCTGTTGAAGTTTGACTCTATGCGCAAAGGCTTATCACCTAACTAAAGCGTCTTAAGATAAGTGGTCTTTACCCCATCAATCTTTTCCATCTTCTGAATAAAAGTATTGACCTGCATCTTACGCATCTCCACCGTCATGGAGCACGAGTTATCAAACTGTTGATTCAATACCGTAATACCTTCTTCTTTAATGACTCGCATCACGTCATTCATCGAAAGGTATTCAAACTCTATGCAGTAAACATCATTTACGGTACGCTCGAGGATAATGGCATTCTCAAGGGCTTCTTGTGTCGCCGTCTTATAAGCGTTGATTAAGCCGGGCACACCAAGTAGGGTACCTCCAAAGTAACGGACCACCACGACCAGAATATTAGTGACATCTTTGGAAAGAAGGACATTTAAAATAGGACGGCCTGCCGTACCGGAAGGCTCCCCATCATCGTTTACCCTATAAATCGACCGATCGGGAGTAAGTCTATATGCCCAACAGTGATGACGAGCCTTTGGATGCTCAGCCTTTACACCTGCGATAATCTCTTTCAGCTGATTCTCATCCCTAAATGGAAAAGCATACGCAATAAATTTACTGCCCTTATCCTTAAAAATGCCTTCCGCAGGTTCTTCTATAGTCAGATACGTATCTTCAAATAGACTCACAGATATGCTATTAATATAATCGATATAACCGCCAAAAGCAGTCCAATCTTGTTCAACAAAGTCAATTTCTCCTTAAAAACAAATACTCCCACCAAACTGCCCAAAACTATTACCCCTACATTCATCGCCGTAAATACGATGGAAGGATTATCAGAAATGGCTCTATGTGCCCGCATATAGTAGTAGATATTTGCAAAATTAAACAATCCTAAAAACAATCCCCAAAGTATAGCGTCTTTATCCCACCTTTGTCGATTAGTCCAGCTGAAATATAATAATATCATAAAAGCAAAAATCATTGCCCCCACAAACACCAAAAACATGGAAGTAGTATACGGAATATTCTTATATTGAGCCACCTGCTTGAAAAGAATATCTATAAATCCCATACCTATAAAAACAATAAAAGGATATATATTCTTGCTGTTCGGCTTATCCTCATGATTACGCCAGCTCACAGAACAGATCACGGCTACTACCCCGATAAGGATTCCTATAATCTTCCGAACTTGTACCGCTTCATTAAAGAGTACAAAAGAAGCAATAAGCGGTATAAACAGCGACATACGCTGTGCCACATCGGTCTTTACAATACCACTATATCTTACCGCTAACGCTATAAAGATAAAAAGACAAGGCAACATGATTGCCAAAGGCAAATAATATAGATAAGGCAATGTAACCTCTTGCAACACCCCAATCTCCGGTCGGAAAAGAAAATAAGTGAGCGCAACGGTAGTCGGATAGTTCCACAACACCATCTGTTGTACGTCAACACTCCTCTTACGGGCTATTTTTATCAAAACACCAACCAAAACGCTACAGCATACACTCAATAAAACATATATCATTATATGGAACTCTTATTACAGCACAATAATATCAAATAATCTTCATATTTGATAATTCATAAAAACCACTTAAAAAGACATATTTTTTACCTCAAAAAACAAACATTTTTATAAAAAAATAAGCTCTTTTTTTGATGAAAAATCAATACAAAAAAAAGTATAAAAAAACAGACAATAAAAAAACTTAAATAGCTGAATATTAATATTTTAAAAATTATACACATAAAAAATACAGTTAATTTTAAGCTATTTTTTTGAGTTTTTTTTAATAAAAAAATACACATTTTTTTACCCATTTAGCACAACAAAAAAGCCAAAAAATCAAAAAAATTATAATTTATTTTGGAATTAAAAAAAACTGTTTTACATTTGAATCATCAAAACAAGGACATGAATAATTTTAACACATATTACTTTTTCAACTTCTTTTATTTTAGAAATAAAGGACGGGACTAGTAGTATGGTTAAAATCAAGAGCATATCACAAAAGTCCCGGTTTGAAACTGGGACTTTTTTTATACTAGATGAGACAGATGAGTAAGAAGACAAAAATTGCTATTCAAGGAGTAAAGGCTTCATTTCATGAAGAAGCTGCAGTCAAGTATTTCGGTTCGGATATCGAAACTATTGAGTGCGGTTCTTTCAGACAGACTTGCGAAATGTTGAAGCAACGTAAAGCAGATTATGTGGTGATGGCCATAGAAAACTCCATTGCTGGAAGTATCTTGCCTAACTATAATTTACTGAGAGATTACAGATTTCATATCATCGGAGAAGTACATTTAAATATACAGCAAAATCTTTTGGCTTTGCCAGGAGTCAAATTAAGCGACATAGAGACCGTGGAATCGCATCCTATTGCTATCCGTCAATGTGACGAATTCTTAAGCGAACATCCGGAATGGACCATCAAAGAAGGATTGGATACGGCGGGGTGTGCCAAAAGAATCAGCGAAGAGAAACTTAAAAATACGGCAGCCATTGCAAGCGAATATGCGGCTAAGATTTATGGTCTTAACATTCTAGAAAGAAGAATTGAGACGCACAAAAAGAATGCTACCCGCTTTCTCATATTGGCAAACGAAGTGGTAGAACAAAAAGGAGCCAATAAAGCTTCTCTATCGTTTCAAATAGGCAATTCAGTAGGTGCTTTGGCTACAGTACTACAATGTTTTGCCGAGCAGAACGTTAACCTCAGCAAAATCCAGTCTATGCCTGTCATAGGCCGTCGTAACGAGTACGACTTCTATGTGGACGTAGAATGGAAAAAACAGTCCGACTATGACGCCGCCATCCGTAAAGTATTAAAACATACGGTAAACTTCAGCATCATGGGCGAATACATCAAAAATGACAAAGTATAATTAACACAAACAATAAAGTTACTAATCAATTTAAAATATTAAAACATAATACGATGAAACATTCTTTAGAAGTTCTTCCTTTAAGTTCATGGATTGACACTAATGGCAAACCACTTATAATAGCAGGTCCATGTAGTGCTGAGACTGAAGAGCAATTGGTCTCTACAGCACACCTATTGGCAAATACAGGAAAAGTAAATATCCTTCGTGCCGGTATTTGGAAACCTCGTACACGTCCGGGAGAATTCGAAGGTATCGGAAGTATAGGTTTACAATGGCTGAAACGTGCTAAAGAAGAGACAGGACTTTTGACTGCTACCGAGGTTGCAACAGCAAAACACGTCGAAGAAGCTTTGGAAGCCGGTGTAGACGTACTTTGGGTAGGCGCACGTTCTACGGCAAACCCATTCACAGTACAGGAAATCGCTGATGCTCTAAAAGCATTGGGAGCCGACGTACCAGTATTGGTGAAAAACCCGGTGAATCCTGATCTTTCCTTATGGATCGGTGCATTAGAACGTATCAACCGTGCTGGCATCAAGAAGATTGCCGCCATACATCGTGGGTTCTCCTCATTCGAGAAAACTGCTTTCCGCAACGAACCTATGTGGGACATCGCAATCCAGCTGAAAACCATTGCTCCCGAGCTTCCTATCATCAACGACCCAAGCCACATCTGTGGTAACCGTGAGTTGATCCCATACATTACGCAGAAAGCTATGGATATGGATATGCAGGGGCTTATCATCGAATCCCATATCGACCCGTCAGTGGCATGGACAGACGCCAAACAACAGGTTACTCCTGCTGCCTTAGCGGATATGCTGGATAATATTGCTGTACGTAAACCTGCGTCAGACAATCCCGCCTTCGAAGATAAACTGGCTGAATTGCGTAAACAGATCGACAAACTAGACGACCAAATCCTTAAAACCATTGCCGACCGCATGAAAATTGCTGAAAAAATCGGAGAATATAAACGCGACAACAACGTAACAATCTTGCAAGTATCGCGTTGGGATGAAATCGTCCAAAAACGTGTTCAACTGGCAAAGGCGCTAAATCTCGGAGAAGAGTTTACGGTAAAATACTTAGAATTGTTGCACAACGAATCTATTCGTAAACAAAACGAGGTTATGAACTCTAAACCAGTAGCGGAGGCATAATGAGTCAAAAAAGCATCAAGCTATCTCATCCGACGAAAAAGTTACAAGGCACGGTACAACTTACTGGCTCTAAGTCAGAGAGCAACCGTGCTCTCATCATACAGGCTCTGAGTAAGGGCAAGGTTACGATAGAAAACCTGTCCAAAGCAGATGACACCGTACTGCTTACTAGAGCTCTCCAGCAAGCCTGTATGCCGGGCACCGAACAGAAAACCATAGATATAGGTCCAGCTGGTACGGCTATGCGTTTCATGACTTCCTACCTGAATCTCATTCCGGGAGATTTTATACTTACAGGAACAGAACGCATGCAGCAACGTCCTATAGGTATCCTTGTTGATGCTTTGAAAGATATTGGAGCCGACATTCATTATGTTAAAAAGGCGGGCTTCCCTCCTCTTCATATTGAGGGAAAGCTTTTCCAAACTAAAGACCATGTGTGCATAAAAGGGAATGTCAGCAGTCAATATATTTCTTCACTATTGCTGGTAGCCTCGGCACTTAAAAAAGGGCTTACCATAGAAATCGAAGGTGAGTTGACCTCCCGTCCATATGTGACGATGACACTAAACATGCTGGCAGAAGCAGGCATACATCACAGCTGGCAAGACAATAAAATTCATATTAGGCCGCAGGAAGCCCAAGAAGCAACAATCTACATCGAGCCGGACTGGAGTGCAGCCTCATACTGGTATGCCATGGTCGCCTTGGCCGAAGATGCGGAAATTCAACTTCCTGGATTGAAGAAAAACAGCCTGCAAGGGGATATTGCCATTGCAGAAATTATGCAACATTTCGGCGTGGAAACCATTTTCGAAGAAAAAGGGATTTTGCTAAAAAAGAAAGACAGCCGTTCTGACAAAATTCTTTTCGACTTCAAAGAATGTCCCGACCTTGCACAGACGGTAGTAGTAGTAGCCGCCCTACTAAAAAGAAATGTTTCCTTCACAGGATTGGAAACACTGAAAATCAAAGAGACAGACCGTATTACTGCTCTACAAACCGAAATAGGCAAATTCGGTGCTACTTTGACTGAAGATAATGGTATCTACCATCTAAACACCGACAATGTCAAAGAACCTGAAGCCATATCTATTGCCACTTACGAAGACCACCGTATGGCGATGGCTTTTGCTCCTTTGGCATTGGTATTCAAAGAAATAAGCATTGAAGAACCTCAGGTAGTAGAAAAATCTTATCCAATGTTTTGGGAACATTTGGAAGCTCAAGGTTTTGCAATACAATGAGCTTAATAAAAAATTTGTCGCCTTTGCGTATCGTCATATAGTTGTGAAAAGACAACAAGGACTATGTGGCGATACGGTTCAGCGACACTCTAATAAACATTTGTGTCTCCAGCAGGCATATTATTTTGTATTTTAGTACAAATACTAATCATTATGGCAGGAAATTCATTTGGCGAACTATTCCGCATTACGACCTTTGGTGAATCCCATGGAAAAGCCATAGGCGTGATCGTGGACGGATGCCCCCCTAATATTCAAATCGACGAAGAGTTTATTCAATCTGAGTTAGACAAAAGAAAACCGGGACAGTCGAAAATAACTACACAACGTAAAGAAAGCGACACCGCACAAATTTTGTCCGGAACGTTCGAAGGTAAATCTACCGGAACACCTATAGCTATTCTGATACCTAACGAGGATCAACGATCGAAAGATTATTCCCACATTGCTGACAAATACCGCCCTTCCCATGCAGATTATACCTATCAGATGAAATATGGTATTCGTGACTACCGTGGAGGAGGCCGTTCGTCCGCTAGAGAAACGGCAGCACGTGTTGCTGCAGGCGCTATTGCCAAGCTTTTCCTAAAACAGCATGGCATTGAAATCTTTGCCCACGTCTCTGGTGTGGGAGAAATCGAATCTCCTAACGTAGACACCGCAGACCTAAAAAACTTACTTGAAATCCGCGAATCCAACATAGTGCGTTGTGCCGATCCGGCAACAGCAAATGAGATGATTAGCTTTATCGAGAAGATTCGCAAGAATGGGGATACCGTAGGTGGCAGAATTTTCACTATCATACGTGGAGTACCCGCCGGATTGGGAGAACCTGTATTTGACAAGCTCCATGCCGAACTGGGAAAAGCTATGCTCAGCATCAATGCCGTTCATGGATTTGAATACGGATCTGGTTTTGAAGGGTCTAAGATGAGAGGCTCTGAACACAACGATATCTTCACCACAGAAAACGGCAAAGTCGTCACCAAAACAAACTTTTCAGGTGGTATACAGGGTGGAATATCCAATGGCATGGACATCACCTTCAAAGTAGCCTTCAAACCTGTAGCGACAATCATGCGTGACCAAACCACATTAAATCAGCAAGGTGAAGAAACTACCATCTCTGGCAAAGGAAGACACGACCCTTGCGTGGTGCCTCGTGCCGTAATTATCGTGGAAGCTATGGCCGCACTCGTGATAGCAGATTATCTCTTGAAACAGAAAGCTTATTTAGTATAAATTTGGAACTTCCGTAATCATACACGGAAGTTCTTCCTAGTTTTAAATGATTATGAGATATTTCATCCGCATGATATTACTCGGTGTATGTATAGCTACCTCATCATATGCTCAAGATCAATACGCCACCACAAGCAATGGAAAAGTCGTACTTTTACGAAGTAACGGAACTTGGGAATACGTCAATAGAAAAGCTCCATCCAAAAGCAATAGCTCATCCTACAGAACTTCTACAAGTCGAAATTTTTCTTCCTACTCTTCTCCCAAAAGAAAATCATCAGCTGTTCAAAAAACGTATATACGAGGCCCAAGAGGTGGTTGTTATTACATCAATAGCAATGGAAATAAGACCTATGTAGACAGAAGTCTATGCAATCGTTAGCTAAAAATTAATTTTTATCCCTAAATTTTATTGAGATATCCTATATTTGGCGAAAAATACTAACTAAATATAATCATAATGTCTGATACTGCTTCTTTTATTTTAGCTTGTGACATCGGAGGTACCCACATCACCTCAGCCATAGTGAATGCTAAGGACTGGACTATATTACCTGATACATTGGTACGAAATCACGTTGATTCTTCCTCTGATGCTAAATCGATTTTTCAAAATTGGTCTTCTACCATCAACCTTTGCCAACAAAAGCATGAAGTTACCATCAATCAAATCGGTATTGCGATGCCGGGCCCTTTCAATTACGAAGAAGGCATTTCTTTAATGAAAAATCAAGACAAATACGATGCTTTGTATAAGCTAAATGTGTCGCACGGCATATTAGAAGGTTTGAACAATAAAAATTGCAGTATCAAATACATCAATGATGCGGCAGCCTTCCTGCAGGGGGAAGTATATGCCCAACAGCTACAACATAAACCCAAAGTGCTTGGCATTACGCTGGGCACAGGTCTAGGAAGTGCGGTATGGAGCAAAGGTCATAAAGCTTTCGACGCTGACCTTTGGAACACCCCTTACAAAGACAGCATCTTCGAGGAATACTTGGTGACAAGATGGTTTACGAATCGCTTTGAACAGCTTTCAGGAATCAAAGAAACTGGCCTTAAAGAAATTATAGAAAAGCATCAAGAAACAGCGGCTTTCCAACAGTTAATGTTAGAATATAGAATACACCTGATTGATTTCCTTAAATATTTCAGCGAGCTACATTGCTGCAAAGATTTTATCATAGGAGGCAATATCGCAAAAGCTTGGAATTTAATTGATCAGGGCGGCATTTTCTCGGTATATCATATTACACATGCACAATATGCAGAAAAAGCAGCACTGATAGGTGCTGCCTCCATATTTGAATAAGGCTTGTCTTGATTTTCCTTAGATATATTTAGGGTAGTTCTGCGGATCGACCTCGTTCATAATTTCATACACGGTCTCGACAATGTCTTCAACCGATGGTTTGGTGAAGTAATCCCCATCTGAACCATAAGGAGGTCGGTGGGGTTTGGCCGACAACGTACGAGGTTTACTATCTAAATGATAGTATCCGTTTTGCGTTTCTAAAATCTGCTGCATGATAAATGCACTGGCTCCACCCGGCATATCTTCATCAACTACCAAAATTCTATTTGTCTTTGACAAGGACGTCAAACACACTTGAGTACGGTCAAACGGCTGTAGACACTGTATATCTACAATTTCTATGGAAATGCCTATCTTGTCCAATTCCAATGCTGCTTCCTGTACTAAGCGTAATGTAGATCCATACGATACTACGGTTACATCCCTACCTTCTCGTATGACTTCAGCAATACCTATAGGCACCGTAAAGTCGCCCACATTGCTAGGCATTTTCTCTTTCAACCTATATCCGTTAAGGCATTCTACCACTACGGCAGGATCTTCTCCTTTCAGCAAAGTATTGTACATTCCTGCTGCCTGCGTCATATTGCGCGGCACACATATATGCAACCCACGCAATGAGCCTAAAAGCACAGTCATTGGCGATCCGGAATGCCAAATTCCTTCCAAACGATGGCCCCTGGTGCGAATAATGAGAGGTGCTCTCTGCTGTCCTTTGGTTCGATAACTCAACGAAGCAAGGTCATCGCTTAACACCGGCAAGGCATAAATCAGATAATCCAGATACTGTATTTCGGCTATAGGTCTTAAGCCCCTTACTGCTAAACCTATCCCCTTACCAATGATAGCTGACTCCCGGATTCCGGTGTCGAAAATACGAAGGTCACCGAATTTCTCCTGCAAGCCTGCAAAGCCTTGATTTACATCACCGATTTTTCCAACATCTTCTCCGAAAGCTACCAACCTTGGATCTCTACGGAAGTTAGCCTCAAAACAGGCGTTCAACACCTCTCTTCCATCCAAGACGGCTGCATTGTCCGCATATTCCGGATCTATAATATCCACCTCCAATGGTGAATATATATTTTCTACAAAAAGCTTACTGTTGTAACGTTCTTCATTCACGGCTTTGCGCGACTGATACCAGTCCAATAAGGCCTTCCTCTCTGCCGTGTCGGTAAAACGTAAACCACGCAATGCCTGACGTACTACCGAATAGATATCCTTAAGTGAGGGCTCCGTAGCGCTCTTTAATACGTTTAGCGCGTGCTCTACTTGCCCATCTTTCACCGCCGAAAGATAAACAATAGCTTCATCTAGCTCCTGTTGCAGGAAGTTACGGTAATCGAACCAAGCTCGCTTTTGTTCTTTTCTTACAAAATCCTTAGCCTCAGCCTCTATCTTGTCTAGTTCTTCTGCGGTAGCGATGCCAGCTTCGATAATCCATTCACGCATCTTCACATTGCAGTCGTAATCTTTTTCCCACTGCAATCGTTCGACAGACTTATAGCGCTCATGCGATCCCGAAGAGCTGTGCCCTTGTGGCTGCGTAAGATCCACTACATGCACTAGGCAAGGCACATGACGTTCGCGTGCGATTTTCGCTGCCTGCTCATAAGTCTCGCAGAGACCTGGATAATCCCATCCTTTTACTTTAAAAATCTCTATTCCTAGACCTTTAAAATCCGACTGAAAACCTTTCAGCACTTCTGAAATATCGGACTTCGTAGTCTGTATATCGTTCGGCACAGAAATGCCATAACCATCATCCCAAATGGAAATTACGGCTGGAATCTGCTTCACTCCCGCCGCATTGACGGTCTCCCAGAAAACACCTTCGGAGGTTGAAGCATTACCTACATTACAAAAGACAACTTCATTTCCATTGTCGGAATATTCTGTAAGATAAGCCAACTCTTTATTGTTACGATAAAGTTTGGAGGCAAGTCCTAATCCCAACGTTCGGGCCATCTGCCCCCCCGTGGTAGAAATATCAGAAAAAGAATTAATCTGCTGCAGTTGGTTTTTCCAGCTTCCGTCCTCTTCTACCAGCTTGGTAGCAAAGTGAGCTACCATCTGCCTTCCTCCCGAGGATATATCAGCCTCCAAAGAAGGGTGAGCATATAACTGTGAGAAGAAATGATAAATGGTGCTTATACCTGTCTGAAAGGCTAATGTTTGATCCCTGTAGTAGCCCGAACGCCAATCGCCCTTTCTAAATACTTTGGCAAGAGCAATCTGCGCCACCTCCTTGCCATCACCAAAAATTCCAAACTTCGCCTTACCTGTAAGTACTTCTTTCCTTCCCAACAAACTTGCATTACGACTTTGCACCGCCGCTTCATAATCCTTTAAAACGATAGCACGAAAATCATCAAAGCTCAATTTTGAAGGTATACTATTCATCGGTGCACTCAAACGTGAATCAATCATTAATCTATGTTCTTATTCAACAAAAGTAGCAAATTAACTCTTTACAATATAACCAATAATTTAATATTAGTCCTAAAATATATACAATAATTACGTACTTTTAAGCGCAAATAATTGATACTTTAGAGTTTTATGAATACAGCGAATAACGGCGTAAATCCGGAGATAGGATTAGGAGATTTGGAAAAGACGGTGATTCTTAACACATTGCTAGAAGTTCCTTTTGGGCAACGTGACGAGAAATGGGTAGATCAATTTTTGAGCGTTATCGATCAAGCCAATCTTAAATTAGGCAATCCTGAAGTTATTGTTGCCAGCGACGGCTTTCCTTATATACAATTACAAAATGTGGAAGCTGAAGAAAGTTTTCAGGCTTTTGTAATCAGCAAACAGCTTCCTACAATTCTTTTACAAGGTTTCGGCGTAGTTATCAACCCGCAGAAAGAAAGACCGGACTGGGTATTTTCTTATGGTGATATCGTAAATTACGAGCTTAACGACACTTTTTACAGCAACGAAAGTAGCTTCTCCCACAGCCAAGATATCGTGGTTATCGGCAAAGACGAACGCGTGTTGGTGGGAGCTCCTTCAGAAGCTATACTTCCTAAATATCTGAAAAAACAATTGCGTGAGTTTTTGCAACATATGGGGATACAGCAGCCAAAAGCTATGCTTATAGCACGCAGCTTCGAAAACGAAGAAGACTTAAAACAAGACCTTGTATTCAACTTCACTCCTCCTCAACTGAAAAATGACAAGCTGTTTGAAGAGATTTCAAGCGCTATTGCTTGGATGTTGCCTAAGCATTATTCGGTGCTGTTTGTAGATGAAGCTTCCATCGAAGGCAATGCTTTTATTGAATTGTAATACTGACAAAATATAATCAGATAGGCAGTTTCAAATCATGAAACTGCGATAATATAGAAGATATTTGTTTTGATTATAAGCGAAAAAGATAAAATGTTTCCATTTAACGTCCGCGTATACGGAATCCTTAAAAATGAGGACAATCAAGTTCTCATTACGGATGAAAGAGCAGAAAATATATCATTCACGAAGTTTCCGGGTGGAGGATTAGAATACGGAGAAGGACTTATTGATGCACTGAAAAGAGAGTTTCTCGAGGAGTGCAACCTACGAATTGAAGTAAAAAGACATATCTACACCACCGACTTTTTCGAGAAATCCAGCTTCAATAGTAGCCAAATCATATCGATTTATTATGAGGTGGAAGCCCTAGACAAATTGGACATAGAGCTCAAGGAGAAACCCTTCGACTTTCATGACAAAGACTCCATAAAAAAATTAGAAGTCTTCCGTTTGGTGGATATAGACCAACTTAAAACAGAGGATCTTACTTTCCGTACCGATCAAAGGGCGTGGGAGGAATACAGAAAGCTTAATTAATATTTAAAATTTAAATTAATTTTTCTTTTCATCGTAACAAACTCTTGACAAAGATAAATTTTTTATATAATTTTATCTCATCGATGAATTCCTGAAAATTTTCAGACCATCGACATCCTGTTCTCTTTTCATAAGAGATAAATAGTTAGTGTGATTTTAAGGCGATATCCCCCAAAATATCGCCTTATCTTTTTGAAAATCTTATAGAAAATAAGCTAATACAGCTACTGCGATACCCGCCAAAATAATAAGCCATGTATAGCTTTTCTCCCCTTCCTCGCTTCTGAATTTGAAATCTCTTTTATATTTTTCCATGATTTTGTCTCCTTCAAAATATTTATTGCTAGTTAAATTACGATTAATTTTGTAAATTATTGCTTATTCATGGTGATAAGGTTCACCTTTCATAATCGTGAAAGCTCTATAAATCTGCTCCACAAAAAACAATCTTATCATTTGGTGTGAAAATGTCATTTTAGAAAGAGACAAAGAACCATTGGACCTCGCTTTAACAGCATCAGCAAATCCATAGGGTCCTCCGATAAGAAATACCAAATGTTGTACACTGGAAACCATCTTCTTTTCCAAAAAATCGGCAAACTCTACCGAACGGTACTCCTTCCCTCGTTCGTCCAACAAGATGACCTGATCGTTTGCCGCAATATATTTAAAAAAGAGTTCTGCCTCTTTCTCTTTCTGCTGTGCTTCGGAAAGGTTTTTAGCATTCTTAACATCAGGAATCACTACAAAATTAAAGGAAATATAATGTTTCAACCGCTTCAAATACTTATCCAGTCCTTCCTGAATGTATTTATCGTCCGTCTTTCCTATGCACAATAACGTTATTTTCATGTTGTAAAATTCTATAAAAATCAGAATAATGAAAATAAAATTTACAAAAACACAAAAGCAGACGGCAGTGTACCGTTCCGTACACTGCCGTCTGCAAAATAATATAGCAACAACTAAGCTGTTACGACGTCATGACCTTTTGCCAGCCAATCTTGCATACTACCGATATAACTTTTAACATTCGTAAAGCCGTTTCGATTGAGTATGGATGCTGCTATAGTAGCTCTGTCCCCTGCTTGACATTGGACCATAATGGGCTGATGCTTAGAAATGTCGGGAAGTGCTTTAGCCAGCCTACCCACAAAAAAATGTTGAGCTCCCGGGATATGACCGTTGCGAAACTCTACCTTGCTGCGCACATCTAGCAATACAGAAGAGTCCTCTTGCAATGCTGACTTCACCTCTTCGGCCTCCACAATCGGTATTTGCACCAAATCCCCTTCCAGCTTTTCCACAAAGCCTACAATATTGTCCATACCTATACGCATCAACTTTCTAGTCACCTCCTTTTTGTTTTCTGGAGAGACCACCAGCACTAAAGCTTTATCGTATGGAAGCATCCACCCCGCCCAGTTAGCCAGACTGTTATTATTCTGGATATTAATAGAATGCCGAAGATGTCCTGTGGCAAATTCAAACTTGTTGCGCGTATCTACAACTATAGCTTCTGCAGGAATCTGCGATACTGCTATCACCGGATGATCAGGCACTTCGGTAAGGAGGTGGCGCTCTTCCTTATTCAATTTCTTCATCATAGCGAAATAGGTCGGAACCTCCGGCTGATCGCGCAAGAGCTCCTCTTTAAATGCTTCAAAGTCCTCATGTTTCAAAGCCCAGTTTCTTATCTTCTCATAGCCCACTGTAGAGCTTGCCACAGCACCTAAGGCCTTCCCACAAGCAGACCCTGCCCCATGACCAGGCCACACCTGCACATAGTCCGGCAGAGCCTTAAACAATTTCAGTGATTCAAAAAGTTGCTTTGCCCCCTTCTCTTTAGAGCCCACCACCCCGGCAGCTTCCTCCAGCAAGTCCGGCCGTCCAACGTCTCCCACAAAGACAAAATCCCCCGTAAAGATCATCACCGGCTTATCGGTTGCGGCATGGTCTGTAAGAAGAAAGGAAATACTTTCAGGTGTATGTCCCGGAGTATGGAGCACCTCCAACGAAAGATTACCCAATTTTATCTTGTCACCATGTTTCAGTCCTATATGGGGGAACTCATACTGCCAGTCTTCTCCTCCTTCATCAGAAAGATACAGTTTTGCTCCGGTAAGGGCAGCCAACTCTCGACTTCCGGAAAGAAAATCAGCATGTATATGCGTTTCTGCAACATGGGTTATATGAAGATTATTGGCTTTCGCTATTTCTAAATAGGTATCCACATCTCTTTTAGCATCAATAACTATTGCTTCTTTGGAAACCTGACAACCAATCATATAGCTAGCTTGAGCTAAAGTTTTGTCGTATATCAACTCGAAAAACATATCTTAATTTTTTTTGATTCAACCATTAAATAATTCCTAATTCGGTGAGAATGACAAAAATGGCTACCGACATAATGACCAACGCGAAAAGCTTTTTTAGCTTCTTACCGTCTAACTTATTGCTTAAATTAAAGCCTATAAATATGCCTAGTACCGTAAGTCCTGTATACGTCAGAAGAAGATTCCATTGGAACATGCCAATCCTTCGCCAGTCGCCCAGTAGGCCTAACATGGAATTGATGGCGATAAGTACCAAAGAAGTAGCCACCGCCTTACGCATGCTTAGATGGAAAAAGCTCGTCAGTGCTGGGATAATTAAAAATCCTCCCCCTGCCCCTACAATACCAGTGACACTACCTACAATAACACCTTTTGACACCACCGCGAAAAAAGGATATTTCGACCGCGGAAGGTTTACATCCTTAAACATGGCATAAGCAGCAAAGAGCATCAAAATAGCGAAAGCCACCATCAACACCACTTCCTGGCTGATGACATACCCTCTTATATAAAACTCGTCGGGAATCAGGGGTACGATATATTTTCGCATCACAAATACCGAAATCATCGAAGGAATCCCGAATTTTATAAGCTTATCCATATCGACATCCTCATAGATAAAGCCCTTCACCCCTCCCACAAGGGATGTCACGCCTATGGAAAATAACGAATAAGCCGTGGCCAAAACCGGATCCACACCAAAAACATAGACAAATATAGGAACGGTCAATATGGAGCCTCCACTACCGACTAAACCTAACGTAATGCCTACAATTACAGCTAAAATTAATCCTAAAACAAACATGAATTAATGTGGAAGATATTTGCGTAATACACCGTATAAATAAGTTCCCAACAAGGCTCCTACAATCACAATAAGCATAGCATAAACCCCTGCTCCCAGTAACGCAAAAATGGGACCGGGACATGCACCTACCAATGCCCACCCTAATCCGAAAAATATACCTCCTATAAGATATCGTGGAATAGACTTAACCTTAGGATGAAATACGATTTCTTTACCGTCAACGTCTTTGGACTTATTGCGCTGCATGTACTGAACACCTAAAAGCCCTACCACCAACGCAGAACCTATAAATCCGTACATATGAAAAGACTGAAAGTTGAACATCTCGAAAATGCGGAACCATGATGCGGCTTCTGCCTTATACATCACTACGCCGAACAAAATGCCTAGTAGAATAAAAACTAACTTTCTCATAACTTAAAAGATTAAAGGGAAAAACACATGAACCATAAGCAATCCTCCAATAAAAAATCCTATTACAGCGACTAAGGAAGGCCATTGCAGTTCACTCAATCCCGTAATGGCATGTCCGGAAGTACATCCTCCAGCATAGCGAGTGCCAAAGCCTACAAAAATTCCGCCTATAAGAAGCAGAAGCACATTTTTGAGGTCCATCTCAAAGAACAACTCTGTCGGCAGATAAGCCTTTCCAGCACTATCAAACCCATAAGATTTTAATATTCCTATGGTATTCTCCGCAATTGGTGGCACCTGATGGTCTGATAATCCATAAGCTGCAAGAGCACCTCCAAAGACAGTACCCAACAGAAATAACAAATTCCAGCGCTGCGCTTTCCAGTCAAAGTCGAAAAAATCACAACTTTTGCCTGCGCCCAACGCCGAACATAACGTGCGGAAATTCGAAGAAAACCCAAAAGTTTTTCCTAGCTTTATCAAAGCCAGCATAATTAAGGCTACTAAGGGCCCTCCTACATACCAAGGCCATGTTCCATAAATAGCTTCCATATTTTTTTAGTTTATGACAAAAGTAAAATCCTTCAACATCAAAATCTGTAACTTATGTTACGCTTCGGACAACTAATCCTTATTAAAGGTAAAAATATCTACACATAATAACGAGCTTTCCGGCTTTTAAGGACTAAAATTGATTCTACTTATATCGAAAAATAAAAAGACCTCAAGAAATCTTGAGGTCTTATACTATTTATTTTTGGTGTGCTCTAACATCCATTCATACATCTCAGGCGTATGAAAAACACGCTCCACACTACCGTGTGTTCCTCCCTTTATTATTGTCAGTTTCACCTTTGCTGTATCCCTACATTGTTTTATCGCACGATACAGTTTTCGTGATTCCGAAGGAGGCACTATCTTATCTATGCTGCCATGCATCAACCAGATCGGCACCTGTCCTAAATTACAGGCATCATTCAAATCCCCTCCACCGCATATAGCCACCGCTGCAGCAATCCTGTGCGGATATTTTCCTACCACGTGCATTGTTCCATACCCACCCATACTCATTCCACAGACATACACTCGAGATGAATCTGCATTATAATGTTGGATGACATAATCTATCAGTTCCATGACGCGGTCAGGCTCCCACTTTCTGTGCGACTGAGGGGCTATAACAATAGCATTAGGAAGCTGTAAACCGCGCTCTAAGGCACGAAAAACACCATATCTTTTTACTCTTTCTAGGTTATTACTTCCGCTAAGACTTCTTCCGTGAAGAAAGACTATCAAAGGCAATTTCCCATTAGAAGTGTCTATTGAGGGCTGATGTATCAAAAAATTGTAACTCGTCCTGTCATATACTGCAGTTTGAGCTTGCAACCCCAAATAACTTAGCACAAGCAGGAAACTAACAAGTATCTTCATAAATTTATTAAACACTATTGACGCAAAAATACACTTACCAATCCACAAGTGTAAATATTTCATGACATTTTTATGACGTTCCCAAAATCTTTCGTAATATTAGTTTTTATTATAAAAGAACAATGAAAAAACAGAAGAAAACCTTATTCCTTGCAGGAATATTATGCATGATAATTGCTGTTTCAGCATTTACCCAACCGGGACAGCCACAAAACGAAAAACCTAAAAATCTAAAGGTTTTACCAAAAAATATTTCGAATGAAGAGCTAACCAAGGTCATGCGCGGATTCAATGCAGCCCTCGGGGTAAAATGTAATTATTGTCACGCTCCAAAATCCAATGGTGAAAAAGGAATGGACTTTGCCAGCGATGCCAATCCTAAGAAAAATGTAGCTCGCGAAATGATAAAAATGACCCAGAAAATCAATAAGAAATACTTCAACAAAGAACACGATGGAGTGTTAAAAAATATTTCTTGCGAGACCTGTCATAACGGAGCAGCTAAGCCTAAGACATTAACAAAATAAGAAAGGGCTTTTATAAGCCCTTTCTTATTTTATCGGTTCAAGATATTCGGCATAACAATATCCTTCTATACCATTAACTGTTCGGATCAGCCACCATAAGCTGTTTGCTCTGTTTAGTAAGGTAATGACCTCTCCTTTCGCGGCCTGCCCTATGATAGGCTGCTCTATCCCAGGCCCTTTACGGATATTCAAAGCTGTACTTTCAGTCACCACCCTTACTTTGGTTCCCACCACGTCGGGCGAAACTACAATGTCAAGTACCACTTCTCCCGAAAAAAAATTTGGATCAATCTGGTTATATATGTCCCACAACTTATTCTTTACATCAGCGGTGGGAGCTATACCTCGAATATATAAAATCCCATTCTGCTCCGCAATCTGCAGCTCAGCAATACCGGATTTTTTTGCTTCATCTATTAACATTTGATATTTGGACATTACTCCCATAACTCCTTCTAATTTAGGTTAACAACATATCTTATTGTCCTTACATTTTTATTATATTTACTTATTAAATTATAATAAACTCTTTTATAAAAACACCAAAGCCGAAAATTTGTTTTTTTATGAAATAATGTTTTAAGGTCGGCCTAGGCATTTAATAAAACACCAATTATAGACTAATACAATAAAAAGAGAGCTACATTATAAATTTACATTATATCGTATAAAATAAAACTATTTTCCTTAAGAGTAAATTCCCTTTACTTTTATACTAACAAAACGTTAAATAATTCAAAAATTATATAAACTATGGAAAATAACGCTAATGACATCAGCAAGTGCCCGTTCCACAATGGAACCATGAACAAAGGAATTGCAGGTGCAGGAACGCAAAACAAAGATTGGTGGCCTGACCAGCTACATTTGGCCATCTTACGTCAACACTCGTCGTTGTCCAACCCTATGGATAAGGATTTCGACTATGCAAAAGAATTCAAATCCTTGGACCTCGACGCAGTAAAAAAAGATATTGAGAAAGTATTAACAACTTCACAAGATTGGTGGCCGGCAGATTTTGGACACTACGGTCCACTAATCATCCGTATGGCTTGGCACAGTGCTGGTACTTACCGTATTCAAGACGGACGTGGTGGCGGTGGTCGTGGACAACAGCGCTTTGCACCGCTTAACAGCTGGCCGGACAACGTCAATCTGGATAAAGCCCGCAGGTTACTTTGGCCTGTCAAACAAAAGTACGGACGCAAAATTTCATGGGCTGATCTTATGATTCTTGCCGGTAACGTGGCTTTGGAATCCATGGGATTGAAAACTTTCGGATTCGGTGGTGGACGAGAAGATACTTGGGAAGCCGACCAAGATGTATATTGGGGGTCAGAAACCACATGGCTGGGTGGTGACAAACGTTATGCACATGGTTCGGAAGGTGTTGAAGGAGAAGGGGTATTGGTTTCCGATGATGATGCAGATGGAAAAATCCATTCCAGAAATCTGGAAAACCCACTTGCAGCTGTACAGATGGGATTAATCTACGTAAACCCCGAAGGTCCGGATGGCAATCCCGACCCTGTAGCCTCTGCCAAAGATATTCGTGACACCTTCACCAGAATGGGTATGACCGATGAAGAAACGGTAGCTTTGATTGCCGGTGGTCACACCTTCGGCAAAACACATGGCGCAGGCCCTGCCGACCATGTGGGGAAAGAACCGGAAGCTGCGGGACTTGAAGAACAAGGTTTGGGTTGGAAAAATACATTCGGCACAGGAAAAGGTGCAGACACCATCACTTCAGGATTGGAAGTGACATGGACAAGCAAACCTACAGAATGGTCTAATCTATTCCTAAGTTATCTTTTCGGCTTCGAATGGGAGCTTACCAAATCTCCTGCAGGCGCTCACCAATGGGTAGCTAAAAATGTAGGCGAAATTATCCCGCATGCTCATGACCCTAATAAGAAGCTAAGACCTACCATGCTGACCTCAGATTTGGCTTTGCGCTTTGATCCGGTTTTTGAAAAAATAGCCAGAAGATATCTCGAAAATCCAGATGAGTTTGCCGATGCTTTCGCCCGAGCTTGGTTCAAGCTCACTCACCGGGACATGGGGCCAAAAGCACGCTACTTAGGTCCTGAAGTACCAGAGGAAGATTTCATCTGGCAAGATCCGGTTCCTGCTGGAAACTATAACTTAACAGAAGATGAAATAGAAAAAGTGAAAGAACGTATCGCTCAAAGCGGATTGACAGTGTCAGAACTTGTATCCACAGCTTGGGCTTCGGCTTCTACATTCCGTGGTTCGGACAAGCGAGGAGGTGCCAACGGTGCTCGTATTAGACTTGCACCACAACGTTATTGGGAAGTGAACAATCCGGCTCAGTTAAGTAAAGTGTTAGACGTGTTCGAAACTATAAAAGCTGATGTAAATAATGCTGGCATCCACATTTCTCTGGCCGATATCATTGTCTTGGGAGGTAATGTAGGTATTGAAAAAGCTATTAAGGCAGCAGGATATGACTTTAAAGTTCCTTTCCTACCGGGACGAGGTGATGCATCTCAAGAACAGACTGACATTTGGGCATTCTCTTTCTTGGAACCTAAAGTGGATGGTTTTCGCAACTTTAAAAGAGGATACACACCATTCTCTACCGAAGCAGCCTTAATAGATAGAGCCCAGCTGTTGACTTTGACAATACCAGAAATGACGGTATTGGTAGGAGGTATGCGTGTACTTGGAACAAATACTGACGGCTCCAAAAACGGTGTCTTCACCAGCCGAGAAGGAGTATTGACCAATGACTTCTTCGTGAATCTGTTGGACATGGCCACCGAATGGAAAGTGGTAGAAGGCAGCCACAGAGAGCTGTATCAAGGATTTGATCGCAAGACAGGAGAATTAAGATGGATAGGAACACGTGCGGATTTGGTCTTCGGTTCAAACTCCGAATTAAGGGCTGTAGCGGAAGTATATGCCTGCGCTGACGCTCAAGAAAAATTCATCAAAGACTTTATCGCTGCATGGACAAAAGTCATGAATGCCGATAGATTTGATGTCATTGCCCGTCAAAATTAAAAACTCCTAATCCGCATACTATAATAAAGCATAAGCCTCGATAGATTATTCTATTCGAGGCTTTTTCAAAAGGTATAAGAGACATTTTTAAGACTATTCGTAATAATAATGCCTTATCTCGTTTCTCAAATTATAATTTGAAGCCATAACCTCTCCATAAGCTCCGGCAGTACGTATAGCGATGAGATCACCACGCTTACATGGGGGAAGTTCTACCTCCTTACCAAAGCAGTCTGAACTTTCGCAGATAGGGCCTACCACATCATAGTTAAGCTTTTGTACACCTGCTATTTCCTCTCCTATCTTTTCTATCTTGTGATACGCCTGATATAACGCCGGCCGCATAAGTTCCGTCATCCCTGCATCCAATATCAGGAAATTCTTTTTCACCCCACTTTTGGTATAAAGCACCTTGCTGACCAACGTGCCACATTGGGCTACTAAAGCTCTTCCTAACTCGAAATGTACTTCCTGCTGCGACGTACGTTCCAAAAATTTATCAAAAATATCGAAGTAGGCTTCAAAATCCGGAATAGGATTTTCATCCGGATATTTGTAATCTACCCCCAAACCTCCTCCTACATTGAGCACTTTGATATAGGTTCCTCGCTCTTCAAACCAGTTTTTCCACTCATTGACCTTAACACACAGACTCTTGAAAACATTCAAATCGGTAATCTGTGAACCTACATGAAAGTGCAAGCCTACAAGATGTATATTTTCACAGCTGTTAATTACGGCTGCAGCCTTTTCCAATTCCGAGTTTGGCACACCAAATTTATTCTCGTCCAAACCTGTCGTAATATAATGATGGGTATGTGCATCAACATTAGGATTGATACGCAACGAAACATTAGCTTTCTCGCCTACCTGACCTGCTAGTTCGTTTATAACTTCCAGCTCTTGAATAGACTCTACGTTGAAAGCAAAAATCTTGTGCTTCAAGGCTGTAATAATCTCCTTATCCGATTTGCCCACTCCAGCAAAGGTTATCTTTTCCGCCGGGAAACCTATATCTATAGACTTTTGAACTTCATTGCCACTGACACAGTCGGCACCGAACCCCTTAGACTGGATAAGAGAAAGGATACGATCGTTGAAGTTGGCTTTCAGTGCATAATGTATATGGAAATTACGCTTGTCTGCTGCCTTCTTGGCGGCGTCTAAGGTCTTCTCTAATAAACGCAAGTCATAAAAATAAAGTGGCGTCTCTTGCTGCAACAGATTATTTTTTATTATATCGTTCTTAAACATCACTTACAAATTTACAATGTTAAACCATTAAAATAACCTATTGTGTAAGGATCGCAACGCCTCAGTTTTGTATTTTGTATCCAAAAGGATGGAAATATTATAATCCGAACCGCCATAAGAAATCATACGCAGCGGAAGGTGTTTCACAGCATCCAACACACGAGCAGCATAGCCATGCGTGTTAGCCCTGAAGTCCCCTACTACACAGATGATTGTCTGTCCCTCATCTACATTTACTTTTCCGAACAGCTCTATCTCTTTTACAATCTCCAACAAATGGGACGTATCATCTATAGACATAGAAACAGCAACTTCTGAAGTGGTAATCATGTCTACCGGTGTCTTGTAGCGCTCGAAAATCTCGAAGATACGACGTAAGAAGCCATATGCCAACAACATGCGCGAGGAATGAATGTTGATAGCCGTAATGCCGTCTTTTGCAGCAATAGCGCGTATAGTACCTTTCTCTCCTCCATCCTTGGAAATCAACGTTCCTGGGGCTTTAGGATCCATCGTATTTAGCAGACGTACCGGAATATTATACTTTTGTGCAGGAAAGACAGACTGCGGGTGTAGGATTTTAGCACCGAAATAGGCTAATTCTGCTGCCTCATCGAAGCTTAAGTGCGCAATGGGCTTAGTGCCCGACACCACACGAGGGTCGTTGTTATGCATTCCGTCAATGTCGGTCCATATCTGTACTTCTTCGGCTCTCAAAGCGGCCCCTATCAACGAAGCCGTATAATCGGAACCACCACGACGAAGGTTGTCTATCTCACCGAACGAATTGCGGCAGATATATCCTTGTGTGATGAACAGCTTATTGTCGGCATGTTGTTCCAACAAAGGAGTCAACTTATCTGTAATATATTCTACTATAGGTTCATTATCTTCATCAATTTTCATGAAATCCAACGCCGGAAGCAATATAGAAGGAATATTAATTTCTGTAAGGTAAAAATGCCATAATGTTGTAGACAACAACTCTCCTTGCGCTAGTATAATCTTCTCTTCGGTAGGCGTAAAGACATCATGATTACCGAATTCAGCGATAAGATTGAAATGATAATCTATCAAATCTTTACCTTTCTTAAACCCTTCTTCGGTAGAAAAAAGTTCTTTGATAAGTTGTTCGTACTTATCCTTATGTGCTTGAATTAATTCTAATGCCTTGGACTTTTCTCTGTCTGCAAAAGCTTGTGCTATTTCCACCAATGCATTGGTTGTGCCTGACACGGCAGACAACACCACAATCTGACGCTCGCTAGGATCTACAATATCTAATAACGCTTTGATGCGAGCTGCACTTCCTACGGAAGTTCCTCCAAATTTTAAAACTTTCATCGTTATAATTAGTAGTAGTTTAGACTAATCACTGATACTATTAAAACTTATTATACAAAAAAGCGGCACAAAACGCTATAAGCTATTTGTGCCGCATATATTCTTTTGATATATGCGGAAGAATCACTTCTTCAAGCTATCAATAAGTAAGTTGGCCAATTCTACACCGATACGCTCTTGCGCTTCGTTTGTTGCGGCACCGATATGCGGTGTCAAAGATACCTTAGGATGCTTCAACAAATCTTCTCTTGGTGTTGGCTCATTTTCAAATACATCTAACCCTGCAAAAGAAACCTTGCCGGAGTTCAATGCGTTCAACAGCTCTTCCTCATCAATCACCCCACCACGCGAAGCATTGACAATACCTACTCCATCTTTCAACAAAGCAAATTCTTCTTTACCGATTACCGGTTTATCCAAGAAAGGCACATGCAGTGAAATAAAATCAGAAACCGCAAACAGTTCCTTCAACTCTACTTGCTTTACAGGAACATCCACTGTAATGTTGCCCGAAAGCTCCAACGTCAATGTTTTAGGCCCTTCAAACAAGTCGTAGTAAACCACATCCATACCTAGGCCTAATGCGATTTTCGCTGTCTCACGACCTATACGGCCAAAACCTACAACACCTAGAATTTTACCTTTAAGCTCTTTTCCTGCTCCATAAGCTTTCTTCAAACCTCCGAAGTTAGTATTTCCTTCTACAGGCATCTTACGGTTAGCATCATAGAGAAAACGCACCCCTCCCAACAGATGAGCAAAAACCAATTCTGCTACCGAGTGAGATGAGGCCGCCGGTGTATTTACTACGGCAATACCTTTTGAACGAGCATATTCCACATCGATGTTGTCCATGCCTACACCACCACGACCGATAGCTTTGATATTAGGACAAGCATCAATAAGCTCTTTACGAACTTTAGTAGCACTACGAACGGTAATAGCATCGTATTCGTTAAGACGAGATGCCAACTCTTCCTGTGCTATATGGTTTGTATCTACTGTAAAACCTGCGTCTTCTAATATTTTTTTACCGATAGGATCGATCCCATCATTGGCTAATATTTTCATTGATCTGCTAATTTAAAAATTTTTACTTATGGCTCTCTTCAAATTCTCGCATGGCATCTACCAATGCATTTATGGATGTTATAGACAAAGCGTTGTAAATAGATGCACGGAAACCACCTACCGAACGGTGTCCTTTGATGCCTACCAGACCGCGCTTTTTCGCCAAAGCTAAGAATTCAGCTTCCAACTCCGGAGTATCCATCACAAAGGTAACATTCATACGTGAGCGATCCTCCACTTCTGCAGTTCCTTTGAAGAATGGATTTCTGTCAATTTCTGCATATAGCGTACGAGCTTTGATAATATTTTCCTGCTCTATAGCTTTTACACCTCCTTTGGCTTTCAACCAGCGTAAATTCAACATCGATACATATATCGAATACACCGGAGGTGTGTTGTACATGGAGCCTGCATTGATGTGGCTCTCATAGTTGAAAATGGTTGGGATAGTACGTCCTGTCTTTCCTAAAATATCATTTTTGATGATTACCAACGTAACGCCTGCAGGCCCCATATTTTTCTGAGCTCCTGCATAGATCAAATCGTAATCCGAAACATTAATTTCTCTACTGAAAATATCGGAAGACATATCTACTACTGTAGGTACGTTTGTCTGTGGCTTTTCGAAGACTTCCGTACCGTAGATGGTGTTGTTCGATGTAAAGTGAAAATAAGCAGCATCCGAAGGAACTTCAAAATCTTTCGGAATGTAAGTGTAATTTTTGTCTTTTGATGAAGCTACGATTTCAATCTGACCGAAATTCTTTGCTTCCTTGGCAGCTTTTGTAGCCCATACACCTGTATCCAAGTACGCGGCTTTGCCTCCTTCTGGAAGCAGGTTCATCGGCACCATGGCAAACTGCTGACTTGCTCCTCCTTGTAAAAACAAGATGGAATAGTTTTCTGGAACATTTAGCAATTCACGCACTAAACTTTCAGTCTCTTTGACAACCTCTTCGAACTCTTTAGAACGGTGAGAGATTTCTAATATCGACAGACCTGTATTATTAAAATCAAGAACAGCCTGCGCCGCTTCCTGAAATACCTCTTGTGGTAAAATACATGGTCCTGCTCCAAAATTATGTTTCATTATTGTTTGTGTTAGCTTTTATTTTCAGGCAAATATAAGAGCTTTTTTAATTAATTATCAAAATTAAATACTGTTCTTTATTAAAAATTCATCAATAAAACGTTTTTTATAAAAGATAATTATTGAGTAGCTCATTTTACTAAAGCGTTTTACCATCAAAACTCTCGTAATCAAACTTTTATTCCATATAAAAAAAATGACAAGAAAATAGCATAACCGCCCTTCCACTTTTCTTGACCTTAAGAGTCCTTTTTTTCGATAAAATATTGTAACTTCGCAAGGTAGCGGACGTATATATCCGCCGCAAAGTTTAGTTTTACTGATTCCAAATAAATATGGCTGAAGAAACAGAAAATGACAATAATCTAGTTCCTGCGGAAGACAGGATCATAAAAATTAATATTGAAGACCAGATGAAATCCGCATACATCGATTACTCGATGTCTGTGATTGTTTCCAGAGCATTGCCTGATGCTCGTGATGGTCTAAAACCTGTACATAGACGCGTATTATACGGAATGGACGGCTTGGGAGTTACTTCCAACAAGCCTTACAAGAAATCCGCTCGTATCGTCGGAGAAGTATTAGGTAAGTATCACCCACATGGTGACTCTTCAGTATATGACACTATGGTGCGTATGGCCCAAGAGTGGTCTATGCGTTATCCTATGGTAGATGGCCAAGGTAACTACGGTTCTATAGATGGAGACCCTCCTGCGGCGATGCGTTATACCGAAGCTCGCCTTCGTAGAATCGCCGAAGAGATGCTTTCCGATATCAAAAAAGATACCGTAGATTTCCAGCTTAACTTCGACGACTCCGAACAAGAGCCTACCGTCCTGCCTACACGTATTCCTAACCTCCTCATTAATGGAGCTTCCGGTATTGCGGTAGGTATGGCAACCAATATGGCCCCACACAACCTTTCTGAAGTCATAGATGGTATCAATGCGTATATCGACAACCGCGACATCGAGATATCGGAGCTGATGCAATACATCAAAGCGCCGGACTTCCCTACAGGGGGTATCATCTACGGACATTACGGCGTACGTGAAGCATTCGAGACTGGACGTGGACGTATCGTTATCCGTGGTAAAGCCGAAATAGAAACCACCAAAACTGGAAAAGAGCTCATCGTCGTAACAGAAATTCCTTATTTAGTCAACAAAGCGGACATGATCAAACGTACCGCAGAACTGATTAACGAGAAAAAACTCGAAGGAATTTCGGAAATACGTGACGAATCAGCAAAAGATATACGTATCGTTTACGAAGTAAAGCGTGACGCCAACGCCAACGTTGTATTAAACAACCTGTATAAATATACAGCCTTACAGTCTTCATTCTCAGTAAATAATATTGCCCTGGTTAAAGGAAGACC
Organism: Sphingobacterium thermophilum; assembly: GCF_039541675.1. Lineage (NCBI taxonomy): Bacteria > Pseudomonadati > Bacteroidota > Sphingobacteriia > Sphingobacteriales > Sphingobacteriaceae > Sphingobacterium > Sphingobacterium thermophilum. The sequence continues at coordinate 74,114 of NZ_BAABGR010000029.1, read as the reverse complement.
GATGCTAATGAACCTGAAAGATATGATTCAGGCTTTCGTAGAGCATCGTCATGAGGTAGTGGTTAGACGTACCAAATTTGAGTTGGCTGAAGCCGAAAAACGTGCACACATCCTCGAAGGATATCTCGTCGCCCTAGATCATCTTGACGAAGTTATTCAACTGATCCGTAATTCGGAAACCCCTGAAGATGCACGCGTAGGATTGATGGAAAAATTCGGCCTCTCAGATCTTCAGGCACGCGCCATCCTAGATATGACTCTACGTCGTCTTACAGGTCTGGAACGTGATAAGATCAAAGAAGAGTATGCCGAATTAATGAAGACTATCGAATACTTAAAAGAAATCCTGGCTGATGAAAGTTTGCGCTATAAGATCATCAAAGACGAGTTGATAGAAATTAAAGAGAAATATGGTGACAAACGCCGCTCTCAGATAGTCTACTCGGCAGAAGACATGACCATGGAAGACTTCATCGACGATGAGGAAGTAGTCATCACCATCTCACACAACAGCTATGTGAAACGCACTCCGCTGTCGGAATACAAACGTCAGGGACGTGGTGGTAAAGGTTCTTTGGGCTCCAGCACCAGAGACGAAGACTTCACCGAACACATCATTACGGCAACAGCACACAACTATATGTTGTTGTTTACGGAATCCGGACGCTGCTACTGGCTGCGTGCCTTCGAAATTCCGGAAGGAAGTCGCACCTCTCGAGGAAGAGCCTTACAAAATATCATTAACATCCCTAAAGAAGATAAAATCCGTGCCTACATCTTGGTGAAAAACCTTAAAGATAAGGAATACATGGACAACAACTTCATCATCATGTGTACCAAAAAGGGAATCATCAAGAAGACTTCTTTAGAGGCTTATTCACGTCCTAGAGCAAACGGTATCAATGCCATCAACATCAATGAGGGTGACCAATTGATCGACGCTTGTTTGACAACAGGAAACAGCGAAATCGTGATGGCTCTAAAATCGGGAAGAGCAATACGCTTCAACGAATCTACCGTTCGTCCTATGGGCCGTACCGCTACGGGAGTTCGAGGAATTACGCTTGCCAGCGATGACGATGAAGTAGTTGGCATGATTAGTGTTAATAGTCCTGATGTTACCGTGTTGGTAGTTTCGGAAAAAGGGTATGGAAAACGTACCGACATTGAAGACTACCGTATTACAAATCGTGGTGGTAAAGGTGTGAAAACTATCAACATCACCGAAAAAACAGGCTTGTTGGTAGCGATTAAAGACGTGACAGACAATGATGACCTGATGATAATCAATAAATCGGGCATCGTAATCCGTATAGGTGTAGATACCCTTCGTGTGATGGGTAGAGCAACGCAAGGGGTACGTCTGATTACGTTGAAAGAAAACGATGAGATCGCATCTATTACTAAAGTAGCAAGAGAGGAAGACGAAGAGGTTGAAGAAAATATAGATGAAAACACTATGGACAATTCAGCCGAAAACGACACAACAGACAATCAAGCGACTGAAGAATAAAAAAATGAAAGCAATATTAGCTTCAATACTTTCGATATTTATAGGTTCTACTGTTGTAGCCCAGTCTAACTTTAAGGAGGGCTCCAACAGTTTTGCCAAATACACGAAAACAGGCGACGTAAAAGAATTGGAAAATGCCAAAAAATTCATTGATGCCGCCTACAAAACTAGACGTGACTCTTCATTAACTAAGAACAACGTGCTTAGAGCTATGATTTATAGTTCTATGGCTTATGCAGACTCTTTGCGCAAAATCAAAACAGATAAAGATCCTATCATCATTGCGGAAGATGCCTTGAAACGTATCCGCCCGCGGGATAGAAAAAATCTCACTAACGAAATTACTTACGTCAAGCAAAATCTTATTGCAGCATATATTTATAAAGCAAATAAGGAAATAGAAAAAGAAGAATTCGAAAAAGCGTATAACAGCTTCCTTGAAGTCGAGAAATTAGGGTCGCAGTCGGTAGATGTATTGAGGAATTTGGCATATCTGTCCGCTCAGGCAGGAAAGTATAAAGAAGCCATCTCCTATTACCAAAAGCTGATACAAAGTACAGAAGCAGAACCAGAGGTGTACATAGCATTGGCCCAAGCATATAAAGCCATAGATAACTCCCAAGAATATCTAAGTACTTTACAGCGAGCTCGTCAACTGTTCCCTAAGCATAAGAATATTCTTTTTCTGTTAGTGGATTTTTATGCACAAAATAAAACCTATCAAGCCCTCACTCCTATCATTGCTGAGGCTATAGCCTATGAGCCTGATAACATAGAACTTTACTATCTGGCTGGATTTGCACACGAAAATGTAGGTAACATTGCCGAAGCAAAAAATTATTATTCCAAAGTATTAAATTTGGAAGAAGACAATTATGATGCTAATTTGGCATTAGGATTGATATATTTAAATGAATATCTAAAGGATAAAAACAATTTAGAAGCACAGTATATGGCACAGGACTACCTACTGAAAGCCAATGGAATCAAACCTTATGCTACAAATGCCCTAAAAGGCTTGGCTTTATTCTATGAAGCTACTGGCGATCAAGAACAATTAGACAGAGTCAATCTGCTTCTAAATCAGTTATCAAATAATTAAAAAGGTAAAACGTATGAACATTAAAAAAGGAATTTTATTTGCTGCCATATTTTTCTCGGCAGGTTCATTATTCGCCCAAGCCGGCAAAGTAAAATCAGCATTGACAAATTTTCAAAAGTATTACGAATTTAAACAAGCCGGAAATGCTAAGCTAGGCGAAACGTTTATTAAATCGGCAAAAGAAGCCATCGATGCAGCAATCGTTCACGATAAGACCAAAGAATCTGCGGAAGCATGGGCATACTACGGTACCATCTATGCCAACATTGGTGCAGATGCCAACAACGCTGAAGATATCGCTAAAGCTAAAGAAGCATTAGCCAAAGCCCGCCAGTTGGACAAAGACAATAAGTTCACCGAAAACATTACTTTAGGTGAACAAACCATTTATGTATACAACTTCAACCAAGGAGTAGCGGCTTGGGATAAACAAGATTATAATGCCGCATATAATGCTTTCCACGAAGCTTCTTTGATCGTGCCAGGTGACACTACCACCACATATTATGCCGGCATCGCTGCCCTACAAAGCAATGACTATCAAAAAGGATTGGAAAAATACCTTGCTTTGGTAGATCGTAAAGACTATAGCGAACACAAGAAAATCCTTAAAGATCTTCCAAACATCTATTTGACATTACAGGATACTACTAACGCCTTGAAATATGCCGGCATCGCCGCAAAAGAATATCCAGAGGATAGTGAGATTGCCAACCAAAATATCAACTTTAACATTGCGTTAGGAAATACAGCAGGTATAATGAACGATCTTAAAGCTCAAATAGAAAAAGAACCAACCAACAAAACGCTTTACTTCTATTTGGGTATCGCTGAAGCTTCTCAAAATAATGAACAGGCAGCTTTAGAAGCTTATAAAAAAGCTTTGGAAATTGACCCGGACTACACTGACGCCAACGTTAATGCTGGTGTAGTTATCATGAATCTTGTCCGTGAAGATTTACAAAAATTGAACAGTGACAGAAATATTACCAATGCAGCATACAATGCGAAAGTAGCTGAATTCAAAGAAAGAGCTAAAGGTGCAGAAAAATATTTCTTAAACGCCATTAAGGTTAATCCTAATGAAGAAAGCGCTTTGAGAGGTTTGAAAAGCTTATATGACTTCTTACAAGCAGAAGAAAAATCTAAAGAAATTCAGGCTAAATTGGATGCTTTAAACTAATGTTTTCTAAGTCTCAATAAAAGAAAGCCGGAACAAATGTTCCGGCTTTCTTTTTGAGCTTAAGGAAAGTTAAGTTACTTGTTTTTGACAAGTTTATACATGTCAAAGCCTTTTGCCCAGTAGTCCTTATGTGTTTCAACTAATTTAAACCCGCTTTTTTCATAAAACGGATATACAAACTGAGAGGTACGGACCACAATAGTATTAACGTATTCCCTCTTGGAAATGATGCCCAAACGATGGTCCAACAAAAGCTTGCCTAATCCTTGATTGTGATACTGCGGCAATAGCAAATCCCAACTCAGCTTTGCTATCTTCTTAGCCCTGTCGTAATTGATACCTCCTCCTCCAACAACACTTTCTTCCATTTCCAAAACATAATAATCCTCCAACTCATTGGTCAGAAAATTTCTGTAATCTTCAATCTCGGACTCAGCAAAGTATTGAGGTATGTTTTGCTCTAACACACGAACCAACGGTTCAAAATCTTCATTTTTGTACTTTCTTATAACTATGGATGGTATCATAACACTGATTTGCCTCAAATTAACAAATTATCAGCTTAATTCCAAGTCAACGATATAGTTGTACGCTATCAAACAATATCTTTCAATTTAGGATAGCATATAATATTCACCACCGTACCTTGTCCTTTCTCTGATTCTATATTAATTTTTCCCTTAAGACTGCTCACCCGAGAATAAAGACTTCGAAGACCTAAACCTGCATTTACCTCCATGACATCCGCAGATATGCCTTGTCCGTTATCTTCGATAATAATCATCATCATGCCCTCTTTGTTGGATTGAATCTGTACCAGGGCATGACTTGCATGGGCATGTTTGGTAATATTATACAGCACCTCTTGGATAATACGATAAAGCATAATCTCATCTTCCATAACTATATTTGCCGGCACACTTATCAACTGCAGATCAATCTTAAGCTGTTCATTTTGAAGTTTTTTGCAGTATTGTTTTATTGCTTCCACAAAACCGAATTTCTCCACCACGAGAGGCGTGAGGTTGTAAACAATACGTTGAAGCTCTTGTTTACACTCCCCCACATATCCCAAAATCTGATCGATATGGGCTTTATCCTCTGTATTATCCTCTTGCCTTTCCTGTAGGCTGTACAATGCAGTTTTCACGGAAGACAGCAATCCCCCAAGACTATCATGCAAATCATTAGCTATACGGTTTCGCTCCCTATCTTCCACCTGCTTAAGCAGCTGCATCTCATAGATTTTTTTATTCTGCCTTTCTTCCTCCAATCTAGCTTCCAACAGGGCATATTGGTTCATCGCCAATTGCCTTTTACGGACGTTGTTCTTATGAATCAAAAGCGAAATACCAGCAAGAAAAACCATCAATATGACCAAAGACACAATAAAAATACGATTACGTTGTTTGGTCACTTCCGCCTTCTCATTTGTTATTCTAAGTTTTTCAATTTCATTAAGCTTTTCATTGAGCTTGAAATTGTAATCCAACTCCTCTATCTGCATTTCTTTAGTTCGCTGTGTCTCTTCTTCCTGAAATTCGAGAAGCTCGTCATATGTATCATACACCTTCTCAATCTTTCCAGTCTGCTTATAAACATCTAATAGATTTCTTAAAATATAAGACTTATAAATATTAAGCATAAGGACCGGAGAATTAGCCAAAATATATTTATAAAGATCTATAGCTTCATCATAACGTTTTTGCAAAGCGAAACAACGCGCTTTCATAAAATTAGAATACAAAATTTCTCCGTCATTATTACGTTCCACAGCTATATTGTAGGCCGAATCAATATTCTTATAGGCCTCAACAAAATTTTTGTCCAGTGCCAACAGATATGCATTGATACTATGATATCGAGAAATATAAATTATATGACTCAGCACCTTTCGTGTTAGAAATTGTGCCGCCATTCTATTATATTTTCTGATACTATCCGGTTGGTTAAGTTTCAAATAATTAGATGCAAGAAGGATATAAGAAACACCTTTATATCTTTGTACTTCTTGGGTCAATTTCTTTTCATGGATGACCTTATATAGAAAATCCAATGATTTTTGTGTTTCGTTATATTGGTAATATATAAGGGCTAAATTGAAATTATATCTATATAAAAGTAGTGTGTTATTGCTTTTAAGTAGCTTAGGATAAAGTTCGGAAAGCATCCTTAACTCTGTCAATGCATAGCCCATCCGACCGATAACCGTAGCTTCCAACAGCTGAAACTCATACAGCATATTTTGCAACTCCGGAGTAGTCGACCCCCTGAGGTAACTTATCATCCCTTTGATATAAGAAAGAATAGTGTCCGGTTCTACGAAAAAATATAGCTTTGAATAATGATTGAATAATATTTTGGAATAGGTAAGACTGTCTTTTTGGTAATTTTTATCAAGCAGATAATGCTTTTGAACAAAATTGCGGTTAAAATCAAAGTTTTCTTCTTTATTCTTATTTAACAAGTCATTTATTAACACATGCTTCTTCTCTAGTTTACTTGTGCGTTTTATAAGATTTATAACAGAGTCATTATACTGGTTCAACGAATCAAGAGAAAAAGATTTTGCACATAATGGACTGGTAAGTAGAAAATAAGATAGTATATAAAAAATAATTTTTTTAAATTTCATAGGTAGATAATCCCAAAACTTATATAAATATACTTCAAATCCCTCAATACAAAGAATATTTTTAAACAGTGCTACAAAATCATTGTATTTCTTATTTAATTATTGTATTATTAAAACATCTTACTATGAAAAGCATCATTTATGAGAAAGGTTATCATTATAGAAGACCACCCTATAGTGGTTTTTAACCTTAAAATTGGTTTACAGCAATACGATGATATCCATATTGTTGATAATTTTTCTACCGGTAAATCACTTTTCGAATTTACAGGACTGAAAGATATCGACGTTGCTCTTCTGGACATCAATCTCCCAGATACAAGTGGCTTTGAGATTTGCCCCTACCTCAAAAAAGTAAATCCTCATATCAAAATCATTGGTTACTCTTCTTTTGAAGATTACGAATATATCAACAGATTTATGAAAGCCGGAGCCGACGGCTATATAGTGAAAGGGGCAAAAATCCCCACAATTTACGAAGCTATCACAAAAGTAATGAACGGTGAATTCTTCTTCTGTGAAATATCTAGTGAAAAACTAGAAAACATCCATAAAGATAATAGTATACCTACGGTAAAACTTACCAAAAGAGAAACACAACTCATTGAGCTTTTAAAAGCTAATAATTCATTAGACCAGATAAGTAAAGCTATTGGAGAAGATTTGAAGACTACAATCTTAATAATCGATATGTTAAAGGAAAAAATAAACTTTTATCAGCTTCCTGTCTTACTACCAGAATATTAATTTGGTGAAATAAAAATCATACTCCGTAAGTGATTCACATCTTATAAAAAAGCTGATCAACAAAACTGCACTACTATCACTGTTGGTTGGAATTTTGGTAGGTTGTCATCCACCAAATAACCCTCCACATACAGACAATGAGAAAGAAGGCGTCCTGAGTATAGAAAAATTTCTAAGCAACATACCTATTTCCGATGTAGATTTGAATGATTTTCCATACCTAAAAGTCCCCAAAGGAGCCAAATCGACCAATGAAAATATCTGCGAAAATTGCACCTTCATTTTTTATCTGGATAGCCTAAATAAAATCCCTGTTAAAGGACGTGTCTTTAGTGCTATGCTAGAACAAGACCCTGCAAATAACTTTGAAATCACCACATACTATGTCATCAAGAATATCACCGACCAAGTGAGTACTCTAGGAGGAATTAAAGTATTTGAAGGCGATGTCTTGCCTCCCATGGACGAATCGGTAAAGGATAATACGACATGGAGGTTAAACTTAAAAGATAATAGCCATGTCAGTAGCTACCTTATCCGACGAGGAGAAAGCAATATCCATATATCTGTAGCTACCAATCATATTCCTAAATTACAACTAATAGTCGTTGAAAGTAAAGAAAGTGTACATTAAAAAAAAGACTTTGAAAAGTTTTCAAAGTCCTTTTTATGTCGTGGCTATTATTCGCTCTGCTCACCAATATCGCCTAAAGAAGCAATATCGTTAAGGTTATATGGAGTCTCCTGATACACGTAATAGTTGAGCCAATTGTTGAACAAAAGGTTGGCATGGCTTGTCCAACGTACCATAGGTCCCTCATTAGGGTCATCATTTCGATAATAATTTTTTGGCATCTCTATGTCCAGACCTTTTTCCAAGTCACGCATATATTCTTCATGCAGCGTGAATGGATTATACTCCGAATGACCAGTAAGGTAAAACTCCCTTCCTCCTCTTGAACTTAAAATGGCAATTCCCGCCTCTGGAGATTCCGAAAGGATGGTTAATCCGTCTTTGGACAACACTTCCTGCTTATCAATAGTTGTATGTCGGCTATGCGGAATGTAAAATTCATCGTCAAAGCCTCTAAACAACGGATATTTCTTCTTGCTAGCGGTATGTTTGAATACACCGAACAACTTTTTGTCCAAAGCAATTTTGTTGACGCCATAAAAATGATACAAGGCAGCTTGGGAAGCCCAGCAGATATATAATGAAGAGGTAACGTGTGTACGGGCCCAATCAAAAATCTGTACAAGCTCCTCCCAATAGTTCACCTCCTCAAAAGGAAGCATCTCTACAGGTGCCCCCGTGACAATCAATCCGTCGTAATATTGATTCGAAACTTCACTAAAAGTCTTATAAAACATCTCCAAATGCTCCTGTGGAGTATTCTTGGATACATGAGATTCCATACTCAAAAATTCCATCTCCACCTGTAAAGGATTGTTGGACAGAAGCCGGATAAAGTCGGTTTCCGTCGAAATCTTTAAAGGCATAAGATTGAGCACCAATACACGCAACGGCCTAATATCCTGCGTATTGGCCCTCAAATCACTCATAACGAAAATGTTCTCACGCTTTAGAAGTTCTATAGCCGGCAAATTATCTGGAATCTTTAAAGGCATACTTTTTCTCTTCCTCCTACTCTAGTTTAGATCGATTATTTAAGGTGAATAATTTAGATTTCAATAAGCCAAATTACAACTAATACTTTGTTTGAAAAAATTAGAATTCTTTTTTTTACAATTTTACTAGGACGAAATCAAAATTTTACAAAAAGATAATTGGCTCCTAGCCACATTCTTCTTAGCTTCGCATAAAATTTAGTACCATGAATTTCTTTTCGAAAATATTCCCGACGCTCTTGCTAACCCTCTCCCTAGTGGGATGCAAGACCACTCAATGGGGACATAGCACTTCAACCCACAACTATGTCATTAACAGTCAGGTTGAAGAAGACAGCAGCATCATCCGATATTATTTGCCTTATAAGCAAAAGATGGAAATTGAGATGAACAGAGTCATCGCCTTTGCCGAAGACAACCTGTACCGCACGCGATCAGAAGCCGAATCTTCGGCTGGAAACTTTTTCGTAGATGCACTGCTGGAAATCGGAAAAACACTGGATCCTGACGTACAGTTTTCTATTGCCACAAAATTCGGTATACGTGCAGACATCAAGAAGGGAGATGTTACAATCGGCAATATCTATGAGCTCATGCCTTTTGAAAATTATATCACCATATTGGAAATAAAAGGGTCGGAAATGGCTAACCTGTTACAGTTTATGGCCAACACAGGGGGACAACCTATCGCGGGAATGACCATGAAAATCAAAGACGGAAAGCCGGTAGATGTCTTTATTCAAGGCCAACCTTTCGACATCAATAAGAATTATAAATTGGTGACCTACGATTATCTGGCTAATGGCGGCGACCGCATATTAGGACTAGACAACCCTATTTCGAGAAAAGATTCAGGAATATTGGTCCGAAACGGTCTTATCGACTACCTGAAGAAGTTAACAAGTGAAGGTAAAACCATAAATACTAAACTCGATGGCAGAGTTCAAATCATTAAATAGAAGAAATTTCCTAAAAAATATAGGAGTATTGGGTGGTACTATAGCACTAAGTCAGCTGCCTACAGACCTGTGGGCTAAGCCTACAGAAATAAAGCTTACCATCCTACATACCAATGACGTACACAGCCGCATAGAACCTTTTCCTATGGATGGTTCAAAACTACAAGGATTAGGAGGTGTAGCACGCAGAAGTACGTTGATAAACAAAATACGTAAGGAAGAAAAGCATGTACTTCTGTTCGATGCAGGAGATATGTTTCAAGGTACCCCCTATTTCAACCTTTTTGATGGAGAGCTGGAGCTTACCCTCATGTCCAAGTTGGGATATGATGCAGGCACCTTCGGCAACCACGAATTTGACAATGGCATTGACGGTATTCTCAAACATTTCGACAAAGCCAACTTTCCTTTCGTTACCTCCAACTACGACTTCAGCAATACAGCCTTGGCCGGAAAAACCAAGGAATACCTGATTTTGGAGCGAGGTGGAATACGAATAGGAGTCTTCGGACTAGGCGTCAATGTCGAAGGACTTGTAGACAAGAAAAACTATGCAGGGATGAAATATTTGGATCCTATTGCTGTAGCAAACAGAATAGTTCCTACGTTAAAGAACAAGCATAAATGCGATATTGTTATCTGTCTTTCTCATTTGGGATACAGCTATACCACGGATCAGATTTCGGATTTGAAATTGGCCGCCGCAACAAAGGATATCGACCTTATCATAGGAGGACATACACACACCTACCTAGAAGAACCAACCCGTGTCCTTAACGCTGCCGGCAAAGAAACTATAGTCAATCAGGCTGCAACGGGTGGAGCAATATTGGGAAGAATAGATTTTATCTTCAATCCCAAAGACAAAACAAAAAAGGTTGTATTCAACAATTACAAAGTTGACAACAATATTGTATAATTAACCTTTTAAATTACATAAAAATAGATTGAAAGCTCTTTTTCAAACATATATAAACTCATACAAAGGATTATCGCAAGCGGCATGGCTATTGGCTTTGGTGATATTGATTAACAGAACCGGGTCCATGGTAATACCTTTTCTGGGGATGTATATGTCTTCGGAGTTGGGCTTCAGCAAGACTCAGATAGGTCTGGTGTTAGGCTGCTTTGGATTAGGAGCGGTATGTGGTTCCTGGTTAGGAGGTTGGCTGACAGACCGCTTTGGTAATTTTAAAGTTCAGGCCATCTCCCTGATGGCGGTAATACCACTTTTCTTGGTGCTACCGGCTTTCACTACCTTCGAAGGGCTGGCTCCTATGATTTTCCTGCTTTCCGTAGTGGCCGACACATTTAGACCGGCCAACTCAGTTTCGGTGGCACGCTATGCTAAACCCGAAAATATTACACGGGCCTATTCACTCAACAGGATGGCCGTAAATTTAGGGTTTTCCATAGGTCCTGCACTGGGAGGCTTCCTCGCCACTATTTCCTATCATTGGATTTTCTATGGTAACGCTATTGCTGCCGGATTGGCATGTATTGTCTTTATCTATTTCTTCAAAAACAGAAAGCCTAATGTAACAACCAAAGAAACTTCTGAAGATACGAAAAAAGAGAAAAACGCTTATCGGGACGGTCTCTTCATCATCTTCAATATTTTATGTTGCCTCTTTTCAATGGCATTCTTTCAGCTGTTAAGTACTTTACCGCTGTTTTATAAGGATGTTTATCGCTTAGACTCCACACAGATAGGTCTTCTTCTAGGGTTTAGCGGCTTCGTCATAGTGGTTTTTGAAATGGTCTTGGTCCATTTCGTAGAACATCGCTTTACGGTACGGCAGATTATGGTGTGGGGTACAGCCATTACTTCCATAGCATACTTTATGCTGAATATAGATTTTGGGCTTATCTGGCTTTATATGTCCATGTTTATTCTTTCCACCGGGGAGATGCTGACACTACCCTTTATGGCTACAATCTCTATCAAACGAGCGGGATTACATAACCAAGGAGCCTATATGGGGTTCAACTCATTAGCCTTCGCTGCAGCCAATATCGTTTCCCCTTATTTGGGAACTTACCTAGCTGAACACTACGGATACTTCACCTTGTGGACAGTGGCAGGTAGCCTACTACTACTTGCTAGTGGTGGATTCCAGTTTGTCATTACCAAGATGAAGATTTAACCTACGTTGCGTTCGTATGGCACACGAGTTAATATGGAGCGGCCCAGTGTTATTTCGTCCACGTATTCCAATTCTCCACCGAACGCTATACCTCTAGCTATGGTCGTAATCTGAATATCAAATTCTTTCAGCTTACGGTATAGATAGAATATGGTGGTATCCCCTTCCATAGTAGCACTGAGGGCTAGGATTACCTCTTTGACGTCCCCTCGACGTATGCGTTCGAGAAGCCCTTCGATTTTTAGATCCGAAGGACCTACACCTTCCATCGGAGAGATAAGCCCTCCCAATACATGATAAACACCTTGATACTGGTTGGTATTTTCTATGGCCATGACATCACGAGTGTCCTCCACCACACAGATAGTCGTCTTATCACGCTTTACGGACTGACAGATCTCACAGACAGCTTCATCCGAAATATTGTAGCATTCGCGACAATACTGTATCTGCTCTTTGAGCGTAGTCAGGGACTGCACAAAACGTTGCACTTCGCCATCCGGCTGTTTGAGCAGATGTAACACCAATCGCAATGCGGTCTTTTTCCCGATTCCGGGCAGGCGCCCGAACTCCTCTACCGCATTTTCTAATAGCTTGGATGAAAAATTCATAATACAAAGGTAATTATTTTTTATGTCAGCAAAATATCAGTATACGAAAACATTGCTCCGTTCTGCATTATATTTTTTTATATTTCTGTTATGAAACCAACACTACAGATTGAATATTGCCCTAAGTGCGGATGGATGTTACGGGCTGCTTATATAGCCCAAGAGTTACTGACCACCTTTGAAGAGGATGTTTACGGCATTACGCTTATTCCTAGCGAGGTGAGCGGCCGTTTTCAGATACGTCATGAAGATTTTATGATTTTCGACAGAAAAAGAGATGGAGGCTTTGCAGATATCAAAACCCTAAAGCAGCGGGTAAGAGACCGCATCTGTCCTGAAAAAAACTTGGGCCATTCGGACAAAAAATAGCTTTCTTAAGGAAAATTTTAGTATAAGGATAGAAATATAATTTTTATTATATTGCAACTCTTGATTTGAGTTTAAAGAAGATGACGACAGGAGAAAGTAAAATTAGAAATTCGTTTGCCAACAAAACTTGGCAAGAGATTAAAGTGAAAGATTCATGGCAGATTTTTAAAATCATGTCAGAATTTGTGGATGGCTTTGAGAAGTTGGCAAAAATAGGTCCTTGTGTTTCTATATTCGGTTCGGCACGAACTCCTGAAAACCATAAATACTATCAGATGACCGTAGAGATAGCCAAACTTCTGGCAGAAAAAGGATACGGTGTGATCTCTGGGGGTGGTCCGGGAATTATGGAAGCAGCCAACAGAGGAGCTCACCTTGTGGGTGGAAAATCGGTAGGCTTAAACATCGAATTGCCATTCGAGCAGTTTCACAACAGCTATATAGACAGAGATAAAATTCTAACCTTCAACTACTTCTTCGTACGTAAGGTTATGTTTATGAAATACTCTCAGGGCTATATCGTGATGCCTGGAGGGTTCGGCACGATGGATGAGCTATTTGAAGCGATCACTCTTATCCAGACCGGAAAAATCGCCCGCTTCCCTATCGTATTAGTAGGCTCGGAATATTGGGGCGGTTTGTTCGAATGGATCGAAAAGACCATGCTTGCCAATGCATATATCTCTCCTGAGGACCTAAAGCTGTATAGAATAGTAGATACCGCCGAAGAGGCTGCCGGACATATCTTTCGTTTCTACGATAAATATTTGCTCAAACCAAACTTCTAATAAAAGACATCCATTAAAAAAGCCTTTCCGATATATGGAAAGGCTTTTTACATATAGCACTTAAACAACCTTAGTTAAACTTGAATTTCAACCCGAATTGCATGTAATACGTTGATGATATTGTTTCGTTTACGTAAGTTGTTGAACGAATAATATCTCCATTGCTATAATTAAGTTGGAATTTAGGTTTTGTTGTACCGTCAGGAGTTAATGCACTTGTATTTGTCGGTCTCAACAACTGGGTATTAGCGGATTTATACACACCCCAATTTGAACTTAATAAGTTGCCTAGATTAAATACATCCCAGAAAAATTCCAACGAATTATTTGCTCCGCCTACATTTTTGAAGATTTCTTGAGATAGACGGAAATCAAACTGATTTCTCCAAGGCATCACGCCACCATTACGCTCTGCGTATTTTCCTTTGCGTGATTTTAAATATTTATCGTTATCAATCAACTCAAAGAATATATCGGCCTGCTCTTGAGCAGTATAAGCCCTTCCACCATAGTTGCTGTTACCAGCAGCTATTGGATCAAACTCTATTTCTGCAGGACTGCTAGGCACATAAATCAAGTCATTGTTGTTTGAGTTTCCGTCGCGGTTGAAGTCTCCAGCATAAACATAGCTCATTCTTCCTGTTGAAGATCCTGAATAGAATAAGGTCATAGTAGTATTCAACTTACCTATCCAGTTATTGCTGTAAGAAACAAACCCTACCAATCTGTGAGGTACCACGTTTGTAGTATATCCTAACGAAGGAACGTTTGGATTTCCTGTGTTTGTAGCTGGCAATGACCACAAGTTGGCAATCTGGTCTCCCGAACCATCACCAAAGTTTTTAGCTCCTGAATAAGTGTATGCTAAAGATGCCGACATGCCATTCCAATTGTTTTTCTGTAACTGTGCTGTTACTGAATAATAATGACCTCCTTTAGCATTTGTCATATAGGTAGGATCAAAACGGTTTGTCGCATCAGGCGTAACCAATCCATTAGAATTTAATTTATTGATGTATTTACTAGCTGTGCTGGCTGGATAGATATATCTGTGATCATTATATCCTGGGATTGCTAAAGCAGTAGGTTCTACAAGGTTTACGTTTTTCGCCACAACAGCATTAAGGTCTTTGTTATAAATACCTTCTAATGTAGCAATAATTCCTCCTGGCAATGTGTAGTCTACAGCTAAGCTGGTCTTCCATGTTGAAGGGAACTTCAAGTTTCTATCCATAGCTGAGATAGAACTTGGAATAGAGGTTCCTGCCTGAGGAATTGGAGAAGGAAAATTAGCTTTGATATCCGGATTAAAATCAGGAATACGGTCTGCAGGAAAGATTTGTGTATATTGCAACATACCTGCATCACCAGACTGAGCTACAATCCATACAAAAGGAATACGTCCGGTGAAAATACCCGAACCACCACGCAATACCAATGAACGGTCTCCATAAGCATCATAGTTGAAGCCGATACGTGGAGACACCATCACTCGCGCTTTCGGAGTCAAACCTGTATTTAGCTTTAATCCGTCAGCAAACGTTAACTGCTCCACAAGCGGGTGTGTTTTCATAGCAGAAATGCTAGGGAATGTTGGCAATTCCAAACGAACACCTCCAGTCAGTTTCAGTTTACTGTTAACAGCAATCTGGTCTTGAACAAAAAGCGAATACTGTGCAAATTTGAATGAAGGGAAAGCCTGAGAGCCGTCTTCTGTCAGTGGGAAAGTAAGCACATAGTTAGCTGCCTTAGCCCCATTTACAAAATCATCCCACGAATTATACAAGTAATATCCTGCCCCAAAACGTTGGAAACCATTTTTTGTCGTACTAGCCTCGTATTGGGCTCCATACGTGAAGTTGTGGTTTTTGTATACATAGTTCCCGTCGTAATACACAGTCAAAGTCTTCACATCACGTAAGTTGCCATAAGTGAATGGCTCATAGCCGAAAGTGGTGATAATATTATTTCCCTCCTTGATATCCACCAGAGGAAAGTCTGCTCCGCCAGAAGAACGTGGTTCGTTTTGATGAACGTATGCTACACGTATAGTATTATTAGTGTTGCCCCACTTACCGGTATATTCCGCTACTCCCGAATAGAGGTTAGTTTCTTGGAAATAGTTGGAATTAGAGAAGTGTAAAGCATTTGATCCGGTACGGCTTAGGTTGGAAAGTCCTGATCCAGTGAAAGAATTACTGATTTGACTTGGACTCTTTCCTTTTACCTGATTGTAACGGAAGTTAATTTTATGGTTGTCGGCAATGTTCCAGTCGATCTTAGCGAAAAGTTTATCGTTATTGCTCTTATTCGAGTAACCTTGATAAACACCTGGATCATATCCATATTTAGTGATCAAGTAATTTCTTACTTCATCCAGAAACTGATAAGTAGGTCTTGCAATGTTGGAGTTACCCGAACCATATTGACGGTTGTTGGCGTCATCTGCAACTTTTGTTGGTCCAGGTTCTACGGTTTTATTTTGCTCCAAGTTAACGAAGAAGAACAACTTATTTTTAACAATAGGACCTCCTAAGCTTACACCGTATTGTTTCTCCTCCATATCGTTGATAGCAACTTGCGTATTTTTTACACGCGAACCTTGCTGATGATCCGAACGTCCGGTATAGAAAGCCGATCCGAAGAAGTTATTACGGCCGGAACGCGTTACCGCATTTACCGCAGCACCTGTAAAACCTGACTGACGTACGTCGAAAGGTGTCACATTCACCACAATCTGCTCGATAGCGTCAATAGAGATTGGTGAACCATTGGCAGGAATATTTTGACCTATACCAAATTGGTTGTTGAAATTCGCACCATCCACCGTAAAGTTATTTGCACGGTAGTTACCTCCCCCTATCGCTGTACCATTTGCCTGTGGCGTAAGACGTGTCAAGTCGTTAACACTACGAGAGATGGAAGGTAAATTTTCAATCTGCGAACGGTTTACTACAGTGGAAGCACCATTTTTGTCACTCTTTGTACGACTGCCTGTGATAGTTACCTCATCGATTAGCAAAGCATCTTCCCCAAAAACAGGATTCAATACAAAGGGTTGTCCCAACTGAAGATAAACATCTTCATAAACAATAGGATTTTGTCCCACATAGGTGATCTCCACGCGATAAGGACCGCCTACACGCATGTTAGCCAAGTTAAACCTTCCCTGAGCATTCGTCGCCCCCGAATACGTGGTTCCAGAAGGAATGTGGGTTGCTTTGATTGTCGCACCTGCCGTGGATTTTCCGGTGCTTTCGGTCACTACCCCGGTTAGACTACTGGTAGTAACTTGTGCTTGTACCGTCGCTAAGCTAGCAAACAGCAAAGCAAAAAGGAGTAAATATGTTTTCATTAAACGTAAAATTGATTGGTCAACGGTGTAAAGTTACACAACAAATTCCTGATTTAAATAGGGTTAACAAAAACTTAATATCCACATTTCAACATCTTAAATCACAATAAAAGATTTTACCTATTAAATAAGGTTTATAGCACTTTTTGGGGCTGCAGTGCTAAGGCAATTTTATTTTTCCTTTTCTTCATCTTTACAAAAATTATAACAACCAACTATTTACAATAATCTGACAGAAAGACTTACCTTAGCTTACTACCGGAGAAAAATGCTTTTAAATACAATAGCAACAGATTAATTTCTGTCACTCAATTAGTTAACTAAACAATCAAATTATTTTTGAATATATTTTTGGCAGATATAAATAAATAAAATTAAGTGCTTTATTTGAACTTTAACAATATTTTACATTTTTAAGTTTTTAAGTTACCTTTGCAACCAATTGAAATATTTTATCTAACAAGATGAACAAAAATTCTACCCTACTGTATGCCTCTATGGCATTCATGCTTACCAGTAACGTCGCTCTTGCTCAACAAGTTATCACTGGTAAAGTTACCAACGGCACGGAACCTATCGCGGGTGCCACAATCATGGTTGCAGGAAGTAAGGAAGGAACTTCTACCGATGCGGAAGGTAACTTCAAATTAACCACCAACCAAACAAGCGGCCAGCTTCAAATCAAATTCCTCGGCCACGAAACAAAACAAGTTAATTTCTCTGCTAACACACCTATTGGTACTATTATTTTAGTTCCAAGTGGCGAACAAGCATTGGATGAAATTCTTGTAGTAGGTCGTACTTTATTGGATGTGGCTGAAGACCGTTTGACTCCAATTGCAGTATCTACAATCAAGAGAGATGTAATTGAAGAAAAAGTGGGCGGTCAAGATATCACTGCCGCTTTAATCAACACGCCTTCAGTGTATGTGACAAGTCAAGCTAAAGGATTTGGTGAGTCCTCGATGACTACTCGTGGTTTTGACCAATCTAACACGGCATTCTTATTGAATGGACAACCTATCAACGGTATGGACAATGGTCGTGTGTACTGGTCTAACTGGAACGGGCTTTCGGATGTAGCCTCACTTGTTCAGATCCAACGTGGTTTAGGTTCTTCAAAATTGGCTATCTCGTCAGTAGGTGGTACGGTAAACTTCATCACCAAATCTACAGAGATGCAACAAGGCGGTTTCGTAAAACGCACTGTAGGTAACGACATGTACCGCAAAACTACAGTTGCCTATAACACCGGCTTGATGAAAAACGGACTTGCCGTATCTTTGATGCTTACCGACTGGAAAGGCGACGGCTATATGAACCAAACCGGAGGTGCTGGACAAACCTATTTCCTATCTGTGGGATACAAAGTCAACGATAAACATAACTTAAACTTAATGGTAACCGGTGCCCCACAATGGCATATGCAAGGTTATACAGCAAGTTTGAAAAACTTCTTAGAAAAAGGTAGAAAATATAACGACAACGTTTCTATCATCAATGGCGTAGAAACCAACGTACGTAAAAACTTCTACCATAAACCTGTTGCCAACTTCAACTGGGACTGGAAAATCTCTGAAAAAGCGTCTTTAGCTACCGTATTATATGCTTCTATGGCACGCGGTGGTGGGCAGTCACAACGTACTGACGCTACAAAAGCTAAAGTTCCTTACTTGGCAGCAGATATGAACAACCACCAATGGTATGGTATCGTATCAAACTATAACCGTAAGCTGAATGACAACCTGTCCTTCAACATTGGTTTTGACTTGCGTGATTATAAAGGAACTCACTACAGACAAGTTACTGACTTGTTAGGTGCTCCTAGCATCACTCATGAAGTTAAAATGTTAGTTCCTTCACAATCCCAACTTTACGTTACTTCCAATGTATTCTCTACCAACCCTTGGAAAACATGGACTAACAGCGCCACTGCCAAAGAAGATCGTATAGCTTGGGAATACGACCAAATCATTCGTTATGGCGGTTTGTTCGGTCAAATTGAATATGCTAAAAATGGATTTACAGCATTCTTCCAAGGTTCAATTTCCGAACAACAAAATATCCGTGAAGACTATTATCAATATGAACCGGGTAAACAAAAATCGGATGCCGTTAACAACTTCGGTTACAACGCAAAAGGTGGCTTGAGCTACACTTTAGCCGGACACACAATCTTCGGTAATGCCGGGTACTACTCTCGCCAACCATACCAAAACAATATTTTCATGAACTATGCAAACGATATTAACCCTTTTGCATACAATGAGAAAATTTTAGGTCTTGAGTTAGGCTATAAATTCACTTCGAAATACTTCGATGCTAACTTGAACGCTTACCGCACTACATGGGAAAACCGCGTAACAAGTAGCTCATTCATCGCTTCAGATAAAGATGTAGCGAAATATGATCCTAACTTAATCGCTATAGGCGAATTGATCTACCAAACAAATTACGGTGTAAAACAAGATCACAAAGGTTTGGAATTAGACTTCGCAGCACGTCCTTTCAAAGGATTTACATTGAAAGGTTTTGCCTCTGTGGGTGATTGGAAATATGATGGTTTAGCTAAGACTATCCTACGTAACGAAGACCGCATCCAGTTAGGTATCGAAGAAAAAGACCTTACTGGCGTAAAAGTTGGCGATGCCGCTCAAACTACTTTCGGTGGTGGTTTCAAATACTTTATCATCAAAGACTTGGCTATAGATGCTGATTACCGCTACCACGACAGATTGTACGGTGCTCTTCCATCAAACGGTTCACAAACATTAAGATTGCCTTCTTACGATTTAGTGGACGCCGGTCTATCGTACAAAGTAGTAATTAGCGACAAAAACACTATCAGCTTCCGTGTCAACGTAAACAACTTGTTCGACGAGTTCTACATCTCTGAAGCTACTTCATACCGTACCGCTGGCCCTAACGACGCTACTTGGAAAGGTATCAACACTTCTAACTATGTGTTAGTAGGTTGGGGACGTACATGGACTGGTTCAGTGAAATTCACGTTCTAGGATATTTTACACACCTATATTATTTATCTCCGAAAGGCTTCTATCAAGATAGAAGCCTTTTGTTTTTGTCTCCTCCATAAAATATCACTAATTCTAATAATAAATTAAATTATCATTAAAAATAATGATATAATAAATTATCACTCATATTGATGATATAATAAATTATCATTACATTTGATTATAAAATAAAACAATGAGTTCCCTAAAAGCTATCCTTACCGGTGATATCGTACATTCCAGAAAAGTAAGTTCTGAAATATGGCTGTCGGTTTTGACTGATTGTCTACGTCACTATTCAAATAAATTTGATATTTTTAGAGGCGATAGCTTTCAAATAGAATTACCGTTAGAGAAATGCATTGAAGCGGTATTTTACATAAAAGCAAGTATACGTACCATAGAAAAACTTGATGTACGGCTCGGATTGGGCATAGGTAAAATAGAAGTGGAACGACAACATGTAAAAGATTCCTCGGGAGAAGCCTATATCTTTTCGGGCGAAGCGTTTGATACGTTGGACAAAGAGCTGATTCGTGTTCGATCACCGTTTGACCATTGGGATGAATCTACCAATATCATGTTGCAGCTGGCTACTGAACTGGCAAACAGATGGACAGTGAATATGGCAAAAACAGTAAAAACCGCTATAGAACATCCCGAAGCCAGTCAACTGGAATTAACAAAGTTATTGCATAGAAAGCACCAAAGTCAAATTAGCACCGAGCTAAAGAAAGCTAATTGGCAAAAGATCAAACTGACCATAGAATATTGTACAAAGCAATTACTAATCACATGCTAACATTATTACTAAAATTATTATTAGCACATCTTATCGGAGACTTCGCCCTACAGACGAAGACGATGGTCCTTAGAAGAAAAGATAATGTTGGCTACCTTCTCTTGCACATCCTTATCCATATCGCCCTTTTAGTCGGTTTCCTTTGGAAGGATAAAGAACAATACGCTTTGGTCATCGCAACCATCGCTATTTCCCATCTGGCAATCGACAGTCTAAAAATATGGATGGAGGAAAAATTTCCTCGCAATCCCTTTCTGCTCTTTGTCATTGACCAAATCTTACATATAAGTATCATCTTCATCGTAGTGATATTCTCCTTTGGATGGGATGCTCTTCCTCTCCAACAGATTTCCTTCGAAAAGGTGTTGCTATACAGCATTGCTTTCGTAGCTATCACCATTGTCACACCCGTAATCTTAAGGCTATTCTTTTCCAAGTGGCAAAAGGAATCCGAATTTTACAACAAGAAGCAAGACAGTCTAATGCATGCCGGATTATGGATAGGTATAATCGAAAGGCTGCTTATAGTATTGTTCATACTGGTGGACTTTTGGGAAGGAATAGGTTTCCTGCTAGCTGCAAAATCCATCTTCCGCTTCGGAGACTTGGCCAACGCCAAAGACACCAAATTCACAGAATACATACTCGTAGGGACCTTAGCAAGCTTCATGATTGCCATAAGCATAGGCTACGGCCTAAAACTTCTATTGAACATCATTTAATAACAACCTATAACTATGAAAAAACTTTTAATGTCATTATTCGCAACGTTAACAACCGTATCCCCTCTCTTAGCACAGCAAGTAAAAGACGATGTACAGTCCATAGCGGATAAATATAAAGCCGTGGGTGTCGCCTACGTCGTCGTCAAAAACAACAAAATCATAGAAAAAAATGCTATAGGATACAGCTCGCTAGAAACGCAGGAAAAACTGGACGTGGACAAACATATCTTCCGTATAGCGTCCATCTCTAAATCGTTTACCGCCACAGCGCTCATGCAGCTGGTAGAAAAAAAGATAATAAGCTTGGAAGACGACTGCAGCGACTTGGTAGGTTTTCCTATCCGTAACCCTAAATTCCCGGATAAAAAAATAACCTTGAAAATGCTTCTTTCCCATACTTCCAGCATCAATGATGCCAACGGATATTTTGAGCTGGATGTTATCAACCCTTCAAAAAACCCAAACTGGCAAAAGAGCTATAACGACTACGAACCGGGAACAAAATATCAATACTGTAATCTCAACTTCAACATGGCGGGAGCTATCCTAGAAAGATTAACCAATGTACGCTTCGACCAATACATACGGCAGCAGATTCTCGACCCACTAGGACTATATGGAGGTTATTGCATAGACTCCTTGGACAATACACGCTTTGCTTCCCTATATTCTTACAATCAGAAAAATGACCAATTTGTCTTAGAGCCGGCAGCATACAACCCGCGCAGTGAGGATATTAAAAACCATAAGTTGGGAGAAACAACCCCTATATTCTCTCCAACCGGTGGAATGAAAATATCGGCAGTAGACCTGGCCAAATACATGATCATGCACATGAACTACGGCAAGTCCGGAAAAGTGAAGGTTCTTAACAAGAAAACTTCCAAGCTCATGCAGACAAAAATATCGGATGACGAAGGTTACGGATTGGCACTACAGGAAACGGATAAGCTGATTCCCGGACAGCACCTCGTAGGTCATACAGGATCGGCATATGGTCTCTATAGCGCCATGTTCTTCAATCCTAAAACCAAATACGGCATCGTCGTCATTACCAACGGATGTGTATTGAAATATAAAGACGGCTTTGTGGCGATGAACGCGGAAATCATCAACTTACTGTATAACAAACTCATCAAATAACAACAAAATATTTGGCTTATTATTTGCAAAGGTTAAGGTAAAACTTAACCTTTGTTTTTTATGAGAAATATCGTCCTTCTTATAGCCTTAACATACAGCTGCTTTGCTCTTACCGTTAAGGGACAAGATATATCCGATATCGACCTATACGATATCCGAAAAGATTTCAACAAGGGCGTAAAGGACGAGAAGCTATGCAAACAATACTTGCAGGTTCTAAAGACTAATCCCAAAACTTCCATAGAAAGAGGATATCTAGCGGCTTTTACCATGTTTACAGCCAAACATACAATCAACCCTTTTAAAAAGATGAGTCACTTCAAGGAAGGACGTAAAATGCTGGAACAGCAGATCCAACAAGACCCTCAGAATCCGGAGCTACGCTTTATACGTTTCTGCATACAGCATTATACCCCTGATTTCTTGGGATATAAAGATAACCTAACTGAAGATAAACAGTTTCTTCTTGCCAACCTTCACAAGATGACGGACGAAAAAGCTAAAACAATCATTTTTAACTTCTTAAAAGGAACTAAACTTTTCAGCCAGGACGAATTAAAGCAGTTAAGCAAATAGCTATCCCCTTTTCTCTATCTAACAAAAACATTCATGCCCATTGGATTTGACATCTAATCCATTTTTCCTATCCTATAATTAAGTACCTTTGCCCTCCTAAAATAGTTTTATAATATGTCTCTAAACAAAGGTCTATAATATGTCTCTAAACAAAGGTCTGATTTCTTTAGCATTCGGTGGATTGGCAATAGGTATGACCGAATTTACCATGATGGGTATACTCCCCGACATTGCCAACGACATAAATATAGATATTCCCACTGCCAGCAACCTTATCGGCCTCTATGCCTTAGGGGTAGTGGTGGGTGCTCCCACATTGGTAGCTGCCACCTCCCGTTTTCCGGCCAAGAAGGTGTTGCTATTTCTGATGCTATTATTTTTTGTATTTAATGGTCTTTTCGCCATCGCACCTAACTATTGGAGTCTGTTTATAGCACGCTTTATCTCGGGACTACCACACGGCGCTTTTTTCGGTATAGGATCTGTAGTAGCCTCCCAGCTGGCTACACGTGGTAAAGAAGCACAAGCCATAGCCATCATGTTTACAGGCATGACCATAGCCAACCTTGCTGGTGTGCCATTGGGAACTTTTATCGGACATCATTATGATTGGCGAATCACCTACGGTATAATAAGCTTTTTAGGATTGCTGACTTTCCTAACCATCTACTTCTGGATGCCAGCCCTCCCTGCCAACAAAGACAGCAACGTCATAAAACAAATTGGATATTTCAAACGATGGGATGCTTGGCTTATCATAGCGGTGATATCCATCGGCACAGGAGGGCTGTTTGCTTGGATAAGCTATATTTCAAAGCTGGTGACCACTGTATCCGGTCTTTCTGAAGACAGTGTTTCCATAATTATGGTGCTAATAGGAGCAGGAATGTGTGTGGGTAACTTATTAGGAGGAAAGGTAGCTGACAGCCTCTCTCCTAGCAAAGCTGCGATGACCAGCTTTGGCGCCATGGCATGCTGCCTTTTGGTATTATTCTTCATTGCCCATATCCAGATTTTTGCTTATCCCATGGCCTTCATTACAGGCATGATAGCCTTCAGCATAGGTCCTTCATTACAGATGATGCTCATCAATAATGCCAAAGGTGCCGAAACTTTTGCGGCCTCAGCAGGTCAGGCTGCTTTCAATATAGGTAATTCTTTAGGCGCTTATTTCGGCGCTATCCCCTTGCTATATGGACTAACATATAATTATCCTTCCTTAGTTGGGGTAGTAATGGCCAGTATAGGAGCACTTCTGACGTATATTTTTTATACTCAAGTAGAACGCAAATATTAAACATATATAGAAATAAAAAAGGCGGTATTGCAATACCGCCTTTTTTATTTCTTCTTCTTATTATAATGCTCCAAAACAAATTGAAGTTGCTGCTCTTGCGTCATATGTGAGTTATCCAGCACTATAGCATCTGCGGCCTGACGAAGTGGACTCTCTGCCCTAGTGCTATCAATATGATCGCGGTGCGCTAGGTTTTCTATGACTTCTTCTAGGGTGACGTCCTCACCTTTTAATGTAAGCTCTGCGAAACGACGGTTTGCTCTCACCAAAGGATCTGCCGTCATAAATATTTTCAGATCTGCATCCGGAAAAACTGTAGTCCCTATATCGCGACCGTCCATGACGATATTACGTCTGGCCCCCAGCTGTTGTTGCTGCGCTACCAAAGCTTTACGTACCTCCTTAATGGCACTCACCTCACTGACCTTGTCCGATACCTCCATCTGGCGTATGGCATCCGAGACATCTTCACCGTTCAACAAAATCAATGTCTTTTCGGTATTGGGAATAAAATCAATATGGATATTATCCAAAGCTTTCTTAACAGCCTGTTCGTTCGTGAAGTCTATATTATTCCTCAAAAAATAAAGCGTCACCGCTCTATACATGGCGCCGCTATCTACAAAAACAAAATTCAGCTCCTTGGCAATGGCCTTAGCTACCGTACTTTTACCGCAAGAGGAGAATCCGTCTATCGCTATGATAAAATTGTCTCTTGCCATAATTAGATATTCCCCCCAATAATAACTCCCGGCTTATTTACCAGAGGAACTTTACTTAAATTTTCGTCCACGATACTTTCAGGTAAAAAGATATACTTTTTATCGTAAATCGTACTTTCAATATAATAACTCAACCAATATTCGTTTGTAAGGCCGAACACCTGAGAATCTATAACCTCAATCTGAACTGCACTCTGCGCCTCTACGTCTCCCAAGAAATGACGCAAGACCGTAGTCTTCACTTCCTTGCCATCTTTTTCACCATACCCTTTGGAGGAGATTAACACATTACGTAAAGGTACATCTTTCTCATTGACAAGATAAACCGTCCAATGTCTGGCTTCCGGCGTCTGGCTTTCCAGAACTACCGCCACCGATATATCTTCTACAATATTAACCGGCAAATCCTTCTTCATCTTTAACTCTTTTTCGTAGACTTTGTCGTTTTCTTTGTACTTGTTTTGGCTTTGGATGATTTAGGATCCTCCTCAACCCATTTCAACACATCTGCATAGGTGATGGCATTTATATCCGTACCTTTCGGAATCTTGATGTTTTGCTTACCAAAACGAATGAAAGGTCCCCAACGGCCATTTTCAATACGTGCTTCTTCATTTTCTTCAAAAACACGTATCACCTTATCAATATCTTTTTGGCGTTTTTCCTTTATAATTTCTATTGCTTGCTCTTCGGTGACATCCAAAGGATCCAAACCTTTAGGTAAGGAATAGAAAGCAGAATTGTGACGTATGTAAGGACCAAAACGTCCTACAGCTACTACCATTTCCTTACCTTCAAACTCTCCTACCTTCTTAGGAAGCTTGAACAAATCCATAGCCTCCTCAAAGGTGATGGTTTCAATCATCTGCCCTTTACGTAGAGAAGCAAACTTAGGCTTTTCCTCATCGTCTTGGGTACCTAGCTGTACCAAAGGCCCGAAGCGTCCTACACGCACACTGACTTGCTTTCCGGTCTGAGGGTCTATTCCAAGAATACGCTCGTTTGTTGCACGATCGGCATGCTCTAAAGTATCCTGCACCTCCTCGTGGAAAGGACGGTAGAATTTTTCCAGCATGTCGGTCCATTCTTTTTGCCCTTGCGCAATTTCGTCAAACTCACGCTCTACCTTGGCTGTAAAATTATAATCTACAATTCCCTTAAAATGCTCTACCAAGAAATCGTTGACCAACATACCTATGTCCGTCGGGAACAGTTTGCTGCGCTCCACTCCTGTCATCTCACTCTTGACCACTTCGGAAATCTGTCCTCCCGATAGTTTAAGCACCTTATAATCGCGAGGTTTTCCATCACGATCTTCTTTTACTACATAACCTCGATTTTGTATAGTAGAGATGGTAGGTGCATAGGTTGAAGGACGTCCAATTCCTAACTCTTCCAATTTCTTCACTAATGAGGCTTCCGTATAGCGCGCTGGAGGTCTCGAGAAGCGCTGCGTAGCTGTCATCTCACTAAGGTGCAACAGCTGTCCAATCTCCAATGGAGGTAATAAGGTGTTGTCCGAATCCTCTTCCGTCATAGTATCATTCTCATCATCGACAGATTCCATATACACTTTAAGGAAACCGTCAAATTTCATCACCTCCCCCGAAGCAGAAAGCTCTTCCTCTCTTGTAGACACGGAAATCTTGGCTACAGTCTTTTCAAATTCTGCCTCACTCATCTGTGAAGCTATAGCTCGCTTCCATATGAGCTCATAAAGGCGTACTTCCGAAGGCTCCCCCTGAATGGTGTGGTTGGCGAAGTAGGTTGGTCGGATAGCTTCGTGCGCCTCCTGAGCGCCTGTAGTCTTCGTCTTATATTGTCTCTTCTTATGATATTTCTCGCCGTAGGCTTTCAGAATTTCGGCTTTAGCCCCCTCTATAGCGGTATCCGATAAGTTTACTGAGTCGGTACGCATGTAGGTGATATGCCCTGCCTCATACAGTCGCTGTGCGATCTGCATGGTACGTGCTACCGAATAGCCTAACTTGCGGCTAGCTTCCTGTTGCAAAGTTGACGTCGTAAACGGTGCCGCCGGTGAACGTTTGGCCGGCTTCTTCTCCAAACTTTTTACAGTATAAGAAGCTTCAACACAATCTCTCAAAAAATACTCAGCCTCCTCTTTCGTGGCAAAACGATGAGGAAGCTCAGCCTTGAAAGATTCTTTAGCCTTTCCCGTACTGAAGATAGCCACAATCTTAAAGGAAGCTTCCGGCACGAACTTGTTAATCTCGCGCTCACGTTCCACAATAAGACGCACCGCAACGGACTGCACACGTCCTGCCGACAATGAAGGCTTCACCTTACGCCACAGCACGGGCGACAGCTCAAAACCTACAAGCCTGTCTAACACGCGACGAGCCTGCTGGGCATGCACCAAATTGTAATCTATCTTTCTTGGAGATTCAATAGCTTTCAAGATAGCAGGCTTGGTGATTTCATGGAAGACAATACGCTTGGTCTTTTCCTCCTTTAGTCCCAACGTCTCAAAAAGATGCCACGAAATAGCTTCTCCCTCACGGTCTTCATCGGATGCTAACCAAACAGTCTCAGCTTCTTTTGCCAACTTCTTTAACTCACTGACTACAGCCTTCTTATCTGCCGGAACCTCATATTTTTGTTTAAATTTATTTTCGGTATCAATTGCGTCATCGGTTTTTACCAAATCACGAATATGCCCATAACTAGACTTCACAAGAAAGTCACTTCCTAAATATCCCTCTATCGTCTTAGCCTTCGCCGGCGACTCTACAATTAATAAGTTTTTAATCATTTAATGTGTTAAGATTTTTGCAAATAAAAGTAATTCAAAATGGAATGACAATAATTTTTGATTTTATTCAATATAAAACTAAAAAAACCAATGTCCGCTTGCTAAATCCAATAAGTAGAATATAGCAAACACTACAGAGGCTACACCATTGGTAGTCATGAAAGTCTTGTCCACCCGTGATAAATCCTTTAAACTTACAATGCGGTGTTGATAGACCAACAAACCGCCGTAAAACAATACTCCTAAATAATATAAAAGACCTACTTCTATGTAGAAAATAGGCAATACAATAAGGATAAAGGATAATACGTGCAATATCTCGGAAATACGCAAGGCTTTAGCTCCTCCAAAATTTGCAGGTATGGAATTTAATCCATGCGCCCTGTCAAACTCTTCATCCTGCAACGCATAAATGATATCGAAACCACTTACCCAAGTCAATACTGCAAGACCATATAATATAGGCACAATATGAAACTGTCCTGTAACAACCATGTAAGCACCTACCGGCGCTAAGCCCAATCCAAGCCCTAACACCAGATGGCATAATGGCGAGATTCTCTTCATATAGGAATAAAATAACACCACAAATAAGGCTACAGGCGATAACGCCATACATAAGGGATTTATAAAATAGGTTGCCACCACAAAAATAAGACAATTTACTATCGTAAAGCGTAAAGCCTGCTGTGGCGTAACACGCCCTGCGGGAATATCCCTTACTGCTGTACGAGGATTCAGCGCATCAATATCCCTGTCTAAGTAACGGTTGAAGGCCATAGCTGCATTTCGCGCCGTAACCATACATACCAACATCAATACCAATAAAGACCAACGGAACTCAACGTCTGTGGTGCTTACTGCTAAAAAAAATCCTATAAAGGCAAAAGGCAACGCAAAAACACTGTGTGCAAAAAGCACCAATGACATATATTTCCTCATAACTTAAATACTCTTTGTTGGCGGTACAAATGCCGCATTAATATCTGCAATAGTGTCAAGAATAGGTTCCAACCCTGTTTTCTCCTCCGAAGATGTCAGAAAACGTGGTGGCACTTCTTCAAACCATTTTAACAAGGCTCTACGGAATTTAGCCATATTTTGGTCACATTTCACACGCGACAGCTTGTCTGCTTTCGTAAAAATCAACATAAACGGAAGACCGTTTTCTCCGAGCCAACAACAAAAATCCAAATCAATCTTCTGTGGCTCCAAACGCGAATCGATAAGCACAAATACACATTGCAGATTCTCCCTCGTAGTAAGATATTTGCGGATAAACTTTTCCCAGTCCGCCCTGTTTTTCTTGGAAGTCTGCGCATAACCATAGCCCGGCAAATCCACGAGATACCACTCCTTATTAATTATAAAATGATTGATTAGCTGCGTCTTGCCCGGCTTTTGGGAAGTCTTCGCCAGCCCCTTCCTTCC
The DNA here is from genome assembly GCF_039541675.1 of Sphingobacterium thermophilum. Taxonomy (NCBI): domain Bacteria; kingdom Pseudomonadati; phylum Bacteroidota; class Sphingobacteriia; order Sphingobacteriales; family Sphingobacteriaceae; genus Sphingobacterium; species Sphingobacterium thermophilum. The sequence continues at coordinate 44,590 of NZ_BAABGR010000029.1, read as the reverse complement.
TGTAAGGGCGTTTATCAAAGAGGATTTCCCTACATTTGAACGTCCAATAAATGCATATTCAGGCAAATTTGGAGCAGGCAACTTATTCACCTGCGTATTGCTACAAACGAATTCTGCGGTTTTTACTACCATAAAACAAAGGTAGAATTAATTTTATATAATATAAAAGTCGTATCTTTTCGAACTATTTTTTTCATTAAGATTTTATTTCCATAAGATACATTCATAATGATGCTCTCATTACAGAATATAGTAAAAGACTATGCTAATTATCGGGCGTTAGACCACGTAAGCATTGATGTTCCGAAAGGTAAAATATTTGGTCTTCTAGGTCCTAATGGTGCTGGTAAGACTTCTCTGATTCGAATAATAAATCAGATTACCGCTCCCGATGAAGGTGTCGTATACTTTGATAACGAAATCCTGTCTCCCAAACACATTGAACAAATAGGATATCTTCCGGAAGAAAGAGGTCTATACAAGAAAATGAAAGTGGGTGAACAAATGATTTATCTAGCTCAGCTAAAAGGTCTTAACAGAATTGATGCAAAGAAAAAGTTAAATTACTGGTTCGACAAATTGAATATCGCCGACTGGTGGAACAAAACTATTGAAGACCTAAGCAAAGGCATGCAACAAAAAGTACAGTTTGTCGCTACCGTAATCCATGAGCCGCGGTTGATTATTTTGGATGAGCCTTTCTCAGGCTTCGACCCGGTCAACGCACAAATCATTCAGGATGAAATCCTAGAGCTCAATCATAAAGGAGCCACCATCATCTATTCTACTCATCGCATGGAAACTGTAGAAGAGCTGTGCGACAACATTGCCTTAATTAATAAATCACGTAAGATACTGGACGGCGCACTCTACGAAATCAAAAGCCAATACAAAAACCAGACATACACCATAGAATTCCTGAAAAGCAATGTCAGTATTCAGTCAAACGAAAGCTTTGAACTGATAGAAACAACAGAAAATCATGATATTACACGTATAAAAATAAAACTCAAAATCCCTCACACCATCAATGATGTATTATTGTCACTTATCCCTCATGTGCAGATACATCAAGTGCAGGAAATAATACCTACTATTCATGATATTTTTATAGAAAAAGTAACACAAACTTCTATCTATGAACAAAATTAAACTTATCATACAAAGAGAATACATCACACGAGTTAGAAAAAAATCTTTTCTGCTTACCACTTTTATTGTACCACTCTTTTTTATAGGGATGTACATTGGGGTAATCTTTTTGACCAAGAAAAGTTTTGAAGATAGCCATGCTTTTGTTTATATCGTCGATGATACCCAAGAAGTCATCCACAAGTTAAACTCCTCAAAGAATGTCACTTATCTCAAAGAAGCTCAAGATTTACAACAACAGATTGCAAAGCTAGGAGAGAAAAAACATACCAGCATACTATATATTCCTGGGGACTTCTATGAAAGCATGAAAGTAGAATATCTGTCGCAGGATAAACCTAACATAAATGTACAATCAGAAATCAAAGATACGCTTAACAAAATCATAACAGACAAAAAATACGAACAGCTCGGCATCTCACCTGACATCCGGAACAGTATAAAGAGCAAGGTCATCATGAATGCTAAAGAAATCCGTGCTGACGGTAAAGCTGAAGACTCCAATACAGAAGTTGCTATGGTAATAGCTATGGCCCTATCTATCTTAGTTTATATTACCTTGTTCCTATATGGTGCTCAGGTGATGAGAGGCATCATAGAAGAAAAAAGCAACCGCATCGTCGAAGTTATCATCTCTTCGGTAAAACCTTTTCAGCTGATGATGGGCAAAATCGTAGGCATAGGGCTGGTAGGGCTTACCCAATTTGCCTTATGGATTGTAGTATCGCTATCCTTGGCAGGCGTAGCATCGACCTTTTTGATATCAAAGCAGGAACTTACCCAAGAAGTCTTCGGCAACAAAATGCCTGTAGATACCCTAACTGTCTCTTCCGTTGAAGCCTCCGGCGATATGGCAGAAATCATGGCGATGTTTCAGACTGTTAATTTTACAGAAATTATCGTTTGTTTCTTTATCTTCTTCCTCGGAGGATACTTAATTTACAGTGCGCTCTTTGCTGCCGTAGGGTCGGCCGTAGATAGCGAAACCGAAGCTTCTCAGTTTACTATGCCTATAACTATGCCGCTCCTGCTCACCTATGCCTTATCATTTGGGGTGCTCATCAACGATCCGAACGGCGCAATAGCCATGTGGTTAAGCTTCATCCCTTTTACATCTCCCATAGCGATGTTGGTACGCATCCCTTTTGGGGTACCATTATGGCAAATTATCCTGTCCGCTTCCTTATTGGTCGTTGGTTTTATCTTTACAACCTGGGTGGCAGCCCGTATTTACAGAGTAGGAATTTTAATGCACGGCAAGAAAGCTTCCTATAAAGAGTTGATAAAATGGTTTAAATATAAAAGCTAAACCCTATTTTTGTTCACCTAAACAAATATTTATACTACTATGTCAAAACTTATTAATCTACGTTCTTTTAAAGAGTTTTTCGAATCCAGTACAGGAGGAGGAATATTATTGATGGTCTGTGTTGTTTTAGCCTTGATCGTGGCCAACTCTCCTCTCGGCGACAGTTTGCTGACTTTACTCTCGACACAAGTAGGTTTTGAAAATGAATCTATCCATCTTAAATATTCTATCAAACAATGGATTGACGATGGCCTTATGGCTATTTTCTTTCTATTAGTAGGTTTAGAAATTAAAAGAGAGCTGGTAGAAGGCGAATTGGCCTCACCCAAGAAAGCCGCTCTTCCCATTTTTGCGGCAGTAGGTGGTGCCTTGCTTCCGGCAGCTATCTATGGTATATTAAATTTCTCTGAAGACACCCATCACGGATGGGGTATTCCTATGGCTACGGATATAGCCTTTGCTCTTGCGGTAATTTCCATGCTTGTCAAACGTGTGCCTGCAAGTCTAAAAGTTTTCTTGGCAGCCTTAGCCATCGTGGATGACTTATTAGCCATATTGGTAATTGCCATATTTTACTCATCCGACTTACATCTAACTTATCTGCTTTATGCCGGAATTTTATTCCTCATCCAGATAGGTTTCAATAAGTTTGGGGTAAAAAATATCTTAGCATATGTGATTCCAGGAGTCTTCATGTGGTATTTCATACATCACTCTGGCGTTCACGCCACGATAGCAGGTGTATTGACGGCAATGACCCTTCCAACGACAGAAGACGATGTAGAGTCTCCTCTGGAAAGATTAGAACATCTTATAGCCAAACCTGTAAACTTCATCATCATCCCCCTGTTTGCATTTGTGAATACTGCTATAGTGTTAAGTGCCGATATGTTTGGAGGGCTTACCTCACGTATGGGAATGGGTATAATCTTGGGATTAATATTAGGGAAATCCCTAGGGATATTATCCACTTGTTGGATCTGCGTGAAATCAGGGATTTCTTCCTTGCCTGAAGGAGCCAAATGGTCTCATATGTTCGGGGTAGGACTACTGGGAGGTATAGGCTTCACAATGTCCATTTTCGTGTCCATGCTTTCTTTTTCGGATGCTCTTCACATTGAAGAAGCCAAGTTAGCCATTTTGGTAGCCTCCCTATTAGCAGGGGTATTGGGATATCTATACCTAAAAATGATAAGCAAAAAATCCATTTAGTGTAGAATTTTCACTACCATAAAATAAAAGATATAGCTTCTGCTATAGGCTCATTGACAATAATTTGTTAATTTTAATATAAGGTCAAAAACATAAAACTATTCATAAACCTAAATACAATATTAAGATGAGCAAATTAGATGAAAAAATCGCTGCTTACGTAGCAGAAGCAAAAAAATTAAATCTGGATTTGGATGAATCATTGATTGCTGCAGTGACAAAAGGTTTAGGACCGTCAATCTATAATGCAGATGCTGAAACCATCGCTGCATCAGACAAATCAGAATTGGAGCGTATAAAAACCAATTTCATGATTAAAAAGCTAGGACTCAAAGACGATGGAAAGCTTGACGCAGCCTTAGAAGAGGTCATCGAAGCCGTAGGCAAATCCAACAGAAATAAGTATAGGGCTATCGTCTATGCTTGGCTAGTGAAAAAATTCAAAAAAGAGTCTGTATATAAATAAAAGCAACAAATATCATTAATGAAAAGGTATTTTAGGAGTTCTAAAATGCCTTTTTGTATTTTATGAGTTGCTGCTGTAGCTTTTGCTTTCCCTCTTGCGTTATATCTACAAAAGAAAGAATAACAGATTATGATGAAATCGAGGATATTAAAAGTATTATTTGCAGCATGCATTGCTGTAACCACTACGCTACAACAAAGCTGTCTTAAAGACGATTTAGATTATTCCAATGTTCCGCAAGCCGGTTTTACCATGATCAACCTTTATGATCAAGCAAACGGCATCATCCACAAAGCGGACAACAACTACATACAGGCTATGAACAGCCCTCTTCAATACAAAGGAATCAACTTCGTTTATTTATATCCTGGAAACAGAAGGATACAAACTCTATCCCTGAACGGAAATGTGCTGCTGGATAGTGTATATACGATTAAAGACAGTTTACTATATACATCTGTCGTTTTCAGCAAACCTAACGCTACGGTAGGACAACTACTTATTGACGACCAACTTGTAGAAAACCTAGAGGACAGTCAAGTGGCTTTACGCTTCTTCAACTTGGCCAAAAGCAATATTACCGCAGATGTATTTGTAGACAATACTCAACTTGTTGATGACAGAACATTCGACGGCATTCCGACCAGCAACCATGACAAATTCGACTTCGTGAAGGCATCAGCCACAGCACAGAAAATAATCGTAAAAAACCAACAAGATGAAGTTGTGGCTGAAAAAGAACTTAAACTAAATGCACGAAGACAGTACAGTATATTCTTGATAAATAAAGAAGAAAGTAATACTTATGAAATCCTCATCTTTGAGCAGTACCGCTTATAAAAAGTTACACCCGTTTTAATCAATATATCTATTTAATTTCTCTGACAAAGTCTTCCAGTCCTTGGAAGACTTTTTTATTATGGTTAGCTCCTAAAACGCTTGTCCTACCTCTTCGCTTTGAAAGCGATGATAACGATGATTAGTAAATGTCTTTTGATGATGGAAATTGACTTAAAACAGAAAAAGCTTCATCATCAGATGAAGCTTCCCTTGCGGAGAGTGAGGGATTCGAACCCCCGGACCTGTTACAGTCAACGGTTTTCAAGACCGCCGCATTCGACCACTCTGCCAACTCTCCGCCACAAAAGTAGAAATTCCCTCTCGATTTCCAAAATTTATTTTAAGATAAAAAGCAGTTTCTTGCCATGATTAGGCCAGTATTTTGGAAATTAAGACTTTACAAATTGCAAGTCAGCAGTAAATTTCACTTCTTCCGATACCATTACTCCTCCGGTTTCCAAAGCCGCATTCCAAGTAAGGCCGAAATCTGTCCTATTAATTTTACCTTGTACCGTATAGCCCACCTTATCATTACCCCAAGGATCCTTGGCAGTGCCCCCATACTCGATATCAAAAGTAACTGACTTAGTGACATCCCTTATCGTCAGATCGCCAGTTATCTTATAGCTATCCTCATCATCTTTACTGATAGACGTAGATTTGAACGTGATATAAGGATAGGTAGCCACATCAAAGAAGTCGGAACTCTTTAGATGCTGGTCACGCTGATCGTTGTTGGTGCTTATAGAACTAACATCTATCTTAACTTCTACCGAAGACTTTTCAAAGTCTTTCTCATCCTCGGTAACATTGATTTCGAAAGCACTGAACTGTCCTTTAACGGTAGAAATCATCATGTGGCGCACTTTAAATTCTATTTCACTGTGCGCATTATCCAATTGCCATGTTGCCATAATTGTTATTTTTTTAAGTTTTAGACCCTGTTTTACGATTTATTATAAAGTTAGGAGTAACGCTGTTTTTGTATCTTAATATAGATTAAGATTTTCAAAAAAATATTGTATTGTGTAGCAAAGAGTTATTCAAAATTCAACAAATTTTGGTCTGGAAATTTTGCAAATTCTAATCAAAATACTACTTTTGTGTTACCAAAACGAAGCGCCAATAGCTCAGCTGGATAGAGCAACGGTTTTCTAAACCGTCGGTCAGGGGTTCGAATCCCTTTTGGCGTACTTCTTTTGAAAGCCTCTCCTTAAGGAGAGGCTTTTTTTATAGTAATATTTCTAACGCTCAATTTTCGAACCAAATTTTCAATAAAAAAGCTGCCCCACCTTTGAAGCAGCTTTCTCTACCTTCAGCTTTATGCCTTAATTATATCTTACTAAAGAGTAAACATTCTCACTAAAACGATGGAGACGTCCCTCCCCTTTCAAAAAGTCAAGACTTATCAAAAACGAAAATCCGGCCACATGACCGCCCAACTTTTCAATAAGTTTGGCTGCCGCCACTACTGTACCTCCAGTTGCCAACAGATCGTCGTGGATAAGCACATTGCTGCCTTGCGGAAAGGCATCCTCATGCACCTCTATAGTAGCCTGTCCATATTCCAGTTTGTAAGACTCTGCTACGGTCTTTGCCGGCAATTTTCCCTGCTTGCGGATAGGCACAAAAGGAATCTTAAGCTTATTGGCAACCATTAATCCGAACAGAAAACCACGACTCTCAATGCCGGCGATAACATCCAGCTTCAGGTGCTTGATTCTGTCCACAAAGGCGTCGACAATATCTTCACACAGCTGAGGGTCTTTGAGAATAGGTGTTATGTCTTTGAAAATAATTCCCGGTTTAGGAAAGTCGGGAATATCACGAATAGCATTTCTTAAGTTCTGCTCAACCATTGCTTAAAATTGTAAATATGGTTCAATTTTACGCAAAAAATCTGGATCAAAAGATTTTATTTCATATAAATCTTCTATGGAACGGAAAGGACCGTGTTGCTTTCTGTAGTTGACGATGGTCTGAGCCTGTTTTCTGCTGATATAGGGATGTTTACTCAAACGCATTTCGTCTGCCTCATTGACAGGAATACGTCGCAACAGGATGGTATCTACCGTTAAAAAAGGAGCATTAGCATCTACGGTTTCTTGCGGCATTCCATACACCTCCTTCAGTTGGCTAACCGAAAAAAAGCCTCCCAGAGCCTCACGAAACTTGACAATACGGGCTGACAGCACCGTACCTATTCCTTTCAATCTCTTCAGTTGGCTCGTGTCGGCACTGTTGATTTCTACCAGTAGCGCCTCCCTCTTCTTCGCAGCAGGAGCAGAAGGATTATACCCCGTCGTCCTTCTCTCACTTGCCTCCTCATGCCGTATACGTATATAAGGCTCCAACCTTCGGTAATCATTCTCCGATAGGCTGTAAATTTTCTTCAAGTCTTCCTTCTCATAAAACTTTCCTCCCTTATTCCTATAATTGAGTATTACTTGAATCTTACGGTCAGAAAGCCCCAATTTCCTCCATTCTTCTAAACTTGCCGTATTCGGGTCGAAAGGGAAATAGCTGACCACACGCTTTTCCCCCGAAAAGACAGGAGCCGAATGATCATCAAAAACCTCTTCCTTCGTATATGATGCTCTTTCAGCTTGAAGCTCATAAAGATGATGCGACACTTCTTCCTGAGGACGAAAATGCTTATGTACAAAAAGGCTAACCTGGATCAACGCTATCCCCAGACACAATACGATAAAACCTTTACGTTCGGTCGCCGTAAAATGAAAAAACTCGAAAAAATGACGCATTACAAAAAAGTCCGAAAAGAATTGGTTATCTTAAAAACGCTTTATTACTTAAATTTGCAAAATAATAACGTAAAATTAAAATGTATTTTGTCAATGCACCCTTCTTCCTGCGCTGGTATTATCCCTTCGTCATATGGAACAAAAGTCGAAAAGAGAAGAAAATATATCTCACATTTGACGATGGCCCCATTCCGGAGCTTACACCATGGGTGCTGGACACTTTAAAACAGTACGGAGTTAAGGGAACATTCTTCTGTGTGGGAGAGAATATCGTGAAGCATCCGGAAATCTTCCAACGTATCAAAGAAGAGGGGCATCAGATAGGCAACCATACTTATAATCATCTTCGTGGCTGGGATCATACAGATTCAGAGTATATAGAGAACGTGTACAAGTGTCATGCATTGACAAAATCCAAGCTATTTAGACCTCCCTATGCTCGAGCCAAGAAGTCTCAACTCAAGGTTTTGCGTAAGGATTTCGAATTTATATATTGGGATGTGCTATCTGGAGATTTCGACCTCACTCTATCTCCTGAGAAATGTCTACACAATGTATTGACATATACGCGAAACGGATCTATTATTGTCTTTCACGACAACCTCAAAGCGGTTCCGCGTATACAATATGCTTTGCCAAAAGCTATAGAAATCTTCTTGAAGAAGGGGTATAACTTCGGCACCCTATAAACGAGTTACTCGCGCTCAAACTCTACCCGGAAGCCATACCTCTTTGCTAGACTGACACTGAAATAGCCTAGCGCTCCATTAGAAATGTTAGAAGTAGGGTTTGCTGGTGCTGCACTGCCGGGATTAGTGGATTGCACCTCATTCCAGTATGTAAACACAGGCTTATCTACAATCTGTCTACGCACCACCACAGAATCTCCCCAACGAATATCCTCATCGGAAAGCTGATGTGTCACATATAGTCCGTCATTAAACTTATCGCTATATACACGGGAAAACTTAAACTCTTCTCCATTCACCGAAATATTGTATTTATAATAGTTGGGCTCATTCTGAGGATCGTAAAACTTTAAAGTTACAGAGTATAATGTATCTGAGAAAATAACATCTTCCACTACGCCTAAGGAATCTACATCGATATACGGATTCACATAGGATGAAGCACGAAACTCTTCCCCTTCGATTGTTACTAACAGGTTATAAGTTCCTTTCTCTCGTGGTCTGAATGTTGCTCTATATCGACCATCGCCAATATGCTGAAAAGTATATATGCGTCCTCTATCATCCGTAACCACTACAGATGCATTCTCCACGGGATTATAACGACGTGCCTCATCGAAAGCCACGGTCTGTGACACCTTAATAATCTGCTCATTGGATAGGTCCGTCAGATCGCCCTCAATGACATAACGGGGATCAGCAGCATTCAGATCCAAATGAATCAACTCTTCACATGAAGTCAATCCCAAAAACAATATACTTATGAATAAAAAAATTACTTGTCTCATGTCTAAAACTTAAAGTTCCAAGTCACCGAAGGAATGATGCCAAATAATGCTATCTTATATGCTTCCGTAATATTAGGGTTGTTTTCATTCTCCCTAAAGTCAATGATATAAGCATTCTTACGGTTATATACATTATACAAGCCGAAGGACCAACTGGACTTGAATCTTTTATCTTTTATCTGTGGCTCATAAGTGGCAGATAGATCCAGTCTATGATAGTCTGGCATTCTATAGCCATTCCGCTCTGTATAATAATACATTGTCTTCTCGTCGACCGTATATTTACCGCTAGGAAACGTTATCGCATTACCTGTATAATAGACGAAGTTAGCTCCCAGATTCCACTTTTCAGTGAGCTTAAACAACCCCACTACGGAGACATCATGCGTACGATCCTGTCGTGCGTTAAACCATCTTCCTTCATTGATCTGATCAAACTGACGTTGGCTTTTCCCTAAGGTATAGCTTATCCATCCATTAAGACGTCCTTTGGTCTTTCGGAGAAACAATTCCAAGCCATAGGCTTCGCCCTGGCCAAAGAGAAGCTCTCCTTCCAGAAACTCGTTGGCCTGCAGATCGGCACCATTTCGGAAATCGATCTGATTACCCATATACTTATAGTATCCTTCTACCGAAAATTCGTACTTGTTGTTGGCGAAATTCTGGAAATAGCCTACCGCCACCTGATCCGCATACTGAGGTTTAATATTTAGACTGCTCAACACATATTGGTCTGTTGGTAACGAAGCTGTAGTGTTGGTAAGCTGATGAAGATTCTGCACTATCCTATTGAAAGAAGCTTTGATACTTTGTCTATCATTAAGAATAAAAGAAGTTGATAGACGCGGCTCCAAACGCAGATAATGTTTTATGACTTCCGACGAATAACTCTTCGAGGAGATAGCCTCTCCCTCTTCATCAAAGGAGTAGAAGGTTCCAGGCCCCATTACCATAAAATCCGTGGCACGCAATCCGTAAAGCATGGACAACCAATAGATGGGGTTCCACTCATGCGTGATATAGGCAGCAAGTTCTATGCCGTGTCTTTTCTGTATAATCAAAGAATTCACGGCTGAAGTTTGCGTAGCCCGTAAACTTGCAGGTGATATCTTCTGCTTCAATGCATTGAATCCGAATTTCAATGTATTCCGGCTGTTTGCATAATAGGAAAAGTCCTGCTTGAGGTTCAGGTTTTCTATTTTGGAATTTATGACAAACTCACTTTCATCGTTATTTACATCCACATTGTAAGTGAAATCACTATAGATAAAGGAGGTGTTGCTGAACAGCTTTTCACTGAAGATATGATTCCAGCGTAAGGTGGCAGTAGCATTTCCCCAGTCGAAGCTGAAAAGGTCCCCATAGCCTAAATCATCCTTCCCGAAGTAACCGGAAGCATAGATCGTATTTTTATCGTCAAGGCGGTAGTTCAGCTTGGCATTTAGGTCGTAGAAGTAAAGTTTACTCTTCTTCACCGTTTCATCTTTGGAAGCCTTCAGAAACATATCGGCATAGGTACGTCGGCCACTGAGCATGAAAGAACTTTTCTCCCGTTGCAAAGGTCCTTCCAGCTTCAGGCGTGAGGCAATAAGGCCTAATCCTCCTTCGCCGGAAAACTTCTTATTATTTCCATCTATCATGTGTATGTCCATCACCGATGAAATACGCCCCCCATATTGCGCCGGAATACCTCCTTTAAAAAGCTCTACATCTTTGATGGCATCCGAATTGAAGGTTGAAAAAAATCCTAAGAGATGGGATGCATTATATACCGTAGCTTCATCCAGCAAGATAAGATTTTGGTCTCCTCCTCCACCACGTACGTAAAAGCTCGACGAACCTTCTCCTCCCTTACCTACGCCAGGAAGGGTCTGTATGGTTTTCAAGATATCCCTTTCACCAAAGATGACAGGTACATTTTTTATCTCTTCAATAGTAAAGTTAAAAGCCCCCATCTGTGGACTAGTCACATTCTTATTCTGCTTCTTTCCGGATACCACTACCTCTTCAATAGTATTCCCCAGAGGGGTCAGCTCGAAGGAATATCTTTTTTGCTGGTCGGCATTGACCTCTACAGCTAGAGGCTGATAACCCACATAGGATATGAAGAGGCTATCATTGGCCTGTTCTAATTCCAACGAAAAAAAACCGTAAGTGTTTGTCCGTACAGCCCTATAATTGGACTTTACCTGTAAGGTAGCACCGATCAGCACCTCTCCGGAAGAAGCATCCTTCACATAGCCGCTGATGGAAATTTTATCCTGAGCGAAAGCCTGCAAAACAAAAGAAAAGAAAATAAGAAATGTACTCAGTCGTAACATATAGGTGTTTATGGTAATCTAAAATACTGATCAAAGAACGCCATTTGGTAGATGATAGACTGTGCCCAATAGTCCCAATTATGCTTACCCGGCATATTCAGATACGTATGTTCTATATTCAAATAAGTAAGTTTTCTATGCAACTCTTCATTTACTTGGAAAAAGAAATCCTCATATCCACAGTCTATAAAAATTTTCAGGCTGTTTGGTTTGATAAGATGCAAGGATTCCATCACGGTGTGCACATCCCACTTCTGCTTGTTGTCCGAGTATTCTCCCAAACGTTTGGCTATTTCCCATTTGTGCGGGAAAGGGCGGAAATCCACGCCTCCTGCTGTGCTGCCTACAGCACCATAGATATCCTGATTACGTATAGCCAGATATAAGGCGCCATGTCCCCCCATACTTAGACCGGTGATGGCTCTTCCCGAACGATGGGTGCAAACCTTGTAGTTCGACTCTATGTGAGCTATAAGCTCCTTGGTCACGAAAGTTTCGTATTGGTATTCTGATGAGGTATCCCAATACCAGCTTCCTACACCACCGTCAGGACATACAACCATATAATTATATTGATCTACCAAATTTTTGATGTGAGGTACTTTTAGTATCCAATTTGAATAATTGCCACCATACCCATGCAATAAGTATAAAGTAGGGATAGCTTTATCCGAAGAATTCTCTGGTCTTATAACAACTACCTGAATCTTTTTGTTCATGCTTGGCGATTGCACCTGAATAGTATCTACCGTAGCAGCTGATACTGCTGCAGACACAATTACAAAAAAGGCGAAAAGTACTGATTTCAGTTTTTTCATAGTTCGTTAATAATGGTATTTGTAAATAAAAGCATCTAATCCAAAAGGTCTTTCCGATACAGTATAATAAACTCTTTGATCCAAATCAAAACAGATAGCTTCCCCCTGTGGTTCTACCTTATACGGCATCTGCTTAGGCTTTCTCTTCAAGGTTTCTGTCAGTTTCTCTCCTTCTTTTCTTTCCCAGTAGTACACAGTAGTAAGATTCTTGATGAGAATATGCTTTCCATCTTTCGAAATGTCGGCAGCAGTTGTAAACGTAAAAGGTAATGTCAGCAGAGGATGCAGTTCAATAACTTCATCTCCCTTATTTTCCTCTAAAAGAGAAAAAGAAAAAACCGTAGACTCAAAATCACGTTTCGAAACAAGATATACCCTATTATCTAAAGGGTCGATAAAAACAGCTTCACAATCACGTCTTTTATCTGCATATTTAATCTGGATATGTCTCTCCAAATTTACCGTTATCTCTTTATGTGTGTTATCTATCTTCGGTTCTTTTATCAAATATAAAGATAAAATTTCCCTGTTGCGAAGATTATTACCTATATCAGCTAGAAGGAGATAATTTTCGTTTTTATAGCTTACACGCCCAATATCTTCTACATCTATAGGTCTAATGCCTTTGATTGTCACTTTCTGAAGGAGATTGCCTAAAGAGTCGATTCTATAGATATAGGGACCGTCACCACTGTCATTATGAACCCAAAAGTAACCTCTTTCATAACTGTAAGGAACTATCCCCGAAATTTCTGTGATACTGGAATGGGTGATTTTCCCTAAGCGCATAAACTCCTGAGCATAGCTCGCCGAAAGTGATAACAGCAGCATTATGCTAACGACCAAAGTCTTATACAATAAGTCAACTCTTTTCTTCATATTATAATACTTCGACTATGGTATTATCTTCTGCTGGATGAGATACGCATATCAGGCATTTGCCATTTGCCACCTCACGATCTGTCAGCACTTCGTTATAGTCCATTTTTACGCTACCCTGCACAACCTGCGACACACAGGTGCTACACATGCCCGACTTGCACGAGTAAGGTAACTTAAGATGATGCTTAAGACCTACATTCAAAATAGTCTCATTACTTGGAACTACCAGATGATGATTTTCTCCATTAAAGTGTAAAACCACATTATAGTCTACCACTTCTTCCACCACTTCTTCATGTTCGTCATCATCCTCTTCTTCTTCAGGAAAGTAGAAAGTTTCCTTACGGACATTTTCCTCAGGAAAGCCCATTCCCAACAAGGTGTAGCGGACCAAATCCATATAAAACAGTGGACCACAAGTATAAAACAAAGTCTCTGTCGTTTGATTTGTAAGGTGTTGCTTGACTATGGCGATAAGATATTCACGGTTAAGATGAGCTTTTGCCAGATTTTTGGAGTCAGACCAGATAAACTCTATAAATAATCTATCCGGATAACGCTGCTGCCATTCCAAAAGTTCTTCATAAAATACTGTCCTTGCTTTAGATCCATTACTGTACACCAACACAACCTTGGACTTATGCTCTTCTACCAAAGCAGTTTTCAGAATAGAATATAAAGGGGTAATGCCTACTCCTGCAGCAAATAAAAATACGGTCCTCTCTACCTCCGGTTCTGTATCGTAGGTGAACTGCCCTAAGGGTTCAAGCACTTGTATGATATCTCCTACCTCCAAACGATGGTGGAGCAGGCGTGAGATCTCGCCATTATCCACACGTTTGACGGTAATTTCCAGCGGCTCATCCAATGCCGGGGAGCTGCTAAAAGAATAAGATCTTCTTACCTCACGGTCTCCAAATTGAAAATGTAAAGTCAGAAATTGCCCGGCCTTATAGGATGGATAACTTCGCGATAAATCTTCGAAACGGATGCTTATAACGTCGTTCGGATGTCTGATGATCTCCGATACCTTAAAATCATACATGAGGCTAAAGATAACAATAAATTGCTACTGCATAAAAAATCCCGACCTGTGGGCCGGGATTTTACAAAATATTAACTATAATTTGTAAGACTATAACTTACGTTTTACTTCTACTTGTTCGTATACTTCTATGATATCACCAACTTTGATATCATTAAAACGGTCGATGTTTAGACCACATTCATACCCTTGTGTAACCTCTTTCACGTCGTCTTTGAAGCGCTTCAAAGAAGCCAGTTTACCGGTATGGATCACCACTCCATCACGGATTACACGAATATCGTTGTTACGTGCGATTTTACCGCTGGTAACCATACATCCTGCAACGGTACCCACTTTAGAGATTTTGAAGGTTTCGCGGATTTCCACTTCACCCACAACTTTCTCTTCATATTTAGGTGCCAACATTCCTTCCATTGCGGACTTGATTTCTTCAATAGCATCGTAGATAATCGAATACAAGCGCACATCGATCTGCTCTTGCTCGGCCAACTTACGTGCCCCCTGTGTAGGACGTACTTGGAAACCAATGATAATAGCATCAGAAGCTGAAGCCAATAAGACGTCGGATTCCGAAATAGCACCTACCGACTTATGGATAATATTCACTTGGATTTCATCGGTAGAAAGTTTCAACAAGGCATCCGACAACGCTTCGATAGAACCGTCCACGTCACCCTTAACGATGATGTTAAGCTCTTTGAAGTTTCCAATCGCCAGACGACGACCGATCTCATCCAATGTGATATGTTTAGTAGCACGCATGCCTTGCTCACGCTGCAGCTGCAAGCGTTTGTTTGCCACCTGACGTGCTTCCGATTCACTTTCCATTACGTAAAGCTTATCTCCCGCTGTCGGTGCTCCCGACATACCCAAGATTTGGACAGGAACCGAAGGACCGGCTTCCTTCACACGTTCTCCTCTTTCGTTGATCAAAGCTTTTACCTTTCCTGAATATGGCCCTGCCAAAATAGGATCACCTACACGTAATGTACCTCCTTGTACCAGCACTGTGGTCACAATACCGCGACCTTTATCCAACGCTGATTCGATGACAGAACCTACGCCACGTTTCTTAGGATCCGCCTTAAGATCCAACAACTCAGCTTCCAACAACACTTTTTCCAATAGCAGTTCTACGTTTTCACCCGTCTTAGCAGAAATTTCTTGGGTTTGGTATTTACCACCCCATTCTTCTACTAAGATGTTCATATTTGCCAACTGTTCACGAATTCTGTCTGAGTTAGCTCCCGGCTTATCGATTTTTGTGAAGGCAAATACTATTGGAGATCCTGCAGCCTGAGCGTGGTTGATAGCCTCTATGGTCTGAGGCATCACCGCGTCATCCGCAGCGATAACGATAATAACGATATCCGTCACTTTAGCACCACGGGCACGCATCGCCGTGAAGGCCTCGTGACCCGGAGTATCCAAGAACGTGATCTTGCGACCATCGTCCAATGTTACCAAGTAAGCACCGATGTGCTGGGTAATCCCCCCTGCCTCACCTTTCGTTACGTTGGCTTTACGTATGTAGTCCAATAAAGAGGTCTTACCGTGGTCAACGTGTCCCATCACTGTAACAATAGGAGCACGAGGAACAAGGTTTTCTTCTTTATCAGGTTCTTCCAATTCTGCAACCTGCTCGTCCTCAGGTTTGATGAATTCTACTTGATAGCCGAACTCATCAGCAACGATGGTAAGTGTTTCGGCATCCAAACGTTGGTTGATCGAAACGAACATACCCAAACTCATACAGGTAGAGATTACCTGTGTTACAGGAACATCCATCAGGTTGGCCAACTCGTTGGCAGTAACGAACTCCGTTACACGCAACACCTTTGCCAACTTTTCTTGTTCCAATGCAGCCTCTTCCGCTGAGTGTGCTATATCATCACGTTTCTGGCGGCGAAGCTTAGCACGTTGTGCAAACTTACTTGACTTACCGGCACCACTCAGGCGGGCCAATGTAGCCTTGATTTGCTCTTGGATTTCTTTTTCCGAGAGTTCCTCTTTTACAGGCTCATTTTTATGACCTTTACCCTTGTGATCAAATTTACCTTTGCCTGCAGGGCGGTTCTTACCTCCTGCCTGCTGGTTTGAACGATTATCTCCCTGCTTTCCTCCCTGCTTGTTAGGGCCACCGTGATGACCTTGTTCCGTAGCAGAAACAGGTGTTCCAGGTTTATTCGTACGCTTACGTTTACGTTTGTTTTCCTGATTTACATTAGATGATGACGCTACAGGCTTTTCTTTAGGCTTGAAAACAGGCAATTCTATCTTACCTACCACCTTAGGTCCTTCTAACTTCTCAGAACGGGCACGAATGACATCGTCCGTATGCTGTTCTTCGGCAGAAAGCTCTTTCTTAGGTTCTGCCTTTTCAATATTTTCCACTTTAGCGTTAGGCTGTTCTACTGCTTTCTCTTCTTTTTTAGGTTCTTCTTTTGGAGCTACAGCCTCTTTTTTCACTTCTTCCTGAGCAGGAGCTTCCGCCTTAGGTTGAATTTCCTCTTTTGGTTCTCCCTTTGTTACCGCCTTTGGAGTTTCAACGACAGGTTTTGCGGGGTCGACCTTAGGCTCTTCCGCTTTCGCTGCCGGTTGAGTTTTTTCCTCAGCACCTTTAGGTTCGACCTTCTCTTCTACCTTTTTCTTAGGCTTGTTTAAAGCGTCCAAATCAATTTTTCCTACCACTTTTAAAGAGCCGGTATGCGACTCTTCCTTATCTTCAGACTTCACAAACGGTGCTGGTGGAGGAGTCAAAGGCGTTTTGATTAGGATTTCATTTTCTGCATCCTCATTTTTAGAGTTAGATGACCCATGTGGACCAGCCGATGTAGCCGTCGAAGGTGCCTCATCACGACGGATTTTGCCAATAACTATCTGTTTAGCTTCATCTTTTGCGATTTTGTCTCCTTGGAATTTACGCAAAAGAACATCGTACATCTCAGTAGATATCTTGGTATTAGGCTTTGCTTCAACCTCAAAACCATTTTCCTTTAAATATTCTACTGCTGTACCAATCCCAATGTTGAGCTCTTTTGCTGCTTTGAGTAAGTTTATGCTTTTACCTTCTGTCATCTAATGTTAACCTCTAAAAATTTTGTTCTTTACAAAAATATGATTTTTTCGTTCGCTTTAACAAAAATTTACATTTTAATATGCAATAAATTTAGCGGCTGAGTCCTATTCGAACTCAGCAGCCAATATGCGAAGAATCTCTGCAATAGTATCTTCTTCCAAGTCTGTGCGGCGTACCAACTCTTCTTGTGACAAAGCTAATACTGCTTTGGCGCTGTCCAAACCTACACGTTTCAATTCGTCGATAATCCAGCCATCGATTTCATCTGCGAATTCTTCGATGTCCACGTCCTCTTCGTATTCGTCACTTTCGCGATAAACGTCGATTTCATAACCGGTAAGCTTGCCTGCCAATTTGATGTTGTGACCGCCACGGCCGATAGCCAATGACACTTGGTCCGGTTTCAAGTATACCGAAGCTCTTTTGTTTTCTTCGTCGATCTTGATAGACGAAATACGTGCTGGACTCAAGGCACGAGTGATATACAACGACGCGTTGGTTGTGTAGTTGATCACGTCGATATTTTCATTGCGTAGCTCGCGTACTATACCATGGATACGTGATCCTTTCATTCCTACACATGCTCCTACCGGATCGATACGGTCGTCGTAGGACTCTACCGCAACTTTAGCACGTTCTCCCGGCTCACGGACAATCTTCTTGATGGTGATCAATCCATCGAAGATTTCAGGTACTTCTAGTTCAAACAGACGCTGTAAGAATTCTGGAGCCGTACGTGAAATGATAATCTTTGGATTGCTGTTTATCATCTCTACCTTGTGCACTACCGCACGTATAGAATCTCCTTTTTTGAAGTAGTCAGCAGGTATCTGCTCTGATTTAGGCAACAACAATTCGTTACCGTCTTCATCCAGCACCAAAATCTCTTTTTTCCAGATTTGATATACCTCCCCAATCACCAACTCTCCTTCGCGGTCTTTGTATTTTTTGTAAACTTCATCTTTCTCTAGTTCCAAAATTTTTGAAACTAAAGTTTGACGAGCAGCTAGGATGGCACGACGTCCGAAGCTTTCTAGCGTGATAGGTTCGATATACTCATCCCCTACTTCTAAATCCGGATCATATTGACGTGCTTCGGCAAGTTCGATTTCCAAGTCATCATCTTCTGAAAATCCATCTTCCACCACCACACGCGTTCTCCAAATTTCTAAGTCTCCGTTATCTGGGTTTACGATGACGTCCACGTTTTCGTCGGTACCGAAACGTTTACGTATCATACTACGAAATACTTCTTCAAGTACTGTAATTACCGTAGGACGGTCAATATTTTTGAACTCTTTAAACTCCTGAAAAGAGTCAATCAAATTAATATTGCTGCTCATTTTATTTAAATGAAATTAATACTCTTGTTTCCTTTATTTGATTGAAAGGCAATGCTGTCTCTTGTAGATAGGCTTTCTTGCCTTTTTCTTTTACTTTCTCTTCGATTACTATCTGCGACTCATCAGCGGAAAGAAGCTTACCTTCCTTTTTGTCGCCGTTAGTTAATTTAACCCTTACTTCACGTCCTGTATTTTTGATATATTGACGTAGAAGCAGTAGCGGCGAATCTATCCCTGGTGAGGAAACCTCTAAGCGGTAGGCATGGTCTATCACATTTTCTTCTTCCAGAAAGTAGCCCACATGTCTGCTCACGCTTACACAGTCATCAATCGAAACGCCATTGTCACCATCCAACAGAATCGACAAGGTGTTATTCTTCTGCATGGTGATGCTGACAATAAATAAATCCGGTCTGTCGGCAATTTTCTCTTCGACTAACTCTCGAACACGTTTTTCAATTTGCATAAATTTTCAAAAATGAACTAAAAAAGGGGGCAATACAATGCCCCCTTTCCTTTCTGTTAGCGCAAATATACACAATTATTTCTTGTGCAAAAAATTTTGCACTTTATTTTTTCGTTTCCACAACAGACTTGATGGTTTTCTGCATTTCGGCCATCATAGCGGTTAGCGACTCTATAGTAGGTTCAGGACTTGGCTCTGGAAATTCGGTAGAGATATAGGCTTTGGCCTTCCATACTTCAAGAATGTCGGCAGAGGCCACCCAGTACGGCTCATAAATTTTATTGTCAGACACCAGCTTCAATCCTTTATCCTCCCGGTATTTCTGACCTATACGCTTGTAAACGATACCTTCCTCCTTCGAAATGATAACATAGGTTTGGCCAGGTTTGATATCATGCCAGTTCTCTACGTATTCGCCGATGATGATGGAGCCACTAGGCAGAGGCAACATAGAGTCTCCCTTGATTTCAAAAGCACGATACGTACCTTGATTAAATATAGGTAAAGAAAATTTAGGAAGCTCTCGTACATATTCCGGGTCACCATATCCGTTGAGGTATCCGGCGCTAGCCTTCACAGGCACTATCTCTATATTTTCCCTATCCTCTTTATCTACGGTGATAGAAAGCACTCTCAAGTTGGAAGCAGCACCTTTGGCTGCAGGTTTCCATTTATCATCTATCTGTTCGTTTACCAATTCATCCATCGTCAAACCATAATACTCAGCTATTTTTTTTAGCAAATCATATTTTGGCTCGGCGCGATCTTCTTCATAAGCACCTACGGAAGCCCTCTTAATTTCCATAATATCAGCAAATTGTTGCTGGGTCAGATTATGTTTCTTACGTAGATACTTGAGATTTGATGCGATGTTTGACATAATATTTTTTCAAAATTATTTTTAAATACTAAAATTATTAGTAATATTGTGCCAATAAAATTAGTAAAGATTATTCGTAACCCCAAATAAATTAGCAAATATTATGAAAAAATGCTTTGTTTACATTACGACAGACGCCAACAGAATATATTTGGAAGCAGGATATTGTGAAGATTTAGCATTGAAACTATTCGAACTGCAGGAGGCAGCGCGTCATACGTCTCTTCTGGGGCCTAAGTTTACGCGTATTATCCATGTGGAAGAATACGATAGCATGGAGCAGGCTGAGAAAAGAACGCAAGAGCTCAACAGCTATACACATATGCAAAAGGAACGTCTTATCCGACGTTATAATCCCAACTGGTTAGGTATACACACCTTTCAGGGAAGCATAAAAACAAAAGCTGCTGTTTGCGCTTAATGACAAACAACAGCTTTTGACAACCTTAACCTAATCGCAACTTCTACAATTTAGACTACCATCCCGGCGCAAAGTTTAATCCAAAAGTACCAAATTTAGACTTTGTCTTTTGGAAAGGTATGGCGTAGTAAGGTTCTAATATCATGGCGCCAAAGAGATTCACACGAAGTGAGACACCGGCACTATACACCGGTCGGAAATCTTTTGTTCCGCTTTGGTTCGGCGTAGCATTGTCGTATTGCACTTTATCCCATGCCACACCTCCATCCACGAAGAAGTTTAGATCCGAGAACAAAAGTCCTGATTTTATTACCGCCAGCTTTTCCGGTCCTGTAAAAGGAATACGTATTTCGAAATTCGCCACAGCCATCTTAGCTCCCGACAGCTGTTCAAAACCTACATTTCCTGTCACATCTACATTTCCGCTTTCATAACCACGGATTAAATATGGATAACCGATATACAACGGATATAAAGCTTTACTATCATTGCCCACACGCATATACGAATAGAAGCGTGCCGCAAGAGTTACCGGATTATAGCGATTATATTTTCTCAAATCAATATTTATGGCGGAAAAGTTATAATCACCGAAGTACTGTTCAGCTCCAATACGGTAGCGGAAACCTTGCAGAGGAGCAGTAAGACCGAACACAGCATTATCGCCCACGAAGCCGGCATTCACCTGCTGGATAACAAAAGGATCAAGGTTACCAAAGCCTAGCTGCGATGCTTCCTCGTTCGATATCTTTTGTCTGTCACCATAGCCGAAATAATATGATTGTCTCCATTTATCCACGCGATAGCCATAGCGCGCTATTGCCCCCCCCACCTCAAAACGATGACTTCGATTGAATGGATATGCCACAAAGGCTTCAGCCTGTGTTTGAAAAGAACGGATGATATAAGTACTTACAGCCGGCTCATTTCCATATCCGAAATCCTCATATCCATATACCGAAAACCCCGTCATATACGGAATATGAGAGATCGCTCCCCCCCAGTTCCATCGGCTACGCTGATTAATATAAGCTACCTGTCCACCGAAATCATAAATCTCACCGTTGATATTTAGTGCAGCAAATATTTGATTGTACCCCAAAATATCAGAAAACTGTCCTTGCACACCCGAGCTGATACCTGCACCATAGCGTGAACCTACTGACATACCTATCCCTGCATTTGCAAGATAGTCAAGCTTAAACTTCGGAGAATATGGGATATTGGTGATTTGTTCATCAGAAATACGTTCAAAAACATTGAAATTCATCAAATTTCTATTCACCACATTTACACCTCGATCAATATTAGGAGGCAAAATGGCGGCAGTCATATCCACATACTGAGGGTCTACCCTTTCCGGTGTAAACTCCGATAGTTTTGCTTTATAGATGTCGTATGTTTTTTTCTTAAAGAAAGAATAAACGATTTCATCGTTATCAGAAATAGAAATTGCAGGGGAATATTCCGTTATGCCGGAAATACCTGTAAAATAGTCTGTCATACGCTCTACCGTTGCTGACGAAAGGTTATAGCGGTACAGGTTGCGGAAGCCATCGGCATTTGACAGGAAATAAATATCTTCTCCGTTGGCCGCAAAATGAGGGTTCAGATTATTTGCTCCTGGGAATACATCGATATTAACGATTTTGCCTGTAGCTACTTCATACAAAGCTAGGTTCATTGGAATATCTACTGAGCGGCTGTCACCCTGTAAAGCTACACGGTCCGTACTAAAGACTATATATTTACCATCCTTAGAATAGTTAGGCTGATAGTCCGAGTAAGGGTCATTTGTGAGCTGCTTTAGTTCCTTCGTCTTAATATTATAGGTGTAGAGGTCAGACTGTCCTTCCACCAGACCGGAGAACACTACAGTCTCTCCATCGGGAGCCCATGCTATGTTGGCAAATTCTACAATATCGCCCATAGCTTCTACCAACACCGGGTTGCCTGTCTCTACATCCACAATCATCAGCTTATTTTTGCCCTGAGAAAAGACCGAAAAGGCAAACTTTCGGGAGTCGGGTGAGAAGGAACCTGCAGATTCCAAAAAGCTGAATTCGTCTATATCTTTATTGGTAAGCTTACTTCCCAACTTACGGATACGCTTACCTGTACTAGCATCGGCCAGATAAAGGTCTATGCTAAAGAGGTCCTGTTCTGACAGATATACGACATATTTGCCGTTGGGCGATATACTTGGCGACACATTCATACTACCAGCATTACGGGCATTGATAAGGTTTATCCCTATAGGTCTTGTAGTGGTATCCTTACCGAGGTTACGGTAGGCCTGCTCTATGCTGTTGCGCCACAAGGTGGACATGGTCTGCGCATCATAACCAAACACACGGCGCATAGCAAACTCATACCCATATTTTGCGGTTTCGTAAAACAACGGCATGATGACAGTATCTCCATATGTAGAGCCTATGAAAGACCAAAAGGCCTGTCCATAGCGATAAGGAAAATAGTCGTACGACTGCTCGGTCATCTGCTTCAGAGAAGGGATATCCTTATGCAGATAGGCATCTCGTAGCCACATCGCCGTAAAAGCATCTTTTTTTCCTATGAAAAAATACTCGGCCATCCCTTCAATCATCCACAAGGGAATGTTTCCTATGTTTTCCAGTCGGGTAGAGTCATTACCTTCCATGATGACACGGTATTGGAAAGCGTGCACCATCTCGTGTCCCAAGACATGTCGTGTTTGCTGGTTGATCTGCATCAAAGGCATGACTACACGCTGCTTGAACGCTTCCGTAACCCCACCTGTTCCTACCGAAATCTCACCGTTGATGGCTGTAGTCTGCTGGAATTCCGGATGGTTATTATAAAGGATAATTGGATTTTTACGGATAAAAGTATCCTGAAACACCTGTTGGTGCATATCATACCATACCTCTGCCTCTTTAGCGAGCCAACGCATCACCGAGTCATTTTTCAGGTAATAGTAGATATTGAAATGAGGGGTGTCATACACCTTAAAATTCAGCTTCTTATAGCGCATCTTATTTTGACCAAAATATTGGGCTGTAGCGCTACCCGTCATGAACAGCACCAGCAGAAGTGCAAATAACATTTTGGTCAAGCTGCGATTCTTATAGCAACTCATAATTAATCAGTTATGTAGGGTTAAACAGCTTTCTTTTTATTGTGTTTGAGTCGTATGTTCTTCTTCTTGTGTTTCTTCGTTTTGCTGCAGCTCTGGATCTATTTCCAAATCTTCACCTTCCTCTACCTGAGTAGAATCCGGCTCCTGCGGCTGATAAATATGTCGAGGTGTTTCACATTGGTAAGGCTTCTTAATTTCTACGGTAGGCTCCGGGAACTTACCAAAAGTGACCCCCAATTCAGGATGTTTGTATACCTCCTCCATAAACATGGCAAATATTGGAAGTGCTGTTCTCGATCCTTCTCCCGAGGCTGAGTTACGGAAGTGGATACTTTGCTCGTCACAGCCTACCCACACGCCAGCGACCAAATCTTTTGTCACTCCCATATACCAGGCATCCACATAGTCTGATGATGTTCCGGTCTTACCTCCTATTTGGTTGTTGTTTCTAAACAGATCCCACTCCCAAAGGGCCTGCGAAGTACCTCTCGGTTCTTCTATGGTTCCACGCAACATATAGGTCATCAACCATGCATTCTCCGGACTTATCACCTGTTTATGTTCAGTCTCGAAAGAAGCGATAATATTACCTTCTTGATCTACAATCTTGCTTACCAGTATAGGCTCGGTAGTTTTACCGGCATTCATGAAGGTACAATACGCTTTCACCATCTCGTATACCGATACATCGTTCGGTCCCAAACCTACGGAAGGCACTGCCTGCAACTTACTTTCAATACCACATTTGTGCGCAATCTCTACCACCTTCTCAGGCCCTACAACTTCTGTTACCTGGGCCGTGATGGTGTTTAGCGAGCGCGCCATAGCGTGGCGCAGCGACATTTCCTGATACGACACCGACCAATCTGCATTTTTAGGTTCCCATGTTTCGAGGCCATCTTTACCCATAAACTCTATTTTCACGGGCTTATCGACGAACTTGTCGCAGGGGCTCATGCCGGACTCCAATGCCGCCAGATAAGCAAAAGGTTTGAAGGTAGAGCCTGCCTGTCTTTTAGCCTGATTCACATGATCAAACTTAAAGAAATGATGGTTGATACCTCCTACCCACACCTTGATCTCTCCAGAGTACGGATTCATCGCCATCATACCTGTATTCAGCATCATGACATAATGCTTCAGCGAATCCATAGTGGAGTAGTTTACCTTCTTCATGCCATCCCAGGTAAACACCTCCATTTCTTTCTTCTTACGAAGCTCCTGAAACACACTATCTTCATTATTATTAAAGCGCTGCATCAAACTCTGATAAATAGGCAGCTTGCGTGCCTGATTTTCAAGGAAGTCCGGAATAACATTACCCCCTTTGTCGCGCCACGGTTCTGTGCCGGACCAAGTGTTTTCCAGACGTCGCTGCAGCTCTTTCATCTTTTTGGCTACCACCTCTTCGGCAATCTTCTGCATCCTCGAATCTATAGTGGTATATATTTTTAGTCCCGCCTTATTGATATCGATTTCATTGTCCTGACTCCACTTGTCCAGCCATCTATATACGGCCGATCGCAAGTAAGAGTCGTTAGCATCCACCTTGGCATGGTAACCTAAGTCTAACTTTAACGAATCTTGTGCCAATTGTGCTACTTCATCCGAAGATAGAAATCCCGCTTTCTGCATCTGCGAGAGCACCACATTGCGACGTTGCAGTGCATTTTTAGGGTTACGGATGGGATTATATATTGTAGTACCTTTCAACATCCCCACCAGTAGGGCACTCTCATTGGTGTTCAGCTGTGAAGGAAGCTTATTGAAATAGCGTAGCGATGCCGACTTGATGCCGAAGGCGTTGTTGCTAAACGACACCGTATTGAGATACATCGTGATGATTTCCTTTTTGCTGTATTTGCTTTCCAGTTTGTAAGCCGTCATCCATTCTTTATACTTGGTGACTAAGATGCGTAGGCCTGGAATTTTACTCAAGTAGCCTTGGGAATGGCTATAACGTGTTTTGAACAAGTTCTTGGCGAGTTGCTGTGTAATGGTACTAGCTCCCCGCTGATCACCCTTCAAGGTAGAAACAATCCCCGACGCCAAGCCGAGAAAGTCCACCCCATGGTGCTTGTAGAAACGAATGTCTTCCGTAGCAATCAACGCATTGATAACATCCGACGAAATGCTGTCGAAAGGTATAGGATCACGATCCTCATCGAAGTACCTTCCTATCAACACCGAATCGGCAGTATATAGCTCTGATGCCACATTGAGTGTAGGCATTAGAATATCTTTCCGCGTAGGAGAATAACCAAACAACCATAAAAAGTTAAGCTGTACGGCACAGGTGAACAATACGACACAATAAACTGTTATTATAAGGTATCGTAAGGGCCGATTTTTTACACGTCTAAACATAGAGTAAATATGAAAAATAGTTTGTTATTATCCTACGAAAAATCCGGATAAATAAACCCCTGTTAATAAAATTAACGATTTTTAACAAAAGATAATAATGGATTAAATCTTACATTCCCAAATACTTCTGTAGTATAATAAGGACAAAGACAAAATGAAGTCTTGCTATGCCTAAAATTATTCATTTTATTTAAGTAAATTTACCTTGTGATATTCTAACGAGAAACATGTTAAAACAGACTTTACAACAGAAATTATTACAAAAGTTATCTCCGCAACAGATACAGTTTATCAAGCTGCTGCAGGTTCCTACAGCATCATTGGATGCCCGCATAAAAGAGGAACTGGAAGAAAATCCTGCCTTGGAGGATGCTAGTTTGGTAAACATGAACGAACCCTTGGAGGAATATCCGGACAAAGATCCCGACGACTACGAAAAGGAAGGAGAAGATTCTTTCGAAGAAGAATTTTCCCTGGAAGAATATATACAGGATGACGACTATAAAGACTATGGGAGCAATTACAATAGTGACGACGAAGAAGAGCACAAAGAGATTCCCATACCGGTACAGTATTCTTTTTTTGAGAAACTACAGAATCAGCTGGATCTCCTTCCGCTGACCGATAAGGAATACCTCATAGGAAATCAAATTATTGGCAGCTTGGACGACGATGGCTATCTGCGTCGTCCTATCCTTTCACTTATCGACGACTTGGCCTTCTCGCAGAACGTCATGGCCGAAGAGAGTGAAGTATTGGA
The DNA here is from genome assembly GCF_039541675.1 of Sphingobacterium thermophilum. Lineage (NCBI taxonomy): Bacteria > Pseudomonadati > Bacteroidota > Sphingobacteriia > Sphingobacteriales > Sphingobacteriaceae > Sphingobacterium > Sphingobacterium thermophilum. Next base: position 17,869 of record NZ_BAABGR010000029.1, on the reverse strand, counting down.
TATGCTTCATATTATCCAAGGTTTTGAACCTGCAGGTATCGGCGCACGCAACCTTCAAGAGTGTCTCCTTATCCAGTTGCGTAAAAAAGACCAAAACAACGAAATCATACAAAAAGCTATCCAGGTGGTAGAAAATTACTTGGATGAGTTCACCAAAAAACATTACGACAAAATCGAAAAGCAGCTCAACGTGACTTCGGATGAGCTCAAGGAAATCATCAACGAGATCCTGAAGTTGAATCCTAAGCCGGGTGATTCTTCTTCGGCATCGGGAAAGCAGCTGCAGATTATTCCGGATTTCCATATCACCAACAACGACGGCGTACTCCATCTTACACTCAACGGACGCAACGCTCCAGAGCTTCGTATCTCGCGCACCTACCAAGAGATGTTCGAGCACTACGAAAAGGCAGAAAAGACCGACAAAAAAATGAAGGAGGCCGTGCAGTTTGTGAAGGCTAAGATAGACTCCGCAAAATGGTTCATCGACGCCATCAAACAAAGGCAGCAAACGCTGCTAAAGACAATGAACGCCATCATGAACTATCAATACGAATACTTCCTGACTGGCGACGAGCGCAAGCTCAAACCCATGATCCTGAAAGATATAGCCGAAGAGATAGGCATGGACATCTCCACCGTGTCTCGTGTGGCCAACTCTAAATATGTGCAGACCGAGTTTGGCACCTTCCTTCTAAAATCTTTCTTCTCGGAAGCCATACAAACCGACTCCGGCGAAGAAGTATCCAATAAGGAGGTGAAGAAAATTTTGGCAGAATGTATTGCTAACGAAGATAAACGCAAACCTTTGGCAGACGAAAAGCTGACAGAAATCCTCAAAGAGAAGGGATACTCCATAGCCAGACGTACCGTCGCCAAATATCGGGAATCCATGAATATCCCGGTAGCACGCTTGAGAAAGGAATTATAAAATAATTCCTTTCTTTTCTTTTGGAAAAGGAAAAAGGTCAACTGCTTTCGCAATTGACCTCTTTATCTCGATACAAACTACCGATTAACCAAGATTTTCTCTAAGTAACGATTGTTTGTAGATAGCTTTCTTAAGTTGTGTACGACGAGTTACAGACTTCTTCTCGTACGCTTGACGCGCACGTAGCTCACGTAAAACACCTGTCTTCTCAAACTTCTTCTTAAAGCGTTTTAACGCTCTATCTAAAGATTCGCCCTCTTTAACGTTTACGATAATCATAGTCTCTGTATACCTCCTTTCGTTGTAAAATTCTTTGTGCTTGCAAAGGTAGGAAATTGTTTCATACTAGCAAACATTATTTCACAATTTCTTAGAAATTATTTCTATTTCCTTTATATCAGTGCTAATTCTTTTACGATAACTTCCAAAGGTCTTTCACGAGTACACAGCTCAACCTTCAGACCTAATTGTTGTGCCGTACGCAAATGCTGTGGACTGTCGTCAATAAATACAGTATGCTGTGGATTCAGATTATGCTGCTGCAGCACATATTCGAAAATTTCAGGATCCGGCTTTCGCATACCCATAAGATGGGAATAGTAGGTTTTCTCGAAGAATGGCGTGTTGTCCTCTACCCCGTACTCTTCTTTTATCTGTTGCATACAGCGTGCATAATGAATAGGATTGTTATTGCTCAGCAAGAAGGTTCTATATCTTTCTTTAAGCTGCAGGAGGAGTTCATGCTTGCCTTGGGGCACGCCGATAAGCAGCGCATTCCAAGCCTCATCGATCTGCGTGTCCGTCAGCTCCGGCTTTCCGGCCAAAGCACGTATTCCGTCACGAAACTCGGCCGAAGAGATAAGCCCCTTATCAAAATTGTCAAAAAGTTCGATCTGGCCATGATGAGCAAAGATTTCACCCGCATTTTCTATACCTAATTGAGAGAAAGCATGTTGCGATTTTGCGAAGTCAATCATGAAAATCACATTGCCATAATCGAGGATAATATTTTCAATTTTTTGCATTTTAAATTTGTTTTTTTCCCTACAAATATCAATATTTGCATCGTCAAAACGGGAATAAATCTCAATTTGACAAACAAAAATGCTCCCATAGCTCAGTTGGTTAGAGTAGAAGACTCATAATCTTTTGGTCACAGGTTCGAGCCCTGTTGGGAGCACAAAAATCCTCACAGAAATGTGGGGATTTTTTTGTTTATAAACGTCATCTATTCAAATATTTAACCTTATCAATAAAAATAGAACCTGCAAACATTCTGATAATTGAAGCAATAAGAGCTAAAATAATCTTAGTAGTAGAACAGTTTAGCGTTATTGTAAATAGTACTTCCATATCATCGGACATATAATTTTTACTCCTCAACTTACTCTGTCGACAAGGCACGTAGGACAGCATAGCTGTCTTCCGGCAAGGTATCTGCAAAGATGGGCTTTATAGCAGACCACAGAAGGTCGAAATATGCCTCCACCTCTCCCTTGGTTGTTTGGTACCCTATCCACTCTGTCGCATCTTCATTTCCTGGAATGTACCACCTTATCCTATCGGCAAAAAGACGCATTATCCTTTCCTTATCTCTCCACTTCAAAGATTCAAGGAAGATATTGACAATTACTCTCGTAGCTCTCATCACTAAAGCGATCTTAAGTTTATCCACTGCAAAAAAAGCTATGGTGCCTCCCCACACCGCTATGGTGACAATACCACCTGTCTCCATCATGCTGATGAATGAAAATAATATAGCGACAGCGACATCGCTAACTATCAGCCTGACTATATCCAAAGCTATTATAATTTTAGTTCGGCCTTTAAGGATGGGGTTGCTCAGTGCGGTATTTAAGACGAAGAAAGAAAAAGTAATCAGAAAAAAACTGGTACGGATACACACCGACATCATACAGAGATAAAAAAGCAAAGCTCCTGACCTAGCGTAAACCACTCCATTTTTTCCGTTCCCGGGCAGCGTAGAACCATCCGGTACCATTATAGTGGCGATATAGAGCGAAAACCTATCTCAAAACATCTGTGCTTTCAGACAATAATCATAATGTAAATTTAATGAGTATAAAAGTTTAAGAATTACAGAAAAAACAAGGAGAAGAACTATAATAAACGGTTTCTGAAAAGGCTCATATAAAAAAAGAGCAGCAGCCTGTTCGGCTGCTGCTTAATAAATGAATACTCTAGAATAATAAAACATCTACCAAATTTATTCCAGTCCACTTATATTTTCATGCGAAATATAGCAAATTTCAGGCCATAATCCATAAAAAATTTATTATTTCACAAAACACAACACAACAAATTGTATTTCAACACATTAAAACTATTAACCAAATTATATTTCATTACGACTCTTCCCAATGAGAGCGCAGGATTCATAACCCTGAGCTCTTCAGCTGTTGTGAATTGCTTTCAAACTTAGGTTTTCCGATATTTACAACAACCCGCAAGAGTGACGTATCAAGTCGGCATTAGTTGTGAATTGCTTTCAAACTTAGGTTTTCCGATATTTACAACAACATAGCACGCATAAACAATCGTATTTTTGAAGTAAATTAATAACAATTGTAGACTATGAAAACTCTTATCATGTTATCCGCAATTACCCTCATATTGTCAGCTTGCGGAACAGGTTCCCAAAGGGAAAACGAACAGAATGCCGACACGGTTAATTCAGAAATCCGTCCTATTCCGCAGGACACTGTCGAAACTGATACAGCCGAAAAAGACACCGTGAATTATTCCGAACGTGATAGGAACCTGATGAAGGATGTTTTGAAAAACGCAAATTAATCATATCCATAAATTTTTAAACTCAATACCATGAAGAAATTTTTTGGAATGGCTGCGATAGCTATCGTGGCACTGGCTGCATCATGCTCCAAAGATGATAACCCACAGCCGTCATCAGACGAAGCAATCGTTAAGGTAACGATTGAACATTCTGCCAATTTCGCCAAGTATGACGAAACCCTTAATATTCAAGTTTTGGGCAATGAAAGCCAAACTGTCAACCTGAATGGAATCGAATGGGGAGAAGTAAAAAGGGTACAGGGCGTAGCTGCTTGGTTCATTAGAGCAGGGGATATCACAGCCCAGAGCAGAACCCTTGAAACGTCTAAAAAGGTTAGGTCGGTTACCGTAGCAGGAGTTATTACTCCGAAAGAATATGACGTTGAAAATGCAACAGACCTAACGACTAAAATAACCTTCTTTGTCGATGGCAAACAGGTAAAAAGTGAAACCGTAATTTCTACGCCTACTCAAATCAGCAATTTTTCCATACCAATCGTAGTAGCGGATTATTAAAAAAGCGCCAAAAAATTAGCGGCTCTTGGGGAGGCCCGAACGGATCGGGCCAAGATTGAAAAAAATTAGGCGACTTTTTTCAGCGTTTTTTTGTTCCGGGCGCAGCTGCAGCCCGACAAAAAAGCGCTTTTTTATTTTTTATTTTATGACTATGAAAGATAATATAAAGAAAAAGATGGGTGTGATACTTATCTCGATAATGTGTGCCACGCTAACGGCAATTATTGCCATCCTTTATACAGCAAAATATATGTCGGCAGCAGCCATCGAGGACTTTGCTGCACATTACGCAAATTATAAGCGTATCGGTCAGAACACAAACGACCCCAGTACCAAAACAATGTTAGACAGCTTACTCACAGCGCAATCCCATGAAGCTGCAAAACTTCAACAGGTGATGGAAAATTGGCCTTATCGGTTAATCATGAAAAGCGAGCTTGAATCTATAAGGCCGTTTACCCAGTGATGCACAGTTAGCCATTGGCTATCGAATCGGCCCAATTGTTTGTCCTTTATTGCTCATTTTTTTATGGCCAGCAAATGTACCTACGTTGCGCTAAAACCGTCAAGGGTATATAAACGTTCGTTCCTCACGCCCTTGACGGCTTGCTACTCTACGGTCTATTGCTTATAAAAAAAATCATGAGCAAACAAAAAAGGACATTAGAACAAATTAAAGCAGACCTTGACGCAGCCAAGGCAAAGCTTAAAGAAGTGCAAGAGAAAGGCGATGCCGCAATATCAGCATATGATTTGAGATTAGGCTACAATGCAGATTTCTACCTTAATCGCTGCCCGATACTTCAAAATCATGTCTCTTCATTTGAAAGAGAATTAAGAAATTACCTTATGTTGAACAATCAATTAACGATATTCTGATGGAAAAGACAACCATATATTTCGATAGCAAAACAGGCAACGTTGCTCGGTTTGTCGATAAGCTTAAAGCCTTATGTCCACACTGGAAATTCCTTAATATAAACGAGGCCGAGCATTTCGATGACAAAGGCCATCTAATCACGTTTACCACCGGACATGGCCAAGTCCCAGTAACAACGGATTATTTTATGCAACGCTTTTCTCACCTAATATCAAGCGTGTCAGCATCAGGAAACCGTAATTGGGGCAGTAATTTCGCTCTATCTGCCGACAGGTTATCCGAAAAATACAACCTGCCTACGCTATTGAAATTTGAGTTGTCAGGAACCAACAGCGAAGCCAAAACATTCATTAACTCTTTTAAACAAAATGCCATGAAAACGATTATCAAGTTTGAAAAAGACAACTGCTTGCCATGTCAGGAAGTATCTAATTACCTGAATAGCCTGAATGTCCAATACGATAGCATAAATGCTTTCAATAATCCCGAAAAGGCTATCAAACATAAAGTAAAAACAGTTCCTACCTTGTTGGTTATGGAAGGTGATACCGAGTTAGCAAGAACCGTAGGTTTCAAGCCTTCTGAAATTGACCAGTTGGTCAGGTTAGCGAAAGAATAATTTCGCTAACAGCATGGTTTATGCGTTTTTTTATTTCCAAAAAGTGTAATGTACATTACACTTATTTACCCTCATTCATTATATTTACAATATGATTACAAGAGAACAATTCGGCACCATCGAGGCATTGTTTGACTATTACAATAAAGAGCTATTCAACAATCAGCTTAACGACTGTATGCTTAACCTATCACGCAAAAACGGCACAGCGGGCTTTTTTGCACCTGAACGGTGGATGCACCCAGACGGGATTAAGAAAGTTCATGAAATCAGCATCAACCCTGATACATTCAATATCGATGACGAGGAATTTCACCGTACCCTTGTACAGTTGTGAATTGCTTTCAAACTTAGGTTTTCCGATATTTACAACAACCGGCCAAAAATATTATGCAGCAAAGGATTAGTTGTGAATTGCTTTCAAACTTAGGTTTTCCGATATTTACAACAACGAGAATAGGTTTACTTCCCTACGGATGTCGGTTGTGAATTGCTTTCAAACTTAGGTTTTCCGATATTTACAACAACAGAAAGGCAATATATATATATGCCATTAGAGTTGTGAATTGCTTTCAAACTTAGGTTTTCCGATATTTACAACAACTAGGTTCATGAGTTTATATATGCAAACTTAGTTGTGAATTGCTTTCAAACTTAGGTTTTCCGATATTTACAACAACCGGTATATCTGATATCCCACCCTTTAGCTGGTTGTGAATTGCTTTCAAACTTAGGTTTTCCGATATTTACAACAACCGCATAACCATGATATATTGTCGCGGCTTAGTTGTGAATTGCTTTCAAACTTAGGTTTTCCGATATTTACAACAACACACCCTTATTCAGCCATTCCCATGTTGTGGTTGTGAATTGCTTTCAAACTTAGGTTTTCCGATATTTACAACAACGATAATCGGATACAGAGCGACAAGGAGATAGTTGTGAATTGCTTTCAAACTTAGGTTTTCCGATATTTACAACAACAATTTGATAAAGACCATCGGGAGTATGTGCGTTGTGAATTGCTTTCAAACTTAGGTTTTCCGATATTTACAACAACATTTTGTGTTAACAAAACAAAGAAAGGAGAGTTGTGAATTGCTTTCAAACTTAGGTTTTCCGATATTTACAACAACATTTCTTGCGTGTTGCTAATTCGGTTAGTAGTTGTGAATTGCTTTCAAACTTAGGTTTTCCGATATTTACAACAACAAACGGCAAACTTTGGGTACTTTGTGTGTCGTTGTGAATTGCTTTCAAACTTAGGTTTTCCGATATTTACAACAACTAAGAGATGATAATAATGGTTTCACTGTAAGTTGTGAATTGCTTTCAAACTTAGGTTTTCCGATATTTACAACAACGGAAGACACTACACAAAAAGGCTTTGACAAGTTGTGAATTGCTTTCAAACTTAGGTTTTCCGATATTTACAACAACGGGAGGACTAAGCAAAAAAATTGTATTCCAGTTGTGAATTGCTTTCAAACTTAGGTTTTCCGATATTTACAACAACAAGTGGACGTATCAACAACGAAAGGATACAGTTGTGAATTGCTTTCAAACTTAGGTTTTCCGATATTTACAACAACAGCTTATGGTGCAGAAAATAGCGGCTGGGAGTTGTGAATTGCTTTCAAACTTAGGTTTTCCGATATTTACAACAACCATAGTATATACATCGTTATTTTTACGCTGGTTGTGAATTGCTTTCAAACTTAGGTTTTCCGATATTTACAACAACCAGGAAGTTTATTAATGCATCACTTTGCAAGTTGTGAATTGCTTTCAAACTTAGGTTTTCCGATATTTACAACAACAAGTGGACGTATCAACAACGAAAGGATACAGTTGTGAATTGCTTTCAAACTTAGGTTTTCCGATATTTACAACAACAGCTTATGGTGCAGAAAATAGCGGCTGGGAGTTGTGAATTGCTTTCAAACTTAGGTTTTCCGATATTTACAACAACACATTTCTTAATTCCCAAGGCGGGTCGCAGTTGTGAATTGCTTTCAAACTTAGGTTTTCCGATATTTACAACAACCTTAATTATTTTATCACTCAATCTCATATCGTTGTGAATTGCTTTCAAACTTAGGTTTTCCGATATTTACAACAACAAAGGTTCCAGCAAAATAACCCTGACTGGAGTTGTGAATTGCTTTCAAACTTAGGTTTTCCGATATTTACAACAACGATAAAATCGAAAACCAAATAAAGCATTTCGTTGTGAATTGCTTTCAAACTTAGGTTTTCCGATATTTACAACAACCGATGCGAATATAGATAGTTTATTGCGGTTGTTGTGAATTGCTTTCAAACTTAGGTTTTCCGATATTTACAACAACCTGTTTGGCTTTGACCATATATCAAAGCTCGTTGTGAATTGCTTTCAAACTTAGGTTTTCCGATATTTACAACAACACTTCAATGAGAATGTGTTGTATTTTGAAAGTTGTGAATTGCTTTCAAACTTAGGTTTTCCGATATTTACAACAACAAAAAACATTCTCGGAGTTAGTGAATATCTGTTGTGAATTGCTTTCAAACTTAGGTTTTCCGATATTTACAACAACATAGATTTTCATTACTCAAATTAGCATTGAGTTGTGAATTGCTTTCAAACTTAGGTTTTCCGATATTTACAACAACAATGTGGTGCTTACTATAGTCCGATGGATAGTTGTGAATTGCTTTCAAACTTAGGTTTTCCGATATTTACAACAACACAGAACACGCATATGGTTAGTTGCGGATTGTTGTGAATTGCTTTCAAACTTAGGTTTTCCGATATTTACAACAACCAATCTTTTATTTCCCTATTCATTTTCTCGGTTGTGAATTGCTTTCAAACTTAGGTTTTCCGATATTTACAACAACCAACCTCGACAGTATAAGAGAAGCATTACTGTTGTGAATTGCTTTCAAACTTAGGTTTTCCGATATTTACAACAACTAAAGTAAGAGAAGCACTACTAAAAGTCGAGTTGTGAATTGCTTTCAAACTTAGGTTTTCCGATATTTACAACAACATTCCAACACTTTAATTTATTGTTTAACCTGTTGTGAATTGCTTTCAAACTTAGGTTTTCCGATATTTACAACAACTCCATAAGGCAGGCGACGTGTTCTCCTATGGTTGTGAATTGCTTTCAAACTTAGGTTTTCCGATATTTACAACAACGGTTCCGTACATCAGGGAATCCTGCAGAAGGTTGTGAATTGCTTTCAAACTTAGGTTTTCCGATATTTACAACAACGCGGTTGTATTCACCCTTCCATCCATAATTGTTGTGAATTGCTTTCAAACTTAGGTTTTCCGATATTTACAACAACCACCACGGCTATTGCCACACGTTTGGCTGAGTTGTGAATTGCTTTCAAACTTAGGTTTTCCGATATTTACAACAACCCTTTTCGACAGCAATTCCAAGATATTTAGGTTGTGAATTGCTTTCAAACTTAGGTTTTCCGATATTTACAACAACAAGAATACTTGATCATCAGCAACTAGCGTAGTTGTGAATTGCTTTCAAACTTAGGTTTTCCGATATTTACAACAACGTGGCTTCCGGTAATAGTGGGGTGGGGCGTGTTGTGAATTGCTTTCAAACTTAGGTTTTCCGATATTTACAACAACCCTCTTCTGGTCAATTCGGTCACAATTACAGTTGTGAATTGCTTTCAAACTTAGGTTTTCCGATATTTACAACAACGTCTGTTTCCAGATCAAACCCTCCAAACCGAGTTGTGAATTGCTTTCAAACTTAGGTTTTCCGATATTTACAACAACACTGCGCTTCCAACTTAGCCACACGGTCCTGTTGTGAATTGCTTTCAAACTTAGGTTTTCCGATATTTACAACAACGGAACTACACGAGTATATCACTAAGGTGTAGTTGTGAATTGCTTTCAAACTTAGGTTTTCCGATATTTACAACAACTAAAGATTTGACAACTTATATCGACCCTAGTTGTGAATTGCTTTCAAACTTAGGTTTTCCGATATTTACAACAACAAGGATTATGCATAAATCATCTTCCGAAGCGTTGTGAATTGCTTTCAAACTTAGGTTTTCCGATATTTACAACAACAATAATAAGCTTAATTTGGCAATGAATATGGTTGTGAATTGCTTTCAAACTTAGGTTTTCCGATATTTACAACAACCTATTACAAAAAAGAAACTACCACGTTCTGTTGTGAATTGCTTTCAAACTTAGGTTTTCCGATATTTACAACAACTTACGCTTGACCAACTTGTACTAGCAAAAAGTTGTGAATTGCTTTCAAACTTAGGTTTTCCGATATTTACAACAACATGGAGTTTTTAATACTTAAGTCAACAAAAGTTGTGAATTGCTTTCAAACTTAGGTTTTCCGATATTTACAACAACTAGCGTTTTCAACGTTCTGTTGAATTACGAGTTGTGAATTGCTTTCAAACTTAGGTTTTCCGATATTTACAACAACGTAAATACAGTACAAACACCTACAACCTATGTTGTGAATTGCTTTCAAACTTAGGTTTTCCGATATTTACAACAACATCTGGGAGGGTGATAACGTAACAAAGGCAGTTGTGAATTGCTTTCAAACTTAGGTTTTCCGATATTTACAACAACTAAAAATTTTTCATATTCTGTTTTCATGCAGTTGTGAATTGCTTTCAAACTTAGGTTTTCCGATATTTACAACAACAAAATTGTGTCCAGGCTTCAAAATATTGGAGTTGTGAATTGCTTTCAAACTTAGGTTTTCCGATATTTACAACAACTTTATTCATCACGACATCGCAGGAGAACAAGTTGTGAATTGCTTTCAAACTTAGGTTTTCCGATATTTACAACAACTACATTTGGGCAGATGCTCGGAGAGACGCTGTTGTGAATTGCTTTCAAACTTAGGTTTTCCGATATTTACAACAACCACAGCTAAATATAAAGAGTGGTTTGCCGAGTTGTGAATTGCTTTCAAACTTAGGTTTTCCGATATTTACAACAACCTAAGCCAACGAGTGCATCAAGCGCCGATTGTTGTGAATTGCTTTCAAACTTAGGTTTTCCGATATTTACAACAACCAAATACCAATCGTTCGTTGTCATCGCCTGGTTGTGAATTGCTTTCAAACTTAGGTTTTCCGATATTTACAACAACGTAAACAGCCTTAAAAACCTAAGTTTCAAATCGTTAAACCAAATTTTAGAAAACAAAAAATGCAGCTTAGTAAAGCTGCATTTTTTATTTTGGTATATTTTTTTAATTCTAAAATAGTTCCAACTGCTGTGGAGTTTCAGGGCGTATGTCCGGATTTTTACCGCTAAAAAGTTCTATGTCTCCAAATTGCTTGTCTGTAATCACCAAAATTCCAACTTTCCCTTTGTCGGGCAACAGTCTTTTGACACGTTTGACATGGACCTCCGCATTTTCCCTGCTGTTACAATGTCTGATGTAAATGGAAAACTGAAACATAACGAATCCATCACGCATGATTTCTTTTCGAAATCGGGCATGATTCTGCCTATCCTTCTTTGTTTCGGTAGGAAGATCAAAAAATACAAGAATCCACAAAATTCTATATTGATTTAGCCTTTCCAATTAATTTATCTCCGGATAAGTAATCTTGCGAGCGTTGCCTTCAAAACATCGGGCCAAAGAAGCTGTTGTTCGGGATACACCAACTAACAAAGGACTTGTCATATCGTCGAAATAGACATTCACTTGAGGAATCTGCAGAAGTCGCAATTTCAATGTGGTATCCAACTCTTGATAAGCTAAACCTTCGTCCACTATACGATAAACCACCCAATCCACAAAAGGGCGGTAAGGTTCCATAATATCGTCCGCCAGACAGTAGGCATTATACTTATTTCTATGAAAAATGCCTAAGGTAGGCAACAGTCCTGACGACACTAGTGCTCGTGCAACAACAGCACGTAAAACAGCATAACCATAATTCAGCAGATTGTTTGGCGGATCTCCTCCTCTATTTCTGTAAAATTGAAACTTATGGCTAAAAATACTCTGCCAATAAAACGCTGCCGCCCTGCCTTCCAAATTTTCCGGATCCCCAGATCGCACCTCCTTAGACCAGCGGTACATATTGTCTACCTCAAATCCTATTTTCTCCAGCACCCGAGCCTGATTCCATATTTTTGCAGACACGGTCTGTTGCCACAACTGCTTCTTCAACGGTAAAGAAGCATCCAGTTGATATCGAAATCTTTCTGTCTGAGTATGACCCCCATCCAAAGGCAGATGCAAACCTATAGGCATATGCGACTGGTCGCAGGTGATTACGGCCGCATTATTCTGAATTAATGCGGCCATAACGCCATGCGTAATGGTAATCTGTTGATGTTCCAAAACTAAAACACCAATATCTTCTATGGGCACTGTCCTCACCTCCTTTTCGGTATTGGTAATAACCAATTGACTATTTTGCAAAGACAGATAACAAGGATTAGTAAATACTAAAGTCTTTTTTATCATTTTTAACAACTATAGCAAACTATTAGGATTTAGATTTCCTATTCTGTCTATACCAACTTTTCTGCAAATTTCTTTAATCATTAAACCATCAATACTTCTTTCCATCTTGTTTAAAGCAGAATATTCTACCTTATTTACAATAGCAGTAGCTACACTATGCTGAATGAAGAAACATTGACTTCCTGATGAGCTGACCATTTTATAGATTCGCTCTGCCTTTTCTTTAGTAACTTCCGTTAAATCAATATCTAATCCATTATATATTTCTTCTTCAGTAGGCACGTAAACCAGATCGTTTGGAGAAAGATAAAATAATAAACTATGACCTTTTTCATTAGTTTCAGGGACAGGGGATAAACCCTGTTTTAATCTTTCTATTACTATATTTAATGGAATCGTACCAAAATTTCTTTTACCTTTTTCATCTTCATAAATAGCAAAGTATAAGTTTGTTCCTTTGTCTGCTTCTACGTATTTGAGCTTTTTATTTCCTGCTTCTCCCAATTGGAACTTACTTCCTAATTCAAAAACTCGGACTTTTTTTATAGGTTGATGAGATTTGCCTTCATTATACAAAGCAATATTGGCATTGAGTTCTTGTAAACCTTCTGGAGAGAAAGCAACTTCAGGGGACCCCTTAGCCTTTAAATATAAATAGTTTCTCAATATCTTCTGGATTCCTGTATCTGTTATAGAAGCAATTGTCTTTTTATTAAAAGAAATATCTATGGCTTTACGAGTAGCTGTAAGGATTTTACCTTTAGGAACTTTAACCCATGGAAGATGGACAATTCCGTAAAACGTATCCCTATGTAAAGATTTACGTATAGCCCATCTATCACCTTTAGTTTGAGGAACTAATTTTTTTATAAGTCTACCATTTTCCTCAACAAATTTCTCATACTTATTTGTAGTTTTATTAATAACTCTAAGATTCTGTTTAAAGCTTATTACAACCCTTTCTAAGGCTTGCTTCGCATCTAATACAAAAGTGGACCATGGTTTTATATACTCACTTAAAATTTCTTTATCTTTTTTATCTCCCGTTTTTTTCCACACATTACCTTCCTTAATCCATTTATCTACAGAGACTTTTTCTGTGTTTCTTAACGTTTTCGCTAATTGAAATTGCAAATGTCTTTTTTGAGCTTTAGCATTTTCATTGTTCAAGTATTGGATATGATTTACTGTTGCACACGCAATTACCAAAGCATCCAAAGCATGGTGGCGATGATCTAATCGTTTCTTTTCGAAACCTTTTGACAATTCAAATGGAACTGTTGGAATTATATGCCCTTCCTTACTAATGGATGTAAATGTATCTGTATTCAGAAGTTGATTCATTCGTTCAAAACGAGGAAGGATAAGTGCATTCCAAACATTATCTAAACCCCATTCTTTCCGCAAAATCGCAGTAACTTTCCCATTTCCCATCACCAAATTTTTTGAGTTCCCTTCCTCATCTTTTCCTCCCTCCTCTCTCACAATATTTGAAAGTAACGAACAAATATATTTGCTGATATATCTTGTATCGTTAATTTGCCTTTCAATCATTTTATCCGGAATTTCTTCTAATAAAAGATTATTTCTTTTCCTTGAATTTTTACTAAACTGTTCCTTAACCAAATCTTTGTATTCATTCTCTGTTAATATGCGGTATCGCTTATCCCCATCTATTACAATCTCTCCACCATGCTTTTTAATAAACTCCAATCCTAATTGCTTATCCTTTAATTTATTAACCGATGATTCACAAATAATTTTATTATTCAGACTATCATCAAAATAACGCATTCGAGGAATAACATGCTCTACTTCATATTCAGCCGAAAATAACTTGGTTAATGATATAATTTCTCCAGTATAAGGCGATCGATACTTTTGTTCTAACCAAAGCTTATAACGCACTAATTCTGCTTTTGTAGGTTCTGCTGTTTTACTGATTTTTAAATACTCTTCTGGAATATCAGTTGCAGAACTTAAAACACCTTCTTCATACAATTTTAACGCCTCGAAATGAGAAGGGGAATGAGGTCTAACATCCTCAACTCTTAGGTTTCCGTCTGTACTTTCTTTTAACTCTATCAATAATGCCTTTATACGTTGATTTGTAGTTTCATTTTCATCTGTTTTTTGAGCTAATCTCTTTCTTTCTTCTGCAGGATTCTTTAAATCCCGACCAAGTTCTATATGTATTTCTCTAAAGAAATCCTTCTCTCCCTTACCATAGTTGTCCCAAATATCTGCTACTACGCGTAATGTTTCGGTAACTACTTGTTCAACTATTGGGTTACGCAATGAATGTTGTTTGAATCCTTCTGGATTTTTAGAGTCCAAGAACCATCTAATATCCTCAGGAGACTTCCACTTATTTTGGTTTTCATTTTCTGAATGACGATCATACACTACGTATTGAGCCAACCACAAAGGTAAACCTTGAAAATCAGATTCTACTTTTAGTTGATGTTTTTCAGCTTGTTGACGCACCCTATCTTTTATTTTATCATCAAACTCACCATCTACAATTTTCTGGATTCTTTTTTTCGTATTCTCGTCAATATCATCCCATTTCCAATATTTCCCTGAACGCATCAAAGCCAATAACTTTTTAATAGCTTTTAATGAAAATCTACCGTACTCACTTTTATACGGAGGGTGCTTAATAAAGCTTTTGACAAACGATTCCTCATCTAAACTATAGCGGTTAGCGTAAGATCTTAAAGCTTTCTCAAACTCCAATTTATCTGTAACCGAGTATATTATATGCCATAGATGAATTTCTTTTTCCCTATCCAAGAAATCCGCTGATATTCCATCGACATTGGCAATCCGTCTTCTAATCTCATATCCAGTTTCATTCATTGGATAAGTTTTAGATTGATTCTTTTCTTCATCATATACATAATTCCATCTATATTTAGCAAGTTCTTGTGTGAGTTTCTCCTTTAAAGCTTTTGGCTTTAAATCAGGATTTAAGATTTTTATTTTAGGCTCTAAGAAAAAAGCTAATACATCATTTTGATTAACTTCTTTCTGTTGCATCAAAAAATCAAAAAAATTTTCCCAATCCTGGACAGAGTTTAAATATTCATCTGTTATATCAGCATTATCATCTTTTCTATAAATTCTAAAATTATACATCCACTGCCATACTCTAAACTCTTGATACAAAGGATGTGATTTGGGGATTGCTTTAAGGTACTGTCTTTTTTCAACCGAATTTCCTTTTACGTCTGTGACTTTATAAATATGATATTCCAGCGAACAATTGGTTATTGTAGATTTTTGACTTTTTAGAGGTCTCTGATAAAAAATGATATCATCTACAAAAAGATGCACAAAGTTTCTTTTGCTCAATTGAAATTGATGCTCTTCATTATTTCTATATAACTCTCTAATACAATCGTTATACCTGCCATCATCAAACAACTCAGGTTGAAGTTCGATTTGTTTCTTAAGAATTGCGATTAATTCCTCTCTATAAAACTTTCTTTCAATGGCTCTTACCAACTGACCACGAATTTTCTGAGAGGGATTTTTGAGAAGATTCTCATAAATATAAGTACCTACAGTTTGATTCTTACTTTCAATATCCTTTTCTGTTTTCTTTTTTAATAGGGTCCAGTCATCTTCACTCGGAGCCCTAAAACTTCTGCGTTCATTACCCTCTTTATCCACCTTAACAGAACCATCATCATTTAATTCTGTAGTAACAATAAAATCCTTAGTTAATCCCTTCCAATCCGATAAATCTATTTTACTAGACCGTCTATAAACCCAGCCATTCTCCAATTGTAAGGAATACCATCTTTCGCCTTTTTTATTAACTTCTTCATCAGCAATAACATCTACAATTTTTAAAGAATGAAACTCTACTAGTTTGTTGAGGCTTTCCTCCTCTTCCTCGCCTCGTAATTGATAATACCCACGCTTCTGATTAAAATTCAATATTATCCATGCCAATTCTTCTTTAGAAATTTTTTGTGATAAGGCTTTTTTTCTTAGATAATATATAGTCCAATCATAAGGAATGGGTTTATCCCAACCATTCGCTTTGAAATCCTCAACCATTTCTAGAAATGAAGACGTAAAAACAAACTCATATTCTCCTTCGTTCTTCTGTCTCCAAGCTATTTTAGGCTCTGTCTCATTCTTGAATTTACCTATCCTCTTGTCAAAATCTATTGATTGAGAATAATGCTTAGGTAAGAATCCTAATACATTTAAAACACGATGTAAACGTTCCCTACGTAAAAGGTGTCTTTCCCTTAATCTACGTGTACCTCTAAATGTTGTCCTGTCTCGTGTTTGTGAAATAGAGTTTCCTTTCCCAAAATCATCCTTTATATCTTGAGTCATAGGAATAATTCTACTTCCTAACCCCAAAATTCTTCCTTCTTTCTTTTCAAAATCATGATTAATCAATGCCCACCCAATAGAGTTGGTGCCTAAGTCGAGGCCTAAAATATTTTTACCCATAATCCAGATTTTTAAGTATCTAAATTTAATATCAAAATTTATTAAAATTTTACGGTTTCCCGTATTTTGCTAATTCAAAATATTATTATATTTGCTTTTGAAAGCAATTCACAATAAGGATTATTCCGTTGTGAAAACATTTGGGTTGCCTCTTGTCCATAAATCAGGAGGCATTTTTTATTCTCCCCTTTTAAAATTTATCAAATCCTTTTTTGCGCACCGCTTCTCCAAACAATTCCTTTAAAATGACGTTATATTAATAAATTTATTAAATATGCTTACTATATTTAGTACTTGGAACTATTTTTGAAAAACGATAAAATGATGAAGATGAATATTTTTAAGACTGCACTGGTAGCTACAGCTTTATTTGCTGCTCAGACGACATTTGCACAATTCAAACAGACCCCACTTCCATATGCGTATGACGCCTTGGAAGGAGCTATCGACGCCAAGACCATGGAGATCCACTACAGCAAGCATGCTGCAGGATATACGGCCAACCTGAACAAAGCTATTGCAGGAACGCCGGCAGAGAAAGAATCTATAGAAAATATTTTAGCTAAGGTGTCACAATATTCAGATGCCGTGCGTAATAATGCGGGAGGCCACTACAATCACGAGCTGTTTTGGTCTATCCTAACCCCTAACAAGGGTACTAAACCTTCGGCAGCCTTACAGAAGGCTATAGACGAAGCGTTCGGTTCCTTGGATGCCTTGAAAGAAAAAATCAATGCTGCAGGTGCGGCGCGCTTCGGTTCGGGATGGGCATGGCTTATCGTGGACAATGGAGGCAAGCTGCAGGTAACCTCCACCCCTAATCAGGACAATCCGCTCATGGATATTACTAAAGAAAAGGGAACGCCAATCTTGGGTATAGATGTGTGGGAACATGCCTACTATCTAAGATATCAAAATAAGAGAGCGGACTACCTCACCACGATCTGGGATGTTATCAACTGGGAGGAAGTATCGGCACGATATGAGAAAGCCTTGAAAAAATAAAAACAACAAAGCCCTGAACATTGGACTACCCCCAAAAAGTTGGACGAATTTATGCAATATTTTTGATATGATGAGCTCGGTATTCTACCGGGCTCATTCCATTTAAATTAGTTCTTATCCTTTTGTCG
>NZ_BAABGR010000028.1:0-805 GCF_039541675.1 Sphingobacterium thermophilum | reverse complement strand
CTCCCATCAGCTTTAAGACCGTTTTATGATTGATAATACAGCCCGAATTCCTCATCTCCAGGGTGATCCTTCGGTAACCATACCTTCCTTTGTGACGATGATATATCTTTTTTATCTGATCCTGGGCAGTGTCATGCTTTCTCAATACCGATTTTGTTTTTAAGTGGTAATAGTAACTGCTTCTGGCCATTTTCAATATATTCAATAATAGCTCTAATGGATATTTATGCCTTAACTCATCAATGGCTAATGCTTTTTCTTTTGCGGAGTTACTTTCTTTTGAGCTAAGGCATCGAGCTTTTTTAGCAGCTCATTCTCCGCTCTTAGATATAAATTCTCCTTCTCAAGCTCTTCCAGCCTGGTCAACGGTTTTGCGGGTCTTTTTGGATTGTTTCCTTTCATCGTTTTACGGCCTCTCTGCCGAGAATTTAAGCCATCCTCACCCAAATGCTCATATATTCTTACCCAAGAACTGACTATGCCAATGGAGGGGATGCTGAAATGTAAACAGCAGTCCCTCAAAGATAATTCTTTTTTTAGATAGGCTTGAACAACCGTGACCTTAAATTCCTTTGTATATTTTCGATAAGGCTTTCGCGATAGTCCTTGCGGACCTAATGAATTATATTGATCAATCCACTTTCTGATTTGTGACGATGATACGCCCCATTGATTCGATAATCCGTGTATCGATGCCCCTCGTTGGTAATCTTTAACCAGACGAAGCTTAAAATCGGATTTGTGTTTTTTGTACTTAACCATAAAAATGCCCCCAAATAGTGTCTAACTTTTTGGGGGCAGTGTA
>NZ_BAABGR010000027.1:0-33051 GCF_039541675.1 Sphingobacterium thermophilum | reverse complement strand
AGCCGATGGTACTGCCGTAACAGGTGGGAGAGTAGGTCGGTGCCTACCCTTATTAAACAAAGAAAAGCCTTATCCATATCGATAAGGCTTTTTTGTTTTACAACACTTCCTAGATATATCCCATTATTTCCCTGCTTAACATATTGGGATTGTGCTTTTCTAACCTAAGAATTTAAACCTCCTTTATTTATCTTACTAAACATATGATCTTGAATTTATCTCTATTTGAGATCGTGAAAGGAATATTTTTTTGTTCTACATTCTGATGTAGCGTTGATGGGACTATTGAATGTTGGATAGATTCAATTTTATAATTTTTTCAATCTGTTAACTGAGCCTAGGACTGAGATCTCTTAAAGCTTTATGATGTATACAAATCTTTTATAGCCATGAATTAGATCGCATTTCTATCCTCAATAATAGGTTCTCGATTTAGCTTTTATGTCATTGTATACTTGTATCAAGTAAGAATGGCAATGGGCTATCCTTGTTGTCACGAGTTCCTAGTCTCTAAAATCACTTTACGTGTTCTACCGTTACGAATCTTTCAGGAAGTGTAACGAAAAAGCCTTCACCAATAGATGAAGGCTTGTGTTAAATAGAAAAATTCTGAAAAGAAAGTAAGGTTTAATGCATATTAGAAACATCTACTTTTCCCTTGCCTTGTTTTATAAGGAGCACAAAGGGTACGCATATTAAAAATAAAATTCCTAGATATAAGAATACATCCATGTAAGAAAGTATAGTGGCTTGTTTAGTGACAGTACCTTCTAAAATCTGGTGTGCTTTAGCTAAGGCTTCGTTCGGTGTAAAACCTTTGCTGATAAAATTGGCTTGCATAGCAGTAATACGGGTCTGCACTTCCGTACGGGAAGGATCTAGGTGGGAGATAAGGTCTACTCTATGGTGTTGTGTATAGCGGGATATGAAAGTGGTTATGAGAGCAATACCAAATGACCCTCCCAGCTGCCTACTCATACCGGTAAATGCGGCACCTTCTCCTATGGCTTTTCCTTTCAAGGTGGATAAGGATAGAGTCATTACGGGCACGAAAAGTAATCCCAATCCCACTCCTCGAATAATCAGAGGCCAGAACATGTGTTCTGTTCCTGTATCATTGGTGATGATGCTATACATAAATAACGAGTAGCCAAAGAATATGGTTAGACCTGTTGCTACCATATATTTTTGAGGAATACCGGCTTGGATCATTTTACCGATAAATGGCATCATTATTCCTGTCATGACGGAACTAGGGATGAGAAGCATACCGGCATCTGTAGCCGACCATCCCAAAATGGATTGGGTATATATAGGAATGATAAATGTAGAACCGAATAAGCCGAATCCTAATATGAAACTCATAATGGTTCCCACCTGTAGATTTTTGTCTTGCAGGACACGAAGGTTAACGATAGGCTTATCGTAGGTCAATTCCCTCCATATGAAGAAAAAAAGTCCTAGGAATGAGACGATAGAAAGTGTGAGGATGACTTTGTTTTCAAACCAGTCGTCCTGCTGTCCGTGCTCTAGTACATATTGTAAGGAGCCTATAAACAGTATTAAGAACACCATTCCCCACCAGTCCACTTCCTTTGGAGATTGTTTGCTTCCGTATTTAGGGCTTTTTACAAGAGACAAAGTCAATACGGTAGCTATGATCCCCAATGGTACATTGATATAAAATATGTAGGGCCAAGAGTAATTGTCTACAATCCATCCTCCTAGTGGAGGGCCAAGGGTAGGCCCTACAATAACCCCCATTCCGTATATCGCTTGTGCCATACTTCTTTTTTCGGGAGGGTAAGATTCGGTAAGGATAGTTTGTGCCGTAACTAGGAGTGCGCCTCCTCCCATTCCTTGAATAAAGCGGAAGACTACCAATTCCCAGATGTTGGTAGCATTACCACATAAGAAAGAGGAAACGGTGAAGATGATGATAGAAGCAGCAAAATAGTTACGTCGTCCAAATTGCTGTGAAAGCCAGCTTGTCATAGGAATGACAATAACGTTGGCAATGGCATAAGCAGTGATGACCCAGGCCACGTCGGTCAGCGTAGCACCTAACGAGCCACGCATGTCGTTGAGGGCTACATTGACTATGGTAGTATCTACGATTTCCAGAAGAGCACAAAGGATACAGGAGACCGTAATTAGAGCTCTTTTGAAACCGTATTCGACCAGACTATCTTTTTCTGTTAATTGTTCCATATTATTTTACATGCACATCAACCTCTACATTCATCCCAGGACGTAGTAATTGGATGATTTCTTTATTGTTATTCGCATTGAATGTGATTTTCACAGGCAAGCGCTGAACGGTTTTAACGAAGTTACCGGTAGCATTGTCGGGAGGAAGCAGGGAAAATTTTGCGCCCGTGGCAGGAGAAAAAGATTCTACCTCACCTTCCAGAATGTTGTCTGGGAAGGCGTCAACTTTAATTTCTACTTTTTGTCCTGGACGGATTTTGTTTAGTTGTGTTTCTTTGAAGTTGGCTACTACCCAGGTATCGTTATTATTGATGATATAAAATAAAGATTGGCCTTGGTTGACCAACTGACCTTCTTGCAATTTGATGTTGGATATCTGGCCGTCGATAGCCGCTGTCACTACTGTATAAGAAAGATTCAGTTCGGCAGCTTTCAATGCAGCCTTGGCTTTTTCGATATTGGCTAATGCTACTTGTGTTTGTTTGCTTACCACATTGGTCTTACTGATGACGGCCTGCTTTTGAGAGTTGCTAGCATTACGTTGTTGTTTTAAAGCTTCTACATGTTTTTCTGCTTCCAACTTGGCTGTTAAAGCCTGTTCATATTGCTGTTTGGTGATGGAACGGTTTTTATATAGGTTTTCATATCGGATAAAGTCATTTGCAGCCTGACGGGCTTTAATCTCTGCCGCTTCAATGGTTTCGGTATTGGATAGGATAGTAGCTTCTGAAATGGCTACGTTTGCGCTGGTAGCATTAACATCGGCTTTAGCCACTTCGTAAGCACTTTCGGCAGCCAAAAGGGCTGCTTTAGCTTCTTCCACTTTTACTTCATAATCCGTAGGCTGAATGGTAAAAAGAGTATCTCCTTTTTTTACATATTGGTTGTCTTTAACATAAATTTTATCGATGTATCCACTGACGCGTGGAATAATGGGATTCAAAAGACGTTCTACCTGTGCATCGTCGGTAGTCTCGTGTGCTTGGCCATGCAGATATTTATATGTTCCAAAGCTCCCGCCAAGTAGAATGATGGCGGCAAATATGATGATGAATTTTTTATTTGAACTTTTGTTTTCTGTATTGTTTTCCATGCTGTGATAGATTATTTAAGGTTTAGTTGTCCGTTAGCTAATAATAAATCGTAATGTTTCTCTACTGTATTGGCTTTACCGATGGCTAGATTAATCTCACTTTGTAAGAGCTGCACATCGGCTTCTAGCAGATCATCCGTGTCGGCAACGCCATTGTCGTATTTGTCTTTGACGATGCGATAGTTTTCTTGGGCTTGATGGAGAGCTTCTTCATAAAGTTTGAGCTGCTGCTGTGCTAAAATCACTTCCTGATAAGCTTCCTGAATCTGATTTTTGATTTTGTCCTGTGTTTGGATGATATTGAGTTGTGTTTCCTCGATTTGGTGTTTAGCTGAATTGATTTTTTTCTTGTTTTTGTATAAAGCTCCCAAGTCGTATGACAAGCCTATACCTATATTCGCTGCGTTGGTTACGGTCATGATATTTTGAAGATGAATGGCCGCATAGCCTCCTGTAGCTGCGATGGTGGGATAATAGGCTGAGTGAGCAATTTTAAGTTGATCTTCTGCAATTTCTTTTTGAGCTTGCAAAGCTTGTATTTCCAAGCGATCTTCCACTTGTCCAAGATGTGGTTGTGACGAAACTTCTGTTAGTTGTATTTCATCCAAGGTAGTGTTTTCGTCTATACTTATTAGCGTATTCAGCTGATAGTTGAGAATGCGTACGTTTTTTGCTGCTTCCTGATAGGCTACTTTATAGTTGGAGAGCTGTAATTCGGCTTTCAACAGGTCGTTGCGTGCTATAAGACCGTTTTCTTCCATAGCTTTGAAGTCTACGACCTGCTGTTCTGCTTTTTTGATATTTTCAGCGATTAAGCTTTTGGTTTTTTGTGCTTTATACAGCGCAATGTAAAGGTGCAAGGCTTGTACCGCTAGATTTTGTTTTGCTGCTAAAGATTGTAATTCAGTAGCTTTCCAGGCATGTTCAGCAGCATGAATGCTGTGTTTAATTTTTCCGCCGGTATAGATAGGCATGTTGACGGATAGCTGACCGAGGATAAGCTGGTTGGTGCTGATTTGGGATGAAGCGTCTCCGCCGCTGTTGATTTTGAGGTTTACATCGGGCTTGTTCATGGTCATATAGGTGCCCGAGATTTTAGATTCGGGAAGAGCGATGTCTTTGGTGACTTGATAGTCCAACTCTTTGGCTTTCACTTTTGCTTCCAACAGTTTGGCTTCGTTGGAATTGGAAAAAGCCAGCTGCATCACTTCGTCAAGGCTAAGATTTTTTCTTTCCTGAGCGTGCCCGCTCATTGAAAGGAAAAGAAGAAGTGCTGCTGTACTCCAATTATTGATTCTCATGGGTTAATATAGCTTTGATAGTAAATTTTAAATGTTTGATAATGATTTCGGCAAGGTAATCATCGAAGTTATCGTAGTGACTTTTAGGTAGGGTTTGTTCGTAAAATGCCCTGTTATAGTTGAAGTGCATGAAGGTTCCGATCATGGTGGTATGAATCAGAATCGGGTCGTATGTGCTAAAGGTTCCTTTTTGTACGCCATATTCAATCACACGACGAATACATTCAATATTATGCTTACGTAGTTCTGTAAAAAGCTCTTCGTTTATCTTTCTCTTTCTTATGGAGGCTTCCGAGATTAAAATCTGGTAAACAGAGGGATTGTTGATTTTGGAAGAAACATAATGTTCTACCATTTTTTCCAAGCGATAAATGGGATCTTCCTCCGACTCGTACTGAGAAGGGTTGAGCTTATATGTCTCTATGCCCCACTTGATGATGGTTTCAAGAAGATTTTCTTTCGAACCGAAATAATAGTTGATCATAGCCACGTTGATGTCGGTCGCCTGTGCAATGTCGCGTACGCAAGTGCCTTCAAATCCGTTTTTTGCAAACATGGTTTGGGCTATGCGGATAATCTCCAATTGCTTTTCACTGAGTTTCATGGACGACAAAGTTAAACAAATGTTTAATTTAAACAAATGTTTAACTTAATTGCTGACTTTTTTATGAATTTTTTCAGTATTTCAAGGTGTTTATTTCCTTATTTTTGATAATAAAAATTCTAAGCACTATGAGTATTAATAAGGGAATATTAATTGAAATAGAAAGAGAAACTGAAAATACAAGACGTCTCTTGAGTGTACTTCAGGATGAGCATTTATCCTTTAAACCACACGAGAAATCGATGACGTTGGGCGAGTTGGCGACACATATTGTGGATTTACACAATTGGGTGAAAAATGCTTTGACTGAGGAAGTTTTTGACTTTAAGACTATGTATAAGCCACAGATAGCAAAGACTGTTCAGGACTTAAAGGCTATGTTGAATGACAGTTATGCGGGTAATGTGTCGGCTATAGAAAAAATGACGGATGAGGATTGGCAAAAGATATGGACCCTTAAGTCTGGAGAGCATATTATCGTGCAGCTACCAAAGATCGGTGGATTCCGTTTTATTATTCAAAATCATCTTATTCATCATCGAGGGCAATTGACGGTGTATATGCGAATGTTGAATCTTCCTCTCCCTGGAATTTACGGTCCATCGGCTGATGAGAGATAAGAAGATGGGATTGTTTTAAAGATTCCCATCTTTTTTATGTATTTTGGGAGATAATGTTTACGTCTTATAGTGATAAATCACCATTTCAGGATAAATAGGTTGTGATTAATTTTAGCCTATAATAAATATTTAACGCTATGAAATGTATTTACATTATGCTGGGTTTTATAGGGTGCTTTTAATCTTATCCTGTAAGAAAGATAGCAAGGTTGTGGACCAAGTAACGGACAAATCACCGTACCGTCTGAAATACATTGCTATGCAGTCCCCTTATGATTTTCTTCCGATAGATAGTAGTATTTATATATTCAGGAGATAGTTTCAAAGAACTTAAGCGTAACAGTGCGAACACCATCAATAGAGAATATCATTTCACAAAATCTGGTTCTACTTATGATTACACTTCTTACGAGAATAATACTCTAAGAGGAAAGGGAACGTAAATAATAAATAGTTTCATCATTACTCTTACTTTTACCATAAGTGAGAGATTACTTAACGCCAAGGGATGTGCATGCACCTTTAGAGACATCTATGGATAAATAGATCGAGAGAAAGGAAGTAAAGGCTATCCCTAAATGGCTAGAAAAGTCAAAAGGCAAGATTCAATCTTGCCTTTTTGGTTTTATAATACGGAAAAGGTTATGCTACTTGGGTTGTTGCGATCGAAATACAGGCGGTGTGTATTTTTGATATAATCTTCTTTTTTGGCTTTAAAGATATCTATCATTTGATTAGGGTTTCGGTCCACCAATGGGAACCATGTGTGCTGAATTTGGATCATCAGTTTATGTCCTTTCTTGATGGTATGAGCCACATCGGGAAGGGTAAGTTTTACGGTAGTTATCTCGTTAGGCACGAAAGGTTTTTCTTTGTCAAAGCCTTCTCTGAATCTGCCTCTGAGTACTTCTCCGCGGATGAGCATCTGGTATCCTTTCATCACTATCTTATCTGACACGGGAGATGTCACTGAAGAAGTGTCCGGATATACATCGATGACTTTAACGATAAAGTCTGCATCTGTTCCAGTCATGGATACTTTAAGGTCTGCGGTAATAGGGCCTGCGAGAGTCAGATCTTCCTGAAGCTCCTCTGTTTCGAAAACAAGAACATCGGGGCGGTTAGCTACGAAGCGCTGATCTGCAATCATATATTCGCGTGTGCGGTTGGTGATAATACCTTCTTGGAATGGAACAGGCTTGTTCGGGTCGGAGATATATTCTGTAAAAGCACTTTCTTGAGAAGGTTTGTCCTTACGTAGTGAATAATCCTGATGCAAGAAATAAGTCTGAGGGGTAGCTTCTTTTGGAGGCCATTGATCAAAAGTTTTCCATTGATTCATTCCAGAAAAATAGATGGTAGCCTCTGCCGGATTGAAGTTGCCTTTTCCTTTGAGGTAGTAATCAAAGAAGGC
The DNA here is from genome assembly GCF_039541675.1 of Sphingobacterium thermophilum. NCBI lineage: Bacteria > Pseudomonadati > Bacteroidota > Sphingobacteriia > Sphingobacteriales > Sphingobacteriaceae > Sphingobacterium > Sphingobacterium thermophilum. Next base: position 25,808 of record NZ_BAABGR010000027.1, on the reverse strand, counting down.
GAGTTCAAGATTTTGTTGGTAGTAAAGGCTTGTCTTTTCACCGAAGCGGATGTCTCCAAAATAATCTCCTTGAGAGCGTACCCAACCTCCGTGAAACCACGGTCCTATAACCAGAATGTTGTTGTTCTTTTTGTTGCGTTTTTCAATCTGCTTGTAAGTTTCGAAGGCACCGTATGTATCTTCCGCGTCGAAGGTTCCTCCCACAACCATGACTGCAGGCTTCACATCGTTCAAATAATTGGTAATGGTTCTGCTGCTCCAGAAGGTGTCTAAGGTTTGATGTTTGGCAAGATCATCCCAGAATTTGACCGTATGGCTGAGATATTTGTTTTTTAGCTCGGAAAGGGTAGGGTACTGAAGGAAGAACTTGTAGTAATCTTCGGATTGTAGGGTAAAACCTTTGGGAGCATTGGCATTGGTAGTAGGTTTAGGACGAGGAGCATCGAAGGTATACATAAAGCGGAAAGCGTCAAATAAGAACAAAGCACCTCCATGACGGAAGTCATCACCGATAAACCAGTCTGTTACGGGAGCTTGTGGAGACACCGCTTTCAAAGCAGGATGAGAGTTGATCAGGCCTGCCGTAGAGTAAAATCCGGGATAAGAGATGCCATACATACCCACTTTACCGTTGTTGTTGCTTACATTTTTCACCAACCAGTCTATAGTGTCATAGGTGTCTGTACTTTCATCGATGAGAGCTTTATTTTCTTTGCTCCTTGTGGGTCTAATATTTTCATAAACTCCTTCACTCATCCATTTACCGCGAACATCCTGATAGACGAAGATGTATTTTTCTTTGGCCATCTGAGGAAAATTTCCTAAGGTGTTCTTGTACTTATCCGGGCCGTATGGCGCTACTGTGTAGGGGGTACGGTTGAGCAGGATAGGGTATTTCTGTGACTTGTCTTTAGGAATGTAGATAGACGTAAAAAGCTTTACCCCATCGCGCATAGGGATATACTGCTCGATCTTGTCGTAATGAGCTTTGATGTATTCTTCATTTACTTCTTGCGCATAAACAAAAGGAACAATGAAAAATACAATAAAGACTAATATGATTTTTTTCATGGGTTATAAATTGATTGAGGTTTATGGAGATTAAATATAGAATATTTTGGTTTAAAATTATTTTTTGATAGAGAAAAAATAAAAAAAGGAGGCTCAAGAGGCCTCCTTTTTCCTTATATAGAATTACTGTTCTAGTTTTTCTTTGCCAATTCTTCGGCGATAGCTTTACCGATTTCAGCAGGAGATTCTACGACACGGATACCACATTCACGCATGATTTTCATTTTAGCGGCAGCGGTATCGTCAGCACCACCTACGATAGCTCCGGCGTGTCCCATACGGCGTCCTGGAGGCGCTGTCTGGCCGGCGATGAAACCTACGACAGGTTTTGTGCCGTGTTCTTTGATCCAGCGTGCTGCTTCAGCTTCCATGCCTCCACCAATCTCACCGATCATGATGATACCTTCAGTTTCCGGATCGTTCATCAACAGTTCTACCGCTTCTTTAGTGGTAGTACCGATGATAGGGTCACCACCGATACCGATAGCTGTTGTGATACCTAGGCCGGCTTTTACTGTTTGATCTACTGCTTCGTAAGTCAATGTTCCGGATTTAGATACAACGCCTACTTTACCTTTTTTGAAGATAAAGCCCGGCATGATACCGATTTTAGCTTCTTCAGCTGTGATGATACCAGGACAGTTAGGACCGATCAAGCGAGATTTTTTGTCACTCAAGTAAGATTTTACTTGAATCATATCTTTGGTAGGGATACCCTCAGTTATACACACGATCAATTCGATGCCTGCAGCTGCAGCTTCCATAATAGCATCCGCAGCGAATGCCGGTGGTACGAAAATAATGGAAACATTAGCACCTGTAGCATCTACTGCATCCTGAACAGTGTTGAATACAGGACGATCCAAGTGTGTTTGTCCACCTTTTCCCGGTGTAACACCACCCACAACTTGTGTTCCGTACTCAATCATTTGAGATGCATGATAAGTACCTTCTGTTCCAGTAAAACCTTGAACGATAACTTTTGAATCTTTATTTACTAATACACTCATTGTTCTTATTTTTAGCAGAGCAAATCTACCATTTTGTATTGACTTCTAAAAATATTGCTTACTCTATTCAGACTTTTTTTTATCAAAACTTAATTTTCTTAAGGATATCCCATACGACTATACCTACGGTTACCGATACGTTGAGGGAATGTTTGGTGCCAAACTGAGGGATTTCTATACAGGTATCTACCATTTCCATCACTTCATCGTCGACACCGTGAACTTCGTTTCCAAAAACAAAAGCATATTTAGAATTCGGCTCTATGGCAAAATTTTCCAGAGACACCGAACCTTCGGCCTGTTCTATAGCGATAACATTATAGCCTTGTGCTTTAAGGTCCTGTACGGCTTGGGTGGTTTCCACATAATGATTCCATTCTACGGACTGAGTAGCTCCAAGGGCTGTTTTTTCGATTTCACGGTGTGGGGGAGTAGCGGTGATACCACAGAGGATAACTCGCTCTACCGCAAAGCCGTCGGCAGTACGGAAGGCTGATCCTACATTATGCATACTGCGCACATTATCCAATACAATGGCTATCGGAGTTTTTTCCTGTTTTTTGAAGGTTTCAATATCAACTCTGTTGAGCTGATCCATCGATAATTTTTGCATAGTGCAAAAGTACATTATTTTAATATAATGTTATGGACAAAGGATTTATACGTATTTTTAAAGGTTAGGGGATATTCGTCGAGAAACTTGAAAATAGATTTTGATTATTGAATAATACTCGTTATTTTTGCAATCCGAATTTAGTATAAAAAGTATTATAAAATATATTATATAGCTAATAGAAATGGCAAATCATAAATCAGCGATTAAAAGAATTAGAGCTAACGCTGCGAAGCGTTTAAGAAACCGTTACCAAGCGAAAACAACTCGTAACGCAATCAAAAAATTACGTAACACGACAGATGCTGCTGAAGCTAAAGCATTGTTCCCGCGTGTTGTTTCTATGCTTGATCGTTTGGCTAAGAAAAACATCATTCACAAGAAAAAAGCGAATAATAACAAATCTAAATTGGCTAAATTAGTTAATAAATTAGGTTAATTTTAAGACTGGAAGATATATGAGAGGATACACTCGGTGTGTCCTCTTTCTTTTGTTATAAAGCTTGTTTCTTCAGTAAGACATAAAAAAGCATCGGATTATTTCGATGCTTTTTTATGTAATAGCTTTGCTATGGTCTGCTGGAGTCTGGCAGGATTTTTCTTATACTTCTCCAAGTTATATAGTTCTACTTTTCGGAAGTCTATGGGATGACTTTCACTTTGCAGGTAAATAAAACCGGAAGTGAGTGGCTGTCCATCTTTTTTGCTATTGGCAAGAAATCCGTCCACCATTTCGCCTCCGATCTGAGGTTTGGTGTATTCCATGACGACTTCTCCTTCGAGGATATGTTGAATCAGCGAGTCTCCTAATACGACAAAGTCTGCTGTCACCCATTGATCGCCGTGATAAGTTTTGGAAGTAGAGTTTTTACAGTGTGGGGTAAACAGCTCGTTGTTGATGACTACATGTGTGCCCGGCGTGCATAGGTTGGAAGTGGTACGTACCGAGTTTGGATTGGTGTCCCCTCCTAAAAACTGGCTTTCGATAGATATAGGGAAATCTTGGTTTTTACCCATAGTGTGTGGATCTTGACCGTGTAGCATAACACCGCTATTGCGCCATGCCCATCCTTCTCCTCCGGGTGCTTGTTCTCCCACAAAGCGATATTCTATCCGTAAAATGTAATAGGAATAGGGAGTTTTATATGCTAGATGACCATACCTATAATTAAACTGGTCATACTGGTCGTAGCGTACTTTCAACAATCCGTCTTCCACACGGAATGTGTTGCCGAAATTGTCCCCCGCTTCATAGTGTCTTATCTTAGGAATCCAATTTTTCAAATCCTTACCGTTGAACAGCTGGATGGGCTTGATATTTTCCTCCTTAGGGGAGCGCATTGCTGTAGAAGAAAACAGTAATGAAGCTACTGCCAAAGAGCAATAAAGAAATAGAGGTTTGAAATTCATAATACGGTTTATAATAAGGTATGTTGATGTTTTACATAGTCGCTAGGCCTTACACCTATAACTTTGTTGAAAGTATTGCTAAAGGTAGGCAGGCTGCTGTATCCCACTTTCAAGGCCACCTCATTCACACTTAGCTTCTCATCCAACAGCAGCTTTAGTGCCGTAAGCATACGTAAGATAGTATAGTATTGGATGAATGACATGTTTAATTCCTTTTGGAATAACCTTGCTAGTGTGCGCTCACTTACGTCAAAACGGCTGGCCAAGGTTTTGAAACTTATATTTTCAGAGATATTCTCTTCGAGAAATTTTACAATTTCCTTCAGCTTTGGATGCTGCGGATAAGGTAGAGCCAAGGGAAGCTCGGTCTGTGACAGCTCCGGAAGTATGAGTTTGAAAGCTTTCGCAATGGAATATTTAGGTTCTTCCACCGGAAATATGTTACCATTCCAACGATTGGTAAACATGATAAGCTCGATCAATAAATCATTTACCGGATAAATATTGATTTTATCGAAAAACTCTGTATCCGTTTCATATTTAGGAAAATAGAGATTACGCATTATTACATGAGAAGAACTTGGGTGGATACTATGTTTCACGCCGGCAGGAATCCAAATATAATGTCTTGCTGGCAGAAAGTAAGACTTGTCTTCAGTCTTTAAGAATACTACACCACCTTCAGTATATAGAAACTGACCCTTCTTATGAACATGCTCGCCGATATAGCTATCTCCCATCATAGCGTGATGACAATAGATGCTGTCCTCAAAAGCGTCAACTTCGGTCATGTAATATTTATTAACGTATTCCTTTTCCATATTTATAAATTTATACCAAAGTTCAAGTTTTTCGTATTAAATACCAAAAAGTAAGTGTTTAATCACTTTGTTGTGACTAAAATTCGATAAGAAAGGACTAAATTATTTTTAGTCTTATTTCGTAAATATATGTATTACAGAGTGTTAAGCTTCTAAGGAAAATAATTTTTAATCATGATGTTTTTATAAGTTTTTGATTGTTAGTGTATTGTGAAAAAATGAGAAATGAATGATAAGTAAGTGGCAATAAAAGATAAAAATCGCATATTTTTAATGTTTAATATTGTAAGGTCAATTGGAAATAAGAAGGATAGAAATCTTAAATATAATCAATTAAGATGAGTTATAGTAGAATACGACTAGAATCTCTCCGTGATAAGGTGATGAGTGCTGAGGAAGCCGCTTCCCTGATTAAAGACGGAATGGTAGTGGGATCTAGTGGATTTACAAAGGCGGGAGACAGTAAAGAGGTTCTTCCTGCATTGGCCGAACGGGCTAAAAAAGAAAATATAAAAATCACGTTGATGACCGGCGCCTCTTTGGGTCACGGTACGGATGGAAAGTTGGCTGAAGCAGGAGCGTTGAGGAAGCGTATGCCTTTTCAGGTAGACCGAACTTTGAGAAATAAGATAAACGAAGGAGAGGTGTTGTTTATTGACCAACACCTAAGTGAAGCTGCTGAATTGTTGCACAACAAAAACCTTCCTCCTGTAGATATAGCCGTGCTAGAGGTCACCTATATAGATAGGGACGGTAGCATTGTTCCTACCACGTCCGTAGGTAATTCGTTGACTTTTGCCAATCTGGCTAAGCAGGTGATATTGGAGGTCAATACTTCTATTCCAGAGGAATTTTACGGACTTCATGATATTTATCAGGCAGAAGATTATCCGCACCGTAATGTCATACCTATTGTAGCACCTTGGAATAAGATAGGGAGGAAAACCATCCCTCTGAACCCCGAAAAGGTAGTAGCTATAGTGTTTACGAACAAGAGAGATAGTCCTGCAGATATTGCGGCTCCGGACGAGAAAACGACTAAAATTGCAGGGCATATTCTGGAATTTTTCGAAAATGAGGTGCGACTAGGACATTTGACGGAACGCCTGTTGCCTTTGCAGGCCGGTATAGGTAAGGTAGCTAATGCTGTGCTTACCGGTTTCAAGAATAGTAATTTTTATGATCTTACTATGTTTTCGGAGGTATTGCAAGACAGTACTTTCGATCTTATTGATGCCGGGAAGTTGAGCTTTGCTTCGGCCTCCTCTGTCACTGTTTCGGAGGAATGTTACGATAGAGTTTTCAACAACCTGTCCAAATACAGAGACAAATTTGTCTTACGACCACAAAATATTTCCAATACCCCGGGGTTGATTCGTCGTTTGGGTGTCATTGCTATCAATACGGCTATAGAGTTTGATATTTATGGTAATGTGAACTCCACACATATTTCGGGGACGAAAATCATGAACGGTATCGGTGGGTCGGGAGATTTCGCTCGAAATGCATATCTAAGTATCTTCGTGACGCAGGCCGCTTCAAAGGGCAATACTATATCGCATGTGCTGCCAATGGTGTCGCACGTAGATCACACCGAACATGATGTAGATATTTTGGTCACAGATATCGGGCTGGCGGATCTTAGAGGCTTGGCTCCACGTGAAAGAGCACAGAAAATTATTGATAACTGTGTCCATCCGGATTATAAGGAAGAGTTACAGTCGTATTTCGATAGAGCGTGCAAACGTGGAGGACATACACCACACCTCTTGGAAGAGGCTTTCAGCTGGCATATTCGTCTTGCTGAAACAGGAAGCATGAAAAAATAAAATTATACTATGTCTTTATATTATTCCATGTTACCAAAAAAGCCGCTGTCAAGCGGCTTTTTTGGTGTATTTTCTTCTGCGGACAAGCTGCTGCATGCAGCCTAATAATAATAAGATAAGGAGGGGCGACACTACATTGACAATTTGCCATTTCAGCCTATCGCGCTTTACGATAGCCTGATCCAACAACCGTAATTTCACTTCGCGGTTGCGCAAAGTGATGATATCTTCGTCATTGGTAAGGTAATCAGCGATATTCTCCAACAGAGATTTGTTGGCAAATTGTTTTTCCATGTATCTGTCCCAGCCTAATGGGTAAGGCGACTCATCCTTTGGGTTGATTTGGTTAAGCAGCCAATCTCCGTCGGCAATGACAAACATTTTTGCCGGTTTGGATATGGATTTTAAATCTACAGCGTCTTTAATTTCTTTTGGTGCCGGTCTATTATCGAAAATATAAGGAAAGTGTCCGGAAAGAAGGACAGCAACGGGCTTTTCCTTGTTCTTGAAAAGGTTAGGGTCGGGCAGTTCTTCTACCATCTGCAGAGAGATATTGCCACCTGTTTTGAACGACTTATTGAAAGGAGAAGACTCCAATATAATTTCTTTCTGGATGGAAGGACTGGCAATGGTGTCTATAGAGCCTATGAATTCTGTTTTGATGCCATCCAGATTTTTTATAATAGGATGATTTCTTACCGGCATTAGGATAGGATAAAACAGCCAAGGCGTCAGTTCAATTTGAGGTTGGTTATTTACCTGTCCTACAGTCAGCGGAATTTGCGCACAGTTGAGGTCTGCCACCAAATCGTAATTAAGGCGTGCCCCGTATAGGAACAGCATATCATCCAAGTTAAGCTCTTTACCGATGATCACTTGTCCTCCAGATTGGCTCATTTGCTTCATATCGGCATTTACTTGATCTATAGCCCAAATGATGGAGCCGCCGTGGCGTACATAATAATCCAGCTTGTATTTATCGCTCTCAGAAAATCTGGTCTGCGGTTTTGCGATGACGATAAGTGAAAATTTGAGTATATCTTTTAATTCTAAGGAATCCAGATTTATCCTTCCAACCTGATGGGTAGTGGCGAAGGTTTGCATGGCATCGTAAAGTTCCAAGTCTGAAGGTTCACCATGTCCTTCTGTGAATCCTATATAGGATTGGGCTTCCTTCATGATTTTACGAATAGCCGAGATATATGCATATTCAATATTCTGTATGGAGTTGTTTAGTACCTCTTCCGGGCTTATTCCCATGCGCTGCTGAAGGAGGTTTATGTTTATTTCTTTTTCACCTTTGTTTACAATAGCGTATGGGAAGATAAGCTTCTGGGAGAATCCGCTGTTGGTTCTTATACTTAGGTTCGTAGGCTGCAAGCCGCGGTCCAGCAATGCTTCAATCAGCTGACGCTGCTCCTCATCAGACCCCTGTTGCGGATTCATGAGATGTACTTTAATTTTTCCTTGCGAATAATGTTTAATGTCATTGGCCATATCCAATGCTGCCGTCTTAAGACGTTTGAAGCCACTAGGAAGTTCTCCGTCCAAGAAGATGGTGATATGGATGTTGTCGTCAACCTGTTTTAGAATGTCTTTGGTTGTCTGACTTAACGTATAACGTTTGTCTTCCGTAAAATCAATACGTCCTAAAGCTTGTGTTACCACCGGTTGATTTACCAGAAAAAGCGCTATTAAAGTTATGGTATAGGTGGAAAAAGTGGTTTTCCGTTGGCGGAACTTACGACCAAGGTGTCCTATGGAGAAAACAAGAAACAGAAGGATGATGCTGACAAAATAGATGAAATCTTTGCCGCTTAACACTCCACGACTCAACGACTCATAATGTGACTGTATCCCAAAGGAGGAAACAAAATCGTCAAAACCGTAGAATATAGGAAACTGGCTCAGTGCGTCAAACCCATAATAAGCAAAAAAACATAATACTACGGCCACCAAGAAGGCAATAATAGGGGTGTGGGTCAGAGTGGAACTAAAGATGGATATAGCTACAAAAGAAGCCGCCAGCAAAAACAACCCAAAAAAAGAACCTATCGTTCCTCCTATATCTATATTTCCTGTCGGAGAGGCAATAAAATATAGGCATACCGGATAGATGAGTGTTGGTAGTAAGGCTAGGAGAGCAATAGTATAGCTGCCTAAGAATTTACCTAGCACGATGTCGCTAAAACGGATAGGTTTGCTTAGGAGAAGGTCGAAGGTGCCATTTGCCTTCTCTCCGGCTATGCTCTGCATGGTGATTGCCGGTATAAGCATCAACAGCAGGTAAGGGGTTAGGGAGAAAAAAGAGTCCAGCATGGCATAGCCGCTGTCCAAAATTGAGGAGTCAGGGAATACCCAGATGAGCAATCCGTTGATAAGCAAAAACAGCCCTATAGCTAAATATCCTATAAACGAATTGAAATAACCAGAAATCTCTTTTTTATATATGCTGTACAATTTTATATTGTTTTAGTAGTTAGACATCATTAGATGTTACAAAATTAAATAATTGCTTCATTTGTAGCTCAGGAAGAAGATTTTGTTAGCAACACAAATATCTCTTCCATCGTGCGGTTAGGGTATTTGCTGTCCTTTTCATGCAATAAAAACTGTTCTTTTATTTTGCCTTGATGGATGACGATGATTTCGTCACAAATGGCTTCCACCTCTTGCATAAGGTGTGTAGATAATAAGACTGTTTTATTTTTGGACAGTTCTTTGATGAGTTGTCTTATCTCTATGATTTGATTGGGATCAAGTCCCGTGGTAGGTTCATCCAAGATTAGCACCTGTGGATCATGAATGATAGCACAGGCGAGGCCTACACGTTGCCGGTAACCTTTAGAAAGCTGTTTTATTTTTTTATGCTTTTCAAGGGTAAGACCTGTCTGGCTGATGACTTCCTGAATGCGTTTCTTGGTATTTTTAAGTCCATATAGCTCGGCTTGGTATTGCAGCATTTCGCTGACATACATTTCCAGATATAGAGGATTGTTTTCAGGGAGGTAGCCTATGTTTCTTTTGGCTTGTATAGGGTCTTTCTTAACATTTATGTCGTTGATCCAACACTCTCCCGATTCTATGGGCAGTATGCCGGTCAAGGTTTTCATGGTTGTACTTTTACCAGCCCCATTCGGCCCCAGAAAGCCTATGATATGGTTACTTTGCGTCCGAAAAGAGATGTTGTCCAACGCTGTCTGCTTACCATAAGTTTTAATCAAATTTTCTACACGTATTGACATCGTCACTTAATAATATATGGTGAGGACAAATTTCTCTTTTTAATGTAGAAATCCAATGCTTTTTGCGCATCTTCCACATTATCCGTACTGAGTATATCAGCTCCGTTTTCAACATATTCGGCATAAACTTGATATCCTCGAGCCTTGGCTTGGCGATCCAAGTTCCCCATCGTGCCTAAGATGATTTTTATACCGTGGGCATGTAAAAGATTTATCAATTTTTGGTCCGCTTGTCTTGTTCCGACGAAGGCAACCATTCTGTTGTCTGGAATGCCGGCTTCTGTCAATCTGCTAAGGTCTTGTTGCGATTGAATATTTACCGACAACATAAGGTCCGGATTAATGCGGTTGATTGCCCTCGCTTGATTGGCAGTATACGTAATGACTATGGAGTATGGCTGAGCATTGGTTTTCTGGATGATTTGGGTCAACAAGCTGTATGGTACCTCCGGCTTGACATCCAGAGTGAACAAAACTTTGTCTTTCCCCCAACGCAACACCTCCTCTAGAGTAGGGATTTTGTATGGTGTCAACAGGCCGTTCGGAGCTTTTAGTCTTAAGGCTTTCAGTTCTTCCCATGTTTTGGAACTAACCTTTCCTTTGCCGTCTGTGGTACGTTCTAATGTAGCGTCATGCATGAGGACCAGTACTGAGTCCTTTGTGATGCGTACGTCACATTCTATGATCAAAGGAAACCTTTCAGCCCAATGGGCGAAAGTTTCGATGGCATTTTCGGGATATCCATTATAGTCACCACCACGGTGAGCGCTGATAAGAGGATATCTATTGTCGTCGTAAGTAAGAAATTGATACAGATCCTCTAAATTATGTATATTAAAATTCTTGGTGGAAGATTTGCTTTCGGAAATATAAGGTCTGCTGCTGTCTTGTTGCTGTATAGCATCCGTACTGCTTGTTCTGAAGCAACCGGTCATCAGCAGCAAAAAGGGTAAAAGTAAAATGAGGTATCTATGAATTCTCATACTTGGCTATGTAATTATTGATTAGAGAAATGATCTCTTCCAGACTGGTGTGTATTTGTTCGAATTTGATATGTGCTTGTTCATAGTACTGAGCACGTTCGTTTAGCTTACTTTCTATAAAAGCATACAGCTCATCTCCCGTCAAACCTTTTAATACCGGTCTTTTGTTGACGTCAGACTGACTGAGTCTGGCCCATAACGATTTGGGTGTATGGTAAAGATAGAGTGAAATACCGTGTTGATTAATCCACTCCATATTGTCGAAATAACAAGGTGTACCACCTCCTGTGGAGATTACAGCGATACGGCCTGCCTGTTTTTTGAGATATTCGTTCTCCAGCTTTCTGAAGCTGTCTTCTCCGTATTGCCTAAAATATTCAGGAATGGTCATTCCTATATGTTGTACTATTTCCTGATCCAGATCCACGAAGGGCAGCTCTAAAGCATTGGCGATTTTTTTACCCCACGTAGTTTTTCCGCTTCCCATGAAGCCTACTAAAAAAATAGGTTTGTTCATTACTGTTGTTTAAGGTATTTTTCTGCTAACACTTCTTTGCTTGGAAAAGACTTTTTAGACCATTTCATGATGACCTTTCCATTTTGGAGTAGCATGACACCTGGATTGGAGCGTACCATGCTCTTTATAGGGACGGCATCGGCATAGAAGTTTTCCAAGACCAGATCCAGCTGATTGTTAAGGTATTCTACATCCTTGAAGGCGCTGGAAGTGAGCAGCACCGCCCTTAAGTTGTATTCGTTGCTGAGTTCTTTTATGGTTTGATTGATTCTATCTAATGCTACGAGATCTTCAGCAGAGAATTTTGAGACATCCACACTGGTCACAATAAAGTTGTAATGTGGATTTTCAATAATTTCGGCGGTAAAATCATTTCCTTCACTGTCTGTGATAAGTAGGTCGGGTATAGGTAGCTTGTATCCCTTCTTTACCAATTTGCTTTCTGGTTCTCCGACAATTTCCCAATTTTCATCTTCCCAGATTTTCTGGTCCATATATTCTTTATCCGTAACTTTTTTACTTTCTCGGGAATTTTTGTTTTTCAGCGTATAAATGTGTTCATACACATCCTGAGGAGCTCCTTCGGGCATTTTCATTAGTGAAGGAAGATGGTTTCCTATCTTATAAGGCAGAAAATCAATAATAGGTAAGTAGCTATAGGTATAAATGCCAAAACCAAAGGAGGCTACCACGGCAAATACTACCAAGAGATTATTGGTGAACGAATTTTTTATGAGAGGAAAGATTTTTTGACGACGGCTGAAGATAACCAGAATGAGCAACAGCAGGACGACATCTTTGGCGAAAGACTGCCATGGTGTCAAAGGAATGGCATCGCCAAAACATCCGCAAGAGGTTACTACGTCGAAGAATGCAGAATAGAAGGTAAGAAAAGTGAAAAACACAATCAATATAAGCAATCCCCAGGCTACTGCTCTTCCGGCAATTCCTAACAACAGAAGCAATCCTAATATGACTTCTACGGCACAGATGACAATAGCTATGGAGGTGCTATAATCATTTAATGCATTAAGATTAAAGACATGAAAATACTCCTGCAGCTTGTAGCCAAAACCTGTAGGGTCATTCGCTTTGATAAGACCGGAAAAGATAAAAAGGATACCTACTAAGAGCCTGCAAACGGCTAACAGAAAGTCTCTCTGCTGCTTGGTAGTGCTGATAGGATTGTAAAATGAGGTGTTATGCATCATGTGCTTCTATTTTTTTTCTGCGAATCCCAATTTTATCAATGCAAATACGGCGTAGTTAAGCATATCTTGATAGTTTGCTGCCAACCCTTCGGAAACGAGAGTTTTGCCGTTGTTGTTTTCAATCTGTTTTACACGGTGAAGTTTCATGAGTATCATGTCCGTCATGGACGAAACGCGCATATCTCTCCAAGCCTCGCCGTAGTCATGATTCTTAGCAAACATCAGGTCGCGTGTTTCGTTGACCTTTTCCGTGTATTTCTGTTCTACAAAGGCAGGGTTGAGGTTTTCTTCGCCTCCTTCTTCTCCCAATTCTAGCTGCATGAGTGCGATGACGCAATAGTTTACTATGGCGACAAATTCCCCAGCGATATCATCGCCCACTTTAGAGACTTGTTTTATTTCGAGTGTACGGATACGTTTGGCTTTGATATATAGCTGATCCGTAATGGAGCTGAGGCGCATGACACGCCATGCAGTCCCGTAGTCTTTAGTTTTTTTTATGAATAGATTTTTGCAGTAATCAATGACGGCATTGTATTCTTCGGTGGTGTTCATATAATAAGGCTCTTTTGTTACAAATATAGTCAGAAAAGTTCGTTGGCTATAGTCACAAAACTGTTTGATTTTAGCATTTATGCTTAATTGTAAGATTATTTCAAGTAACTTCGAATAAACATAAGACGATATCATGCAAATCAATAAGCCCGACATCAGGCAGGTGGATATTATCCGATATATTCAACCCTTTAGAGAGGGGGGATCTCTTCCGGGATTGGTTGATGCCGACGATGGTTTTAGCTATGTGATAAAATTTCGTGGTGCGGGACAGGGTAAAAAAGCCTTGGTAGCCGAACTTATAGGAGGGGAGCTCGCTCGATTTCTAGGACTTCGGGTTCCGGAGATGGTCTTTGCCCGTTTGGATGAAAGTATGTGGCGCCTAGAGGCAGATGAGGAGATACAAGATCTTTTGAAGTTTTCGGTGGGAAATAATCTGGGGGTACATTTCTTGAGGGGAGCCATCACTTTCGATGCTAACGTGGATGTCATCAGTGATAAAGAAGCGTCTAAAATCGTGTGGCTCGATGCACTACTGATGAATGTGGATCGTACAGCACGCAACACCAATATGCTGGTATGGCACAAAGAACTGTGGCTTATCGACCATGGTGCTTCCTTATATTTTCACCATTCGTGGGACAACTGGCAGGATTACGTAGAAAAACCCTTTGTGCAGATTAAAGATCATGTGCTGCTCAAATCAGCTTCTAAAGTTGCCGATATTCATAATCAGTATAAGGATGTTTTCAACAAAGAAAATATTCAAGGGGTATTGCAGGTCATCCCGGACGAGTGGCTGATGGAGGAGGGAAGAGAACTTTCTCCGGAGCAAGTGCGAGAGGTGTATCTACAGTTTTTACTGCAACGATTGGAAAATGCGTCGGTATTTTTAAATCAGATCGAACATGAGCGAAAGAACATTATATGAGTATGCTGTAGTGCGTTTGGTGCCTCGTGTAGAACGTGAAGAGTTCGTAAATGTCGGTGTAGCTTTGTATTGCAAAAAATATCAATATGCGGAATTTCTGTATCATCTAGATACAAACAAACTAAAAGTCCTTTGTCCAGACATCGATATAGAGAATATTGAGAAGCATTTGCTGTCTTTTCAGCGGATCTGTACAGGAGATAAAGCATACGGGAAGATTGCCCATCTAGAGCAAGCCGAACGTTTTCGTTGGCTTACCGCCAACAGAAGCACCATCATCCAGTGTTCACCTGTACATACTGGCATGTGTCTTTCCCCTCAGGAGACTCACAAGGAATTGATGGATAAGTTAGTGCTATAATATCTATAAAAATAGTAGATATTTGTTTGTCAAAAATGTAGCTTTGCATTTATGGAAGAGTTTTATAACCATCTTTTTAAGAAACAGATTGAAGCGCAGGATATGCCTAGCAATACGCGTATCTGCCACTGGGCTAGAGATCTGTTTAGGGCCTTGTTTCCCGAACGTAACCCCAAGCAGTTGGGTTCGGTAACTGAGGTCAGAGCAATGTTTGAACAGTCACAACAAGAACTACTCGATATACTCCGTAAGAGCAAAGTATGTAACAGCTGTCATAACGAACGTACGGTAAAAGATTTTTTTGACTCTCTGCCCGAGCTGTATGAGGTGATGTTGACGGATGCTCAGGCTATATTGGAAGGAGATCCAGCTGCACAGGATTTGCGTGAGGTGATACGTACGTATCCAGGTTTTTTGGCTACATCTATTTATAGGATGGCGCATAGGTTATGGGAGTTGGAGGTGCCTCTTATTCCACGGATTTTAACCGAATGGGCACATGAACGTACAGGCATTGACATCCATCCCGGAGCAAGAATAGGTAAATATTTACATATTGACCATGGTACAGGGTTAGTCATCGGTGAGACCTGTATCATCGGCGAGCATGTAAAACTTTATCAAGGTGTAACCTTAGGGGCACTGAGCGTGGAAAAAGGATTTGCCGGAAAGCAACGTCATCCTATTATCGGTGATTATGTCATCATCTACGCAGGTGCTACCATACTTGGAGGGGAAACACATATTGGGCACCACTCCATAATAGGAGGGAACGTATGGCTGACTTCCAGTGTGGAGCCGTACACGACAGTATATCATCAGCCCAATTCGAAATTTATTGACACTAAACCCGCAATATAATGGGAAATATTATAGATACTATCGGAAATACTCCGTTGGTGGAGATTACCAGTTTTCACAATAATCCCAACGTGAAAATCTACGCTAAACTGGAGGGAAATAATCCTGCAGGATCGGTAAAAGATAGACCGGCATTAAATATGATTCAATCTGCGTTGGAGCGTGGAGATATCAAACGTGGCGATAAACTTATTGAAGCTACCAGCGGAAATACCGGCATTGCATTAGCTATGATTGCTAGCATGTTTGGTATGGAGATCGAGATTGTGATGCCAGCAAACTCTACCCGGGAGCGTACCTTGACTATGGAAGCTTTTGGAGCTAAAGTGACCTTGTTGGAAAATATGGAGGTCTGTCGCGATTATGCGGAGGAGAAGGCTGCACGGGAAGGGATTTTTATTTTGAATCAATTTGCTAACCCCGATAACTATAAAGCACATATCAAAACCACTGGCCCTGAAATATGGCGCGACACGCAAGGAAAAATTACCCACTTCGTCAGTGCTATGGGAACTACCGGGACTATTATGGGAAATTCAATCTATCTGAAACAGCAAAATCCTAATATTCAGATTGTAGGATGCCAGCCTACAGAAGAGTCTTCCATCCCGGGGATCCGCCGATGGCCGCAAGAATATCTTCCAAAGATTTTTGATCCTTCACGTGTGGATAGGATTATTGATATAGACCAAGCAGACGCCATCGAGAAGTCCAGATTGCTGGCCCGGAAAGAAGGTATTTTTGCCGGTATGAGTTCGGGAGGTGCTTTTCATGCAGCATTGAAAGTGGCCAATGAATTAGATGAGGGGGTTATTGTCTTCATCGTTTGTGATCGGGGAGATAGATATTTGAGCTCTAATCTGTTTGGATAGTTTTTGTAAGAATTATTGACTTAAACAGCCCAAGCCGAATAATTTTTTATTCGGCTTTGTTGTTTAATACGTGTGGTAATATGTCTACAAATCGAGGGAAGAAGTTTGACTGTATTTTATATAAATAAAAAATATTTTTGCAATAAAAAGTTGTAAAAATATAATTTAATATTGTAAATTTAAATCAGTAAACTTCTTTTTATGAAAGCAAAATTATTTACCAAGTTTTCGGCAGTATTGGCTACTGTATTAAGTATAACGTCAGTACATGCGCAAGATTTCTCCACAATTGAAGGCACTACGCCTCTAGGACCGAGTTCTCAATATAGAACATGGTCTTTAGGTGTAAATTTAGGTTTGTTAAGCCAGGCCGCCAAATTTGGATTCAAAGATGGAGATCTAAATTTAGGCTATAGTGCTTATCTCAAAAAGCACCTCACCCCAGCCTTTGGTTTAAAACTTCAATATTTGGGAGGCAAGATTTCTGATGTGTCATCAAATTCAGGTACTTCTACCAATATTGATACCAAGTTACCGTGGTCTATCGCTTTGTCGGGAGAGTATACCATAGCGAATGTCAACTGGAGATTGTTTAATGCCAAAGTAAAACCTTATGTGGCAGCAGGTATTGGAGCGGTAAATTTAAATACAGTATCTTCCTCGTCGGATGAAAAACAAACCAGAATGTTTGTCCCTGTAGATGCTGGATTCAAGTTTGCTATAGCTAAAGGTGTTAATCTTGATTTAGGTTATCAACTAAATTGGACTAATGACTATTTCGACGGTAAAACGGGTCATACTTTTGAATACGATTTGTTTTCTTACATTCATGCCGGACTGGAATTTGCATTAGGACCAAAAGAAAAGCCTTTCATGGCTAACAGCAATCCGGTTGCTACTTTAGTAAACGATTATACACGTAAATACGATGAACTTAAAGCCGAAAGAGATGCTTTATTAGCGTCCAATAAAGCTGTTCAGGCACAGATGGAGGCATTGACTAAAGGACTGAAAGATGATGATGGCGACGGTGTGGCTAACATGTACGATAAATGTCCAAATACACCTGCAGGAACAAAGGTGGATGGAGCGGGATGTCCTCTTCCAGAACTTAAATTGCCTGAGTCGGAACAAAAAATTGTAGTTGAGGCTGTAAAAAATTTAGAATTTGATTTCAACAAAGCTACGATAAGATCTTCTTCGTATAGCTATCTGGATAAATTAGCAGAACTGATTAAACATAAAAATTATAATTTAAAATTGGACGGTTATACCGATAACGTGGGTACTGCGGATGTCAATAGACGTCTTTCGAAAGAGAGAGCAGAAGCCGTAAAAGCTTATTTGGTATCCAAAGGGGTGGCTGCGAGCAAAATTACTACAGCCGGACATGGTATGAGCAATCCTATCGCTTCCAACAGTACCGAAGAAGGCCGTCAACAAAATCGAAGAGTGGAGTTTACTTTATATTAGAGTGTCAATTGTTTAAGGTTATAAAGAAAAGGGGACAAGGATTGTCCCCTTTATCTTTATACAAAAGCGCTGTATCCTGTTATGCTGCGCCCCACGATTAATGAATTTATCTCTTTGGTACCTTCGTACGAATATATAGCTTCGGCATCTGCTAAAAATCTAGCAACATTATATTCCAGCAAGATACCGTTACCGCCCATGACCTCTCTGGCTCGAGAGACAATATCTCTTGTGCGGAGGGTACAGAATACTTTTGCTAGCGAGGCATGTTCGTCTTTGAGTTTTCCTTCGTCCTGCAATTCGGAGAGGCGGAATACGAGTGTCTGCATGGCCGTAAGGTTTGAAAGCATCTCTACCAGATGGTTTTGGATAAGCTGGAAGGAGGCTATAGGCTTGCCAAACTGCTCTCTCTCCAGAGTGTAGGCTAATGCATTTTCGTAGGCTCCTCGCGCGCAGCCCACAGCCATCCAAGCTACACCGGCACGCGTCATCTGTAATACCTTCGCCGTATCTTTAAAGGTGTTGGCATAAGGAAGTCTGTCCGACTCAGGAACAAGGCAATTCGTCAGGGTTATCAGTCCATTTTGCACGATGCGTAAAGCCATCTTGCCTTTGATCTTTTCTACCGCGAACCCTGGATTTTCTTTGCGAACGATGAAGCCTTTGACCTGATTGTCATCTACATCGCGCGCCCAAATGATAACCATATCGGAAAATGTAGAATTGCCTATCCATTTTTTCTGTCCGTTGAGTATCCAACCTTCCGGGGTCCTTTTACAGGTGGTGGTCAGCCCTCCTGCCGTAGCGGAACCAACATCCGGTTCGGTAAGTCCGAAGGCGCCAATCTTTTTTAGCTGTTGCATGGCAGGAAGCCATTCTTCCTTTTGTGCTTCCGACCCACAGATATATATGGAGCCCATGGCTAATCCACTCTGTACGCCCAAAAAAGTCGCTATGGAAGGGTCTATTCTTCCAAATTCGGCAGCGATGATACCGTCCATAAGAGAGGTGCCGCCAGCACAGCCATACCCTTCATATACGTATCCACACACATTGAGTTCTGCCAGCTTGGGAATGATTTCGAAAGGAAAGTCGTCGTGTAACCAATAGTTGTTGACAATGGGCTTTATTTCTTTTTCCAAAAAACTACGTACCTTCAGCTGTAAGGCCCGGTCCTCGGGTGAAAGTTTAAATCCTATATCATAAAAGTCGGCATCAATGGGAGGAGCTTCCTTCTTTTTGTTGGAAGAGGTGAGCATCTTCATGGCCATCTGCAGCTGCTTCTCGTCCATCGTCGAAACAGCCTTCAGTACAGAACCTAAATCTACCTTTTGTGACAATTTATCCAATTGTGCAAGATCCACTGTCTTAAGCAGTTTGATCAGCTTTCTAATCTTCTCTAGCATAACTTATTCATAGGTTTATAAATCATTTGTATTAAAATTAATTTTTTTTGTTGCTTTTTCAGAAATGTGTCCTATATTTGCATCCGAAATAAAACAAAATATATTTTTTAATCCTGATAATCAAAGGTTTAAAGAAAAAATAAAAAAAGTTTTATTTCTTGGGTTACCTTTTCGAAGTACCCGTATTAATAAGTGTAGAAAACAAAATTTGTTTTATTTAAAAATAGAAAATTTAAAAAGATGAAAAATTTATTCGCATTCGGATTTTTAGCATTAGCTTTAACTGTAGCTTCATGTAACAATGCATCTAAAACTGAAGAAACTGCTGATTCTTTAACTAACGCTATCGATTCAACAGCTGATGCATTAACTGATTCAATCAACGCTGCTGCTGATTCAGCAACTGCTGTTGTAGATTCTATCGCTGACTCAGTAAAAAACGCTCAATAATCCGATAAGAGTTAAGATACTCCGAAAAGCCCGTGTATTAGACAACACGGGCTTTTTTGTTTATTGTCATGGGCGAAGTGCATAATTTTTGTATTTTTGATGCCATATAGTTAGTCCCTTAGGCTTTTATAATTTTAAAATATGTCATTATCATCACTTACAGCCGTAACACCTATTGACGGAAGATATTATAACGCTACCAAAGAATTGTCTGATTATTTCTCAGAGTTTGCACTGATTAAATATCGTGTATTGGTAGAAGTCGAATATTTTATTGCTTTGGCGGAGTCCGGCATTCCTCAATTAGCACATTTCGATGGTTCTTTGAATGAAAAGTTAAGAGATATCTACAGGAATTTCACTTTAGAGGATGCACAATGGGTAAAAGAAACCGAAAAGGTAACCAACCACGACGTTAAGGCGGTAGAGTATTTTTTGAAAAATGAATTCGAAAAGCTAGGCTTGCATGACTCTTTGGAGTTTATCCATTTTGGATTGACTTCACAAGATATCAACAATACAGCTATTCCATATTCCTGGAAACAGGCTATACAGAATGTTTATTTGCCGACGATTACCGAGCTATTGGACGAACTTAAAGGATTGTCGGACGAGTGGAAAGATGTAGCTATGTTGGCCCGTACACACGGACAGCCGGCATCTCCGACGCGTCTCGGCAAGGAAATCAAAGTTTTCATTGAGCGTATAGAGAAGCAGCTGGAAGCCTTGAAAGCTGTTCCTTACTCCGCTAAATTCGGTGGTGCTACAGGTAATTTCAATGCGCATCATGTAGCCTATCCGGAAGTGGATTGGGTAGCTTTTGCCAACAACTTCGTTAATGAAAAGTTAGGTTTGAGCCGCTCGCAGACCACCACGCAGATTGAACATTACGACAATTTTGCAGCTAGTTGCGATGCCTTCAAGCGTATAAACAATATTATCATCGATTTATGTCGCGATATATGGACGTATATTTCGATGGATTATTTCAAACAAAAGATTACCAAAGGACAGATAGGCTCTTCGGCAATGCCGCATAAAGTCAATCCTATAGACTTCGAGAATGCGGAAGGTAACTTAGGTATTGCCAACGCCATCTTTGAGCATTTGGCAGCTAAACTTCCTATCTCAAGATTGCAGCGCGATTTGACCGACTCTACAGTACTACGCAATATCGGTGTTCCTTTTGCTCATACATTGATCGCTTTCAAATCTACGTTGCGCGGTCTTCGTAAGCTTATCCTGAACGCTGACGCCTTCCAGAAAGATTTGGAAAATAACTGGGCGGTGGTGGCCGAAGCTATACAAACTATCTTACGTCGTGAAGGCTATCCTAAACCTTACGAGGCTTTGAAAGATCTTACAAGGACCAATGCGCATGTGACACAAGAAACCATAGCGGCGTTTGTAGAATCCTTGAATATCAGTGAAGAAGTAAAAGCGGAGATTAAAACAATCACGCCTTGGAACTATACAGGTGTGGCATTATAAGCTTTTACGATACAATGACGTTTTAAGTTTAGCTTAATGGCTATATTTGAATAATTATATTGAAACTATGGCAACTATAAATGTATATACAGAGTCTACACCGAACCCTTCGACAATGAAGTTTTTGGTAAATAAACTTCTTATCAACGGTAGTGTAGATTATCCGGATAGAGAAAAAGCGCAAGCATCACCCTTTGCAAGAGAACTTTTCAAGTTCAACTTCGTAAATGGGGTATTCTTCGCTTCCAACTTCGTCACTATCACGAAAACCGACGATGTAGAATGGTCGGATATCGAAGATATTCTTAAAGAGTTTGTGAAGGGTGCGGTAGAGTCGGAGCTGAAAGTTCAGGAGATAGTGAAAGAGGAGAACGTAACTTTCGAAGGGTCAGAGACCGAAATAAAAATCCAACAAGTGTTGCACGATTACGTTCGTCCAGCCGTAGAGCAGGATGGAGGTGCTATCGCGTACAAGTCTTACGAAAATGGCGTTGTAACGGTAGAACTGAGAGGATCATGCAGTGGCTGTCCTTCTTCCACCATTACGTTGAAGGCCGGTATTGAAGGCTTATTGAAGCGTATGGTTCCTGAAGTACAGGAAGTAGTTGCAGAAGCTATGTAATTATTCAAATAACACGATATACAAGAGGCTTGGTAAAATTACCAAGCCTTTTTTGTTGTTCTAATTATCTTCTAATCCTTATCTTTAATTCTGCATAAGAATATTTTATGAAAAGATTGATAAAACTATTGTTTGTTTATATTGCTTTTGTTGGATGTACTACGAATAAGGAAGTAGATCTGATTGTTTATAATGCACGTGTCTATACTGTTGACTCAGCGTTCTCTATTCAGGAGGCTTTTGCGGTGAAGAATGGAATTTTCATCGATATCGGAAGTTCTAAACATATCCTTGATAGTTATATCGCAAAAGAAAAGATAGACGCGGAAGGCAAAGCCGTATTTCCTGGCTTTTACGATGCTCATGGTCACAGCTTTCTGTTGGCTGAATATTTTCAACAGGTGGATTTGGTGGGATGTAAGTCTGTACAAGATTTGGTGAGCAGGTTGCAGCAATACCGTAAAAAATATCCGGAGAAAAAGTGGATTGTTGGGGGTGGTTGGGATCAATCCCTCTGGCCAGACAAAAAAATGCCGCACAGAGATACACTGGATAAATACTTTCCTGATGTGCCTGTCTTTTTGAATCGCACAGATTATCATGCTGCTGTGGTAAATAGTGAAGCCCTTAAGATTGCACAAATCGATGAGAGCACTACGGTGGAAGGTGGACGTATCGAAAAGGACAGTACTGGGCGTATTACAGGGATTCTTGTTGATAATGCAATGGCTCTAGTAAGCCAATATATTCCTTCTGCCAAAGAGGACAATATGCTAAGCATTCTACGTCAAGCACAGGATTCCTTGTTCTCGGTAGGGTTGACAAGTATGGTGGATGCAGGGCTGTCGGAAGAGGAGCTCGACCTACTGAAAAAATACTACCAGTCTGACTCGTTGAAAATCCGTAACTATGCCATGATCTTTGCGGAGCCTCACAACATTCAAAAATACATCCGTGATGACATTTATGAGTCAGATAGGCTTACCATCCGCGCCATAAAAATGATGTCGGACGGTGCTTTGGGGTCCAAAGGAGCTTGTATGCTGGACAACTACGAGAATGATACCATCAGAGGTTTCTTGTTACATCCAAAAGAAGAGTTTGAAAAGGCCTTAACCATATTGAGCAAGTCGAATTATCAGGTCGCTATTCATGCTATAGGAGATTCTAGTAACAGGATGCTACTGGACCTTTACGGTAAGATGGATGTTAAGGACAAAAGATGGCGTATAGAACACGCCCAAGTAGTACACCCGTCGGACTTTGTCAAATTCCGTACATATGGTGTTTTGCCTTCCATCCAGCCTACTCATGCTACCTCCGATATGAAATGGCTGTACGAAAGAATAGGAAAGGATAGAGCGAAGTCGGCCTATGCGTATAAGGAACTATTGAAATGGTATGGAAAGGTAGCCATTGGAAGCGATTTTCCGGTGGAGCATTTTAATCCATTATATGGATTCCATGCTGCAGTAGCAAGGCAAGATGCAGCAGGTAACCCGCAAGAGGGATTTCAGATGGAGAATGCCTTGACACGGGAAGAGGCCTTGAGAGGAATGACCATATGGGCTGCATATTCGTGTTTCCAGGAAAAGAAAAGAGGTTCCATAGAGAAAGGGAAGGATGCCGATTTTGTAATGCTGGAAGAAGATTTAATGACAGCGCCGACCGAGCGGTTAAGAGATATAAAAGTATTACGTACTGTGGTGGCGGGAGAGACCGTGTATACAAAGAGATAAAGAAAAGGAGCTTCCATTGAAGCTCCTTTTTTATTACATGTCAAACAAATGTTTTTCGGCGTGATATGATGAACGAACTAGAGGTCCTGATTCCACATATTTGAATCCCATCTCAAGACCTATTTGCTTGTATTTTTCAAACTGTGCTGGTGTCACCCAGTCAATTACAGGGTGATGTGCTTTGGTAGGCTGAAGATATTGTCCTAAAGTAAGGATATGTACCCCTACGTTATAAAGGTCTTGCATAGCCTCTATGACATCTTCTTCTGTCTCACCCAGACCTAGCATAATTCCCGATTTCGTACGCAATCCTGCCTCCGAAATGCGTCTTAGACATTCCAAAGAGCGGTCGTATTTGGCCTGGATACGTACTTCTCTGGTCAGACGACGTACGGTCTCCAAGTTGTGGGATACCACTTCCGGCCTTTCAGCTAATACGCAATCCAGATTATCCCATTGTCCTTTGAAATCAGGAATCAGCGTTTCTAATGTGGTGCCAGGGCTTTCTCGACGTATAGCTTTGATGGTTTCGGCCCAGATGGTAGAGCCTCCATCTTTCAAGTCGTCACGGTCTACGGAGGTGATAACACAGTGCTTTACCTGCATCAACTTTACCGATTGGGCTACACGGTTAGGTTCATCCCAATCCACCGGAAGAGGTCTTCCTGTTGCTACAGCACAGAAAGAACACGAGCGGGTACAGATATTACCCAAAATCATAAAGGTTGCGGTGCCTGCTCCCCAACATTCCCCCATATTCGGGCAATTGCCACTTTCGCAGATGGTATGTAATTTATGTTCGTCTACAAGGTTTCGAACATGACGATATTCCTTTCCCACAGGAAGCTTCACACGCAACCAATCCGGCTTGCGTTGTGTCTGATGGACTGGTATTACAGGTAACTCGATCATATTACAAAGGTAATGAAACTTTGTTATTTCTATAATCAATAATTCATTGGCCTATCATGATATTACAATAAAATTATTTTTTGTCTTTTTTGGATAAATCATGTAAGAGGGAGATAAAAGAAAAGGTCCTCCAAAAGAGGAGGACCTTCTATAAATTTTGTGTCATCATTGATTAAAATTCGAAACCAATGCCGAATGACAATACTCTGTTTTTTACAGTGCTGTTGAAACTTTTATCTCCAGCGATGTTGGTTAAGCCTAATCCATAGTTGGCGTTGATCAAAAATCCACCACCTAATTTAACTCCAGCCATGATGTTAGCACCGAAGTCTACACCTTTTTGGTATTCATCTTTACCGAATTTAAACTCGCTTAATGTATTTGACGATACATCGCCGTCATCACCAATCCTATTAAGTTTGTTTTTACCGCTAAGTCCAAATCCTACATAGGGACCGGCACCTAATTGCAATTCAGCACCTCCTAAAGGAAGTTTACCTACAAAGTTTACAGGAACTTCCAACCACATGGTGTTCTGCGTCAACTCATAACGATTGGATCCGAGTTCTAATTCTGCTAGTTTAGCTCCTTTGCCTTGTAAAGAGATTCCCGGCTGGATGGCGAAATTCGGATTTACGTTGGCATTCATATAGCCGGTAATGTAGAAATTTGTGGAAGATTTAGTGTCAGACAAATCTTCTGTGCTACCATAATTGTACGAAGGCAAGGTAACACCTGCTTTCAAACCAAAACCTGTCTGTGCTTGAGCTCCTACTGCTAATAATAACGCTGCACCTACTGATAGTAAAACTTTTTTCATAATTCTTTTTATAAATGTTAAACCATTCTGTTGCTACTATATCCCCGTCTCAAGCAACATTTCAGGTAGGGAATTCCAAATATCATACCAAAAAAGTGGCGGATAAATTTTTGTCCATTTTTTGATTTAATATTTTGCATTTTCAAAATTTAGAGTTACTTTTGCACACCCGCTGAAGGGAAAGGGTCGGATGGCCGAGTGGCTAGGCAGAGGTCTGCAAAACCTTGTACAGCGGTTCGAATCCGCTTCCGACCTCGTACAATAAAAATATTAAATACAATGGGAGTTACACGTTTAAAAAGAAAAGATAGAAGAAACAAAACTGTCTCACGTGTTGAAGTACAGTTTTTGAAATTAGGCCGTAATTTAGAATCGGGTTCACGTTCTAAAATGCCTAAAAACAGCCAAATTCGTAAAAACGATGAAATCTTAAATAAATTAGCTGCCGAGTTAGGAAAATAATTTATAGATTCATCATATACAAGATATAAAAAAGGTCTACCACGTAGACATGCCCCAAAAAGTTAGACACTTATTTGGGGCATTTTTATGAGTAAAAAACAGAAGTATAATTTCAATTTTAAGTTACGTCTAGTAACCACTAT
>NZ_BAABGR010000026.1:0-9498 GCF_039541675.1 Sphingobacterium thermophilum | reverse complement strand
CTAAAGCATATTGTAACAATTCTATCAACTACTGTTATACTCGATATTAAAACCAGCTTTCTTCATTATATTTATTGCAACAACCAAAACTAAATTAATGAAGAAGCTATTCGCATCCATCCTACTTTTTGTGTCTTTTCTGGGGGTAAAGGCACAAATTACCACACCCAAAGAGCATTTCGGATTTAACATTGGCGACGACTACCATTTGGCGAACTTCTCCCAAACGGAAGCCTATTTCAAAAAGCTCGCCCAGCAGTCCGACAGAATCCTATATCAGGTTATTGGCAAGACCGAAGAAGGTAGAGATCAGCCTATGCTTATCGTATCCTCTCCGGAAAATCTCGCTAAGCTGAGTCATTACAAGAACATTTCACAAAGACTGGCGAGAGCAGAACTCGCAGAACAGGAAGCCAAGCAACTGGCTAAAGAATTGCGGCGCTGCCAAAGGGATACAAAAACCTCCTGCACGATCTCCTCTGCCATCCCCTTATCTTTGGTGTGCTGGAAAGAAATAGCTAGCAATTTTTTCCAATAATGCTCGTACACCCGGGCAAAGGCCTTTTCGTCGCCATTTCTAATGGCAGCTATCTGTTGTTTGTCCGAGTCTACCCTAAAAAGTTTCATCCCCATGCCTCTTCTTCAGTTTGCATGATCCCCCTTTCTTATACCGGAGGATCTGTTCATCCACGCGGCCGCATCGTAACTCTACCCGACTATCGGCGCCGCGACAAATATAGACATTTAAAACAAAGTCTATAAATGTAATAGACTAATTCCTACGCTCGTGCTTAAATGTAGTCACTGTTAAAAAAAACACAAGACAAACGGCAATATTCAGTAAAATTTTCAGAAAAATAGCAAGTTTTTAAATAAAACTAGCAAAGACATTTGGAAGTAAGGCGGAAAGAAAGGTGTTTTTCACCAACAGTTGCGCGGTGTCCGTAGACTGAAGTATGGATAAGAACAAGCCTCGTAAATATACTAAAGGTTTACCGTCAGCAGCAGATGGGTTCGTGACAGGTGTACAGACCCATGTAGCCTGGTCGTAGGTCTCCCGTACCTTCCCCGTACCTCCGTAGTACCTCTCCAGTACCTTTCTAGTACCTTTTTAGTACACTTCCCGTACACTACCAGTGAACTAACAGTACACTAACGGTACCTTTTTTTGCTTGCGCAACAGTTGCGTAAACAGTACTTCATCAGTACTTAAGGAGTACTTAAAACCTACTGAAGGTATAGGAGGTCTGCGAGCAGAAATTTATCATTTTCTGTTATGCGGTTCGGGTGCCCTTCGAGGCGGCTTCGACTCCTATTCGGGACAGCTTCGGGAACGCTTCGACAGCCCTTCGGGAGAGTTTCGACAGCTGTTCGACTCGCAGCCGAAGAGCAGTCGAACAGCTGTCGAAGCCCAGTCGAACAAGACTCGAACAGCTCCCGAAGAAATCTCAATACAAATCCCAGAGGTAGCACATACCGTCGCGGAAACTAAAGTCGCCCCCTACACGAAGGGAATGAAACATTATTTTTTAGACAGGAAGGCTCGCATATAGGCACGCTTACACCCGTCTTATCTGTAGAAAATGAATGGGAAGCGCCTATTAATCCCTATTTAGCTGCCGAATCGTATAGTAATACCACATGATTTTTTCACCCGCTCCATGTGCAGCGCCGCCGCTAACAGACCGGAGTTTGCCATCAAGGTGGTAATCGAAACGATATTCGCCTATTTTACTGATACTCCCACTTAGATCATAGCCGACATTTAAGCTTCCAAAGCTCCGGACCTTGCCGCTCAGATCGTAATCTATATCCTCATCTCCAAACTTTCGAACACGTCCATAGTGATCATAATCTATTTTGATAGATCCAATCTGCCGTATCCGGCCTTCCAAATCATAATCGATCCCGCGCCCACCAAGCCTTCTTATTCGTCCTCCCAGATCATAGTCAATACCTACGTCGCCCACGTTACGCACTTTGCCCCATATATCATAGTCTACATCGCAACTACCTGCGCTCCTTACCGTTCCGTCGTGATTATATGAAATACGCATATCTCCTATGGCAGTTAAACGCCCTCCTAAATCATAGTTCATGTTGACATTCCCCGCCCCTTCCTTAAAAACATGGCGTACATTGCCTTGCCTATCCAGCATAAACACGATAGGGCCTTTCGCTAGCTTTATAAACGGTTGTTGTGCGCAAATCAAGCTGCAATAGCTGCTAAACAGCAGTAAAACAACTAGTCGGAGTGAAATTGTCATATCATTTCAAATATAGGCAAGTCTCGATATACTATCGTAAGGTTAAAATAAAAAACGGACAAACCGCTGGGCCAAGGAAGCCGGCGATGGCCTGATGTCTGAAAGCCCCCGTTCCCTATTTCACGCATGGTATCTCAGAAAGAGGGGTAAAAATCACGCAGAACCTCTATATGCTTCCAGTCACTGCCTTTCTCGCTGACTCAAAAATTCTTCTGATTTCACTATCGGCCGTATATACAACTTTTCCGTTATATTTTTTCCGCTTCCCTTCAGGTCGTCAAAATAAAATCTCGTGAGATCCACATTAAGCATTTCGACAGAATTGTACCGATTAAAAAGTTTATACTCTCATTTACCATCGCATTCGTAGCCTCGAGATACATCTGTAGGTAGATCACATGATTTACCAGCTTGTTAAAAAAGGCTCTGTGATTTTCTTCGGATCGATACCCTAACATTTCATTACCAACCGTGTTTTTAGGTGCTAAGCAACTGTTATAGTTGCCATACCGGTACAACTAGCGGCTGTTCAGCCTCACCTCGTTCGCTTTGATATAGTCATTGACATAGACCTCTACCTTTTGTTTCTTTTCTGCATCCTCTATAAGCTCTGAAATAGGCAAAAGGTTATCCAAGCCATCAATGTATACAAACCGGTGATTATCTTCGTTAACACTTTTTGACCATTCGGAAATCTTAACCTTCGGGTTATAACCTAGCGTATTATCTACTATTATTTTAGATGGGTCACCACCAATTGCCTCGAAGGCGATTATCGGACTCACCACATCCTTAAGCACGGCTGAGTCGGGTGGGGCAAGGGTCCCGAAAATAACGCAAAACAGTCGTTCAGACCTACCTTGAAACTATTCTCCACGGCGTTTTGTCTATCCTTCTCACCTACATATCCAGCTTGGTAATCCAAGCTTAGTTTAGCTCCTGTATACAAAGAAAGCAGAACGTGTGTACCATATTTTTTGACAAGTTCCGCTGGTTCGAGAGACTTGCTGTCTGTTTGAAAATTTGTAGTTAAATACCGTATCAACCGGTCTTCTCCAGGATTTCGAAATATCCTAAGTCTTTTGTGTGTAACATAGGTGTCATACAAGCCATATATGTATTCGCTTCCTTTGGGATCTGTATCTGGAAAAGGATGTATGATATTCCCCTTAAAATAATTGATATCAGCAGTTTCACCTGTCAACAATTTCGTAAAATCCTCCGAATCGACACCATAACCGATCTTAAAACTCGACTCACGAGGAAATCGCACATCAAGAAGACTGGGATTGTCTTGTCCGAATGCGGGGGTATTAATTACAGCCTCTTTAACAGAGCTCCTATGAGAATATTTGCCAGTAACATCATAGCCAAACCCTAAAAAATTAAGCTCGCCATATCCTTCCACGTCTGTCGTACTATTGCCTTTCGCTAGATTCTTAACTACAAATTTGAGTTCTATTGGTTCTTTTAACTCTGGTTCTACGATTTCTGAATCTGGTGTCTCTGGCATATCGGAAGTGCTTTTCTCACAGCTGATCATGCAACCAGTTACTATCATCGCTAACGGAAATATAATTTTGATCTTTAGCATATTATCTTATTATTTAAGCTAAAAAAACAAATTCAATATTACTTACTCATTAAGACAACATCATTCTTTTATAAAGACGCAAAAAGACCGACTCCTTAAGGGAAGCCGGTCTTTACGAAGTATCGTTTTCTAATTTTATTGTTGTGAACTATTTTGTTATCACCTTAGAAAGAATAGCCAGTCCAGCTGAATACTGAAACGTCTGCACCAGTTTGGGAGTCATTCTTTGTAACTGTAGCACCGGCAGATTTAACCAAAGCTGCATCAAAACGCGATTCTGGACGGAACGTATATGTTATAGTCGAACTTGCATCACCTTTATTATCTTGGTTCGAGTCATCAAGGTCAATGATATCACCGAACAACGAGTTATCTCCTATCTGGATTAAAAGATTCGTAATGTTCGCTTTCGCTTTTCTTCTAATTTTCACGATATCCTGCATAGTACCTGCTAGACCTTGTGTCGTAGAGCGTTGCACGATAGTCATTCCATTAATGGTAAAGTTGGACTGAGCAATATCATTTGGCGTTTTACCATCCATGTTACCATCCGCTTCAATACCTCTAGGATCGCCTTCGTTCGTTGTAAAACTTGGTTCCCAGATGCCATAAGCATTCGTTAACGTACCAGTATACCCTTGTGTAAAATCAAACATATCATCTTCTGCGTTTACAACTAACAGATTGGTTACGTTAACGGAACCGCCGAAGAATTCTATACCGTCATCAGCGCCGTCCTTAATGTAGATGTTGCTGATTTTAGTACCATTTCCAACGCCGTTTAATGTTAGACCATTATGTTCAGCAGCGTCGCTTATGTTTG
Source organism: Sphingobacterium thermophilum (assembly GCF_039541675.1). Taxonomy (NCBI): domain Bacteria; kingdom Pseudomonadati; phylum Bacteroidota; class Sphingobacteriia; order Sphingobacteriales; family Sphingobacteriaceae; genus Sphingobacterium; species Sphingobacterium thermophilum. The sequence goes on along the minus strand of NZ_BAABGR010000026.1, from coordinate 4,814 downwards.
CTCCTGTGTATTCTAAGATCACGTAATCCAACTCGCCCGAGTTATCCGAAGGGTTGTCCCCGCCATACATGATATTAGGACTGATCTCTGTCTGATAATTACTTGGAGCACTTTGACTAGCTCGAGAAAGCGGAGCATAACCATTGATAATCAAGCCTCCCCATGAACCGGAACGTTTCGTTGTCGAGGTAAACTTAATCGGCGCAGCAGCTGTCCCTTTTGCAATTATTTTAGCTCCTCGCTCGACTAAAATAAAAGCGCTGGTACCTTCCGTAGTAGCCGTGATAGTTGTACCTGCAGGGATCGTCAATGTAGCACCCTCCTTCACGTACGTAGGTCCCGTCAGATTAATTGACGACCCAGAAACAACAGCATCTCCCGTTATGTTGCCGTTCAAAACGGTCAACTCCGTTACGCCAGTTGGATTGTCATCGTCATCACTGCTACATGAAGTGAATGCCAAAACTGAAACGGCGATAATAGCTAATAATTTTGTTTTCATGTTTTCTTTCTTATTTATTTTACAATATTAAACCCTGTATTCTATCTTATCGTTAAGGATATATTATCAAACTGTTAAAACTTATAAGATATACCTACGCTTGCATCAACTCCTCGTTTGTAGGATTCAAGGACAATGTTTTCATTTGAATCCGTCTCACGTTCTAGGTTTATCTTAGGGTTAAGCATGTTCCTTACACGCAGATTGACACCCCATTTATCATTAATGACAGCGTTCGTAACAAAATCCAAAGTAGGCACCCCTTTTTCAATTACGTTTTTATAAGTGTGTGTACCGATCATAAAAACCCGATCACTGAAATAATTCGCTACAATGGAAGATGTTAAATTCCAACGGTTTCCATTGTATAGATAACTTACATCCGCATTCGCCAGTAAAGGAGAGGCACCTTGTAAAGCACTCCGTGTTTCACCAAAATACACTTCGGATGCTTCTAATTTCTGACTGGAATACAAGTATGACACGTTGGCACCGGCTGATAGGATATTGTCACCATATCCTGTTGAAGTTTTCAACAGGTTTTTCTTTACTTCTATTTCGGCTCCTGCAATTTCAGCTGTTGAACCAATATTGTGATAAGTCATGATATTGTTCCCATATTCAACACGCGCAATAGGGTTCTTCATACTCTTGAAGAACGCGCCAACGGAGACCAGCTCGCCACTGCTTGGGAACAATTCCCATTTCAGGTCAAAATTGTTATTTTCCACCGGCGACAGGTCGGGATTACCTTCTGATTTAAAAGTTGCGAAAGTATTTTGAAAAGGCGCTAACTCAATGAATTGAGGCAGCGTGTAACTTCTACTGGCAGATGCTCTTAAATTGCTTTTTTCGGTAAGCGCATATTTCAAATTTAAGCTAGGCAAAATGTAGTTTTTATCTATCGTTGAGGGGCCATCGGCAACACTGGTCCTTGTTTGGATCTCATAATCGATAACTTGATTTACCCTATCGTAACGGACGCCCAATACCCCGGTGAATTTTTCCGAAAATTGATAGGTACCGACGACCAAAGCCGAGTGAATATCCTTCTTCGCGTTATACCAGTTCGGCTTAAGCGCTGAAACTCCAGCTCCCCAGTTCGTTGTCAGTTGAAAGTAGTCGTCTGCTAAAGTGCCGCCGTTAAAACTGTCATCAATATCATCGACACCGTGTGAGAGCGTTACGTCTCCCTTTACGTTGTGATTAAACATTCTGACTTCAAAGTCCCGTCTAACTAAGTTGCCGTTATATCCGAAGTCTATCTTTCTTTCGAAATTCCTGTCATTTTCAAACTTATAGGTAGCAATGGCTTTTGCAGTCCAACCTCTTTCTCCTATTTCAGAGTAGTAACGTTCATTGTCTGCCCCGTTGGCGTTGTTATAAAAACGATATGTGCCGTCCCGCAGCAAAATGTTGTTCGTACGGCGATCTGGCTCATTTGCCGAAACATGGTTGTATCCCACGCCGAGGTCCAACGTCCAATCGTTCGTCAACTCCAGCTTAGAAAGCAATTGATTAACAAACAAATGATTATCGACCACATGTTGTCTTCGCCATAGTCTGATATCACCGTCGTCGTCTGATATATTCAAGCCGTAATTCTGGCCGTAACTTTGTCCTTGGTCACCGATGTACATCGAGTTAAAAGAGATCGAATGATTACCAAAACTATATTTTAGGTTAGCCATCGCAGTTTTGGACACGTTGTATTCAGATCTTTCCATCTCCTGATCTAAAAAAATGGTTCCAGCAGTACTTGTTTGTCGGATAACACCGTCATAGTAACGGTATTCAGAATCCATGTTACCCGTAACAAATAAATTTAATGTTCCATTAGCCAGATTAAAGCGCTTTCCGCCGGACAACGAAAAGCTTGAGTTTATTGGTGTTTTTATCTGCGATGGGTTCCAGTTATTCGCAAAGTCGTAGCTAGTCAAATCTGTAATTGGAGACTTACGTTCTTTCAACGAACCAAACCAATTTGTTCCGTCTATCTTCTTAAAGTCCTCCGCCTTAATTGCCTGCGAATTTATACCGGAAGACGCTCCTATTTGAAAAAAATCACTTCCAGAAAACTCTTTAGATAGAATATCTATGTTTGCACCAGCAACATCACCTCCCAAAGCAGGATTGAACGTTTTATTGACTGCAATATTATCGATAACAGATGTCCCGAAGAAATCTAACGATATGTTCTTGTTCAACGGATCTTCGGAGGGCAACGCTAATCCGTTCAGCGTGGTGCTGTTATAACGGTCTCCCAATCCTCTTACAAAGACATTCGCTCCACTTGCCGATTTTGTGACACCACTCATTTTCGTCAGCGCCCCCTCAGCGTCGCTCACACCCTTTCTGGAAAGCTCCTGCGCTCCTATCTTCTCGACCATCAGATTAGATAGTTTCCGCTCTTCCAGCAAAGCAATTTCGCTCGCGCGCTCTCTCCGCCGTGTAACAACGACCTCGTCTAAGGTCGAATTTGTATTAATTAACGTCACGGAGACAAACTCCCAGTCGTTAGCCTGTAGATTAAATTTTGTGGAATCTGGGTCGTAACCTACAAAAGTACTTACCAGTGTATATTCCCCAGTTTTGCTGGGCAGATTGATGGAAAATTCTCCTGCTTCGTCCGTCGATGTAGCAAGCGTCGTATTCGCAATTTTGATACTTACCCCCGGAATGGGTTTATAGGTTTCGATGTCCAAAACCTTTCCTTTCACCCCAAACTGCTGCGCCGCCGTCCTCGAAACCTGAATGGTTACCATTGAAATAATTAAAGCAACATAATAGCTGAACTTGATCATAGCGTGTTAAAATTATGTTGCAATATTATAAGCTAAATATTAGCTCAATATTACCATCATATTATTAAAACATCACTACTCTGCTAACAAATTATTAAGCCGAGACAACGTTATTGTTACTACGTCGTATAACCAACTGTAAGTCAACCCTGAACAAGCCCTCCTATCCAAGATAGCCCGGCTCCTCCGGACATGCCGCAGCCAGATTTTCGCGGTTGTACGGTCTATTGTCAATGGAACATCTGTTATATTGTATTTTTTTCGTTAAATAAAATAAACGCAACTGTATTTCATTCGTACTTCTTCGAATTTGTTAGTAATTTGCGGCTTTAAACGACACACCATGGCAGACATAGTATTATCTTCCACCGAAAAAGGAATCTGCCATATCGCCTTTGTAGATCCTCAAAAGGCTTTGTCAAACATTCGTGAACAATATCCACTGGCGAATGTTATTCGCAAGGAGCTACCACGCCACATTGAGGTACTCCACATTTTCGATGACAGTGCTCAGCTAAAGAATCCTTTGCATCTGCATCTAAAAGGAACACCTTTCCAGCTTAAAGTGTGGGAGGCTTTATTGAAAGTTCCCAAAGGTTGCTTGACAACCTATGCGCATCTTGCAGAAGCTATAGGACATCCGAAAGCTTCCCGTGCTGTGGGCACAGCCATTGGCAGCAACCCCATAGCTTACCTTATTCCCTGCCATAGGGTGATACAATCTTCCGGCATTTTCGGCGGCTATATGTGGGGACCTATCCGTAAAGCTGCAATAATAGGATGGGAACAAGCTCAGGTAAAAGACATAACAGATGAAACTTTTTGAATTAGCTGATCCACAAAAGAACCTACTCCCCTATGATGGAGAGGTAAACTACTATGGTACTGTGCTACAGAATCCACAAAGCTATTATGAGCGGCTTATGGAAGAAGTGGCGTGGCAAAATGACCAGACCTTAATCTTCGGAAGGCTCATCACCACCAAAAGAATGGTAGCTTGGTATGGAGATGAAGCCTTGGAATACACCTATTCGGGGATGAAGAAGGTGGCTTCCCCGTGGAACACTACCCTGCTAGAGCTCAAGCGGATTGTAGAACATCTAACTCACGAAACATTCAACTCCTGTCTCCTCAACCTCTACCACGATGGTAATGAAGGTATGGGCTGGCATAGCGATGCTGAAAAGGATCTAAAAGAAAATGGCACTATAGCCTCGTTAAGTCTAGGTGCCGAACGCAAATTCTCTTTCCGACATAAACAGAGTAAAGAAAGAATAGACCTGACGCTGGAAAATGGTTCCCTTCTACTAATGCGCGGCACCACTCAAAAATACTGGCTTCACCAACTACCCAAAAGCAAGAAAATCACCAGAGGAAGGATAAACCTGACCTTCCGAACCATAGTATCCTAAAGCATATTGTAACAATTCTATCAACTACTGTTATACTCGATATTAAAACCAGCTTTCTTCATTATATTTATTGCAACAACCAAAACTAAATTAATG
>NZ_BAABGR010000025.1:0-526 GCF_039541675.1 Sphingobacterium thermophilum | reverse complement strand
CCATTGGCATTTTCCATCGTTTCCCACATATCGGCAATTAATTTATCCAATTCAGGATAATCCTTTTCGATGTCGTTGCATTTCTGTTTTAAAATGCTGTGTCCGTATGCTAAAATGGGTCGTTTCATTCCTTTGCTTTTTATCGCAAAGTTCTAAAGAATAAACCAGGAAGGCAATGAACCGATGTTAAGTAATTACGCTGTTCATTGATTTTTTAGCGGTGATTGCTACGCAATTTGTCTGCGGATCCTACTCAGGCCTTGTGGGGTGATTCCGATGTAGGAAGCCACGTATTTTAGCGGGATAAATTTCAGAATATCGGGCTGTTCTTTAAACAGTCTTAAATAACGCTCTTTTGCATTGTATTTCAATAAAGATAATTCGCGTTTGCTTTTGGCTAAAAATAATTTCTCGGAAGCAAAACGTCCCAAATAATTCCCGACTTTGGTTTGAGCATAGACTTTTTGTAAATCCTCAAAGGAAATCTGCCAAACCACGGTTTCTGTCAATGCCTGTAATTCGTATT
>NZ_BAABGR010000024.1:0-23963 GCF_039541675.1 Sphingobacterium thermophilum | reverse complement strand
ATAGTGGTTACTAGACGTAACTTAAAATTGAAATTATACTTCTGTTTTTTACTCATAAAAATGCCCCAAATAAGTGTCTAACTTTTTGGGGCATGTCTAAATTGCGGGCATTTTTTTATTTAAATTTTCCCATCAGGGCTGCTAATTTTGTTGCCATATCCGTCTCAAGCACCTTCTCTCCTCTTTTTTCGCTTCTCTTCCTCGGTGCTGCTTTTTCCTCATCCCTCATCGAAAGACTTATGCGATTACGTCTTTCGTCGACTTCTATGACGGTCACCAACACTTTTTGCTGCACCTTCACCACTTCATGTGGATCGGAAACATAATGATTTGCCAGCTGACTAAGGTGCACAAGTCCATCCTGATGCACCCCAATGTCTACGAAGGCCCCGAAATTGGTAATATTCGTCACGATGCCTGGCAGCTTCATCCCCACCTTTAAGTCGGAAATTGAGTTGACACCTTCGGTGAAAGAAAAGGCTTCAAACTGCTCGCGCGGATCACGTCCCGGTTTTGCCAATTCGGCCATAATATCATTCAACGTAGGGAGCCCTACCTCATCGGTGATATATTTTTTCAAATCTATCTGTTGGCGAAGTTTTTCGTCCTTCATCAGCTGAATAACATCCACGCCCAGATCTTTTGCCATGCGCTCTACAAGTTCATAACGTTCAGGATGTACGGCAGAAGCATCCAACGGATGTTCTCCATTGCGGATGCGCAGGAATCCGGCGGCCTGCTCGAAGGCCTTTTCTCCTAGACGCGGTACTTTCTTCAACTCCCTGCGTGAACGGAAAGGACCGTGCTCTCTTCGATAGTTAACAATCTGCTGAGCGAGGGCAGGACCTAACCCCGAAATATAGGATAAAATCTGTTTTGAGGCCGTATTCAGCTCTACACCTACCGCATTCACACAAGAAACAACAGTATCATCCAAAGCTGTCTGCAACTTATTTTGGTCTACGTCATGCTGATACTGCCCCACTCCAATAGATTTTGGGTCTATCTTGACAAGCTCTGCCAATGGGTCCATTAGACGGCGGCCTATAGATACAGCACTACGTACTGTTACATCATATTCAGGAAACTCTTCACGGGCTACTTCCGACGCAGAATAGATGGAAGCTCCACTCTCGTTTACCATAACGATGATAACATTCTGAAGGCCCAGCTTACGCACAAACTCTTCCGTTTCCCTTCCTGCAGTACCATTGCCTATGGCGATAGCCTCTATTTCATGTCGGGAAACTAATGATCTCACTATATGTTCTGCTTCCAGCTGTGCTGAAGCTCCATTATGAGGATAGATGGTCGTGTTCTCTACAAGGTTGCCCTGTGCATCCAACACCACTGTCTTACAGCCAGTACGAAATCCAGGGTCTATAGCCAACAATCTTTTTTGGCCCAGAGGAGCTGCCAACAGCAGCTGACGTACATTATCTGCAAATACCTTGATAGCTTCATTGTCGGCACGCTGACGTGTCAAGACACGTACTTCCGTTTCCATAGAAGGTTTCAGCAGCCTTTTATATCCGTCATAGATGGCAAGTTCCACTTGCTTTGAGGCCTCATTATTGCCTTTAATATACTTAGCCTCTATTTTAGGGATTACAAGATCTTCATCTACTTCTATATCCAGATAGAGCATTTCTTCCTTTTCGCCGCGGCGCATAGCCAGCACCCGATGAGATGGAGCCGTACTAATAGGCTCTTTCCAGTCAAAGTAGTCTTTATATTTCAAGGCTTCATCCTCTTTTCCTGGCACTACACGCGATACGAAGAAGCCACTCTCCATGAAAATCTTACGCAACTGTGCACGAATTTCGGCATCTTCTGATACTGTCTCGGCAATGATATCTCTCGCACCTGAAAGAGCATCTTCCACGCTGTTCACCCCAGCATCTTCATTCAGATACTGTTCAGCGACAGCAGTAATATCACCACTATTCTGCTCTAGAAGAAAGTCGGCCAAAGGCTGAAGTCCTTTTTCTCTGGCTATTAACGCCCTTGTACGACGTTTTGGCTTGTAAGGTAAATATATATCCTCCAAGGCGGACATTGTCTCCGCTCCCCGCACTGCGGCTTCCAATTCTGGTGTAAGCTTACCTTGATCTTGAATAGATTTGAGAATCGCCTCCTTGCGCTTGTCCAAGTCACGAAGTTGCTGGACGCGGTCGCGGATGGCTGTAATCTGCACTTCATCCAAAGAGCCGGTGAGTTCTTTACGATAACGGGAAATAAAAGGGACGGTAGCTCCCTCATCGAGCAGAGCAATAGTGGTGCTCACCTGCTTCGGTGTGATAGACAGCTCGTTAGCAATAATTATTTCGTGTAACATATATAAGCTTATATTTAATGCAAAAGCTGCTGAAATACTCTTCCAACAGCTTTTATGTACAAAATGACAATAATATTTTAGGCGTTATGCGCAGGATTTTCTTTAGCTTGCTCCGCAGGAGAGTCCGCAGCACTGCTTTGCTCTCCATTTTCTTCCGCAAAATAGTCTTTATAACCATACTTATAATATTCGGTCTCATCCACAGGATGTGCTCCCGGATCATGCTGGACAGTATTTTCTGGTTGAGTAAACTGAGGGAGTTTCTTTTCTGTAGAGGCAGATTCCTCCGCTGAAGCGACTTCCTGATTTTCTACCTCCGGAGCTTCCGATGAAGAGGTTGACGTAGAAGCGTATTCTTTCGGTGAATCTTCCACTTTAACATCCAAATCCTTTTCGAAATTATTTATTTGCTCCGAAATTTCACGTTTGATATCTTCTGAAGCATCTTTGAATTCACGAATTCCTCGTCCTAGTCCACGAGCCAATTCCGGCAATTTCTTTCCTCCAAATAACAATAAGATAACGATCACAATAAGGATCATCTCCTGAGTACCGATATTCAAAAAAGCTAATGTCATAATTTCCGTATATTGTTATAGTATGCTAAGGTAAAGGTATTATACGTTTTGACAAATAATTATTTGTAAATATTTGGACACATTTGTAAAAGATACCAACAATCAAATTAGTTTGCAAGGAAACTTTCGTACCTTTGCAAGCTATTTTAAATTTTATGTTTCAAAATATTAAAGAACGCAAAACTTATTACATAAGCACGCTGGCTTTAGCCGGACCGGTAATTATTGCCCAATTGGGTCATACTTTAGTTCAGACCTCTGACACGGTAATCATCGGTCATTTTTTGGGCAAAATTTCGCTGGCAGCCTCTTCATTAGCCCACTCCATGTTCATGTTGGTACTGGTTTTCGGCTTGGGCATAGCCTATGGGCTGACTCCTTTGATCGCGCAAGCCAATGGAAAGGGCAACAAGGATGAATGTGCTAAATTATTATCCAACAGCATATGGATTAATTTTTTCAGTGGCATCATGCTGTTCTGTGGAGTATACTATGGAGCGATGTATGCTATGCAGCATATAGGCCAAGACCCCGTAGTGGTGGAAGAGGCTAAGCCATATCTCTTCATGCTGAGCATGTCCATCTTCCCATTAATGCTCTTTAATGCTTTTAAACAGTTTGCCGAAGGTTTAGGGTTCACCAAGCAAGCTATGCGTATCACTATCTGGGGGAATGTCCTGAATGTGATTTTGGCTATTGTTTTTGTAAAAGGGATGTTTGGCATACCGTCTTTAGGCATTGCAGGGGTAGGATTAGCAACATTGATAGACCGCATATTGATGTTGGTAGTCATGGCTACTTATGTGCTTCGATCCAAGCATTTCAAAAATTACATGGAAAGCTTTAGCTTCTTTTCTGTGCAGGGAAAACGTGTCAAAGCAATTCTGAAGATAGGTACTCCCGTAGCTTTTCAATATGTTTTTGAAGTCAGTGCCTTCGCAGGAGCTTCGCTAATATCCGGTCGTATCGGAGCTTTGGAGCAAGCCTCTCACAACGTAGCCTTGACATTAGCATCCATGACCTATATGATGGCCACAGGTATTTCTGCTGCAGCCACAATCAAGGTAGGTAACTGCTACGGCAAAGAGAAGTTCGACAGACTCAAGAAATTCGCTACCACTTCGTACTATATCGTGTTGGCATTCATGATTTTCACGGCCCTTATCTTCGCTGTATTCAACCATACTTTAGCCGGACTTATGACTACCGATCAGGAAGTTATAGCCTTGGCCGGTCAGCTACTTATCATTGCCGGACTATTTCAGCTATTCGACGGCACCCAAGTTATAGGTTTAGGAATACTAAGAGGAATGGGAGACGTAAATATTCCTACTCTTATCACCTTATTAGCATATTGGGTCATTGGACTACCAAGTGGCTATATTATGGGAGTAAATCTCGGTCTTGGCGTGCAAGGTGTTTGGTATGGATTGACATTAGCCTTGCTAACCTCTTCCATCCTTCTGTTTTGGCGTTATAAACTTATGATTAACAAAAAAGTAGCTGCCCGCTAACTATTGACAGGATATGGCTCCGTCAATATGTAGCAAAGGACTTAAAAAAGGGATATCGAGGTTTGAGCCTCTTAGGATAAACCATGCCCCCATAAGCATGTAAAGAAAAGGAAGCAGGGATGTAAATCTAAACTTCATGAATTTTCTAGGCAGGCTGGCCAGCATGGAGAACAACATCATAAGGGGCAATGTTCCTAGTCCGAAGCAAAGCATGAACTGAAAGCTGAGCATCATGCTGTCGGCATTCATGGCAGAGGCCAAAGCCATATATACCATACCACAAGGTAAGAAGCCATTGATCATCCCGGCTACGAAAGAACCATTAGGCTTATACAGCCATTTCCCCATGGCATTAACTAAAGGCTGGATGGTCTTGGTCTGAAAAGCAGCCAGTACAGGTAATTTGGGCATTATCATATAGAAAACACCAAAACAAACCAACAATAAACCAGTAACTACAGAAAAACTTTGCTGCCATTCCTGCACGACCAATGTTTTCCCAATCCAGCCTAAAATCAAACCTATAAGCCCATAAGTGAGAATTCTTCCGCTCTGATACAGTAGCTTGTTCAATATGGCAGAAAATGAGTAAGGCTGATGTTGCTGTAAAGCAAAAACCAACGGCCCGCACATTAACGTACAGTGCAAGCTGCCAAACAACCCCATGAAAAAGCCTAATAAATTATAACTCATTTTTTCTATTGAATAAATACAGGTTGACTGTACCAATAATCTTTATTACCTCTCTTCCAGTAAATCTCTACTATCCAGTTACCTTTTGTCAAGTCGGTAGTAGCATAATCGAATTCACTGCCTTCACTTTTGAAGGGAATCGACTTGTCCAACTTTCCGTCCGAAGGTCTTTTTAATGTCAATGTTCCTGTATTACCCTCTCCTACGAACAAAATGTGCAAGCTGTCTTTTGTTACCCTAATTATGGGCTTTGCATTATCTTCAAGAACATTTTGTTTATGCTCATAAATGGTGTCGTAGGCCAGACTTTTTTCGTAGTAGTTTTCATCGATCAGCGAATCGGAATCTTTGGTAACCATATAAATTCCCGAGCCGACGATAAAAAGCATAAAAGCTCCTAAACCTACTACTATTTTATTTCCCCAGTTCATCTTTATAATTATTGAGCCCCAGGAGGGCAAATAAATGTTGTTTTTAGTGTATTCACTTCCTCACCTTGTGACCATATCTGTACAGCGGTCTTCGACTTGTAAGTCTTGATATTCTTTTTATCCGTTATTAAGAAGAATGAAAGCTTCGCTGCCCCATCTTTGGGAAGGCTATCTATCTTGTTTACGAGCTTGAGTTCAAAATTCTTGTCGGCAGACTTAAGTTCAAAAGGTACGGCCTTCCCGCTTTTGTTGATAACTTCAATAGTATAAAGGTTGCTTATCCTTCCATCGGGTTGCGACTGGTAGGTACTTCCTGCCGCTCTCAACAGTGAACCGTCGATAGGAGCACGGCTGAAGATGAAGTAGAGAAAGGCACTACACAACACCAACAAAACTGCAACATAGATATTTTGTCGCGTATAGTTTTTCTTAAAGTCTTTTTTACCTTCTACCTGTCCTAGCGAATAGAAACCTATCAGTCGTTTTGGTTTTCCCAGCTTATCCATTACGGCATCACAAGCATCAATACAGGCAGTACAGTTGACACATTCCAGCTGAATACCATTGCGGATATCTATTCCTGTAGGGCATACATGCACACACAGCCCACAGTCCACACAGTCGCCTTTTGGTTCTGTCGATTTTTTGCTCCTTTTGCCACGAGGCTCTCCACGTTGTGCATTGTATGCTACACACATGCTCTGATCGTCCAACAACACCCCTTGGAATCTCCCATAAGGACATATCGTCGTACATACAATCTCTCGCACAAATGCAAACACCGAATAGAATACCAAAGTAAAAATTACGATGGCTATAAATCCTCCAAGATGCTGCTCTATAGGCTCGGTAATGATTTTGATAAGCTCGTCAACACCGATAATATACGCCAAGAAGATGTTGGAAATAAAACAAGAAACAAGTAAAAATAGAGCATGTTTTAGGAGTTTCTTCCACGCGCGAGCATCCGTATTGGGTCCCTCATTGAGCTTTTTTTGCTGTGTCCAATCTCCTTCTATCAAGTATTCTATCCTTCGGAAAATAAGCTCCATAAATATTGTCTGCGGACAGGTCCATCCACACCATACACGTCCAAAAACGGCTGTAAATAGGACTATACTCACCAATATGATTAAAGTACCGAAAACGAAAATATACAAGTCCTGAGGGAAAAACATATTTCCGAAGATGGAGAACTTACGCTCCACAATATTGAACATCAGGAATGGATTTCCATTTACCTTGATAAAAGGAGCGAGAAATAGAAACAGTAACAAGCCATAACCCACAATCTGCCTATAGTTATATAGCGTGCCCGAAGGCTTCTTTGCATAGATCCACTTTCTTTTCTTTCCTTTAGAAGGAAGGACGGGCCCTTCGCTATTTTGTACCACTGTTTCCATTTCGCTCACTTTTTATTCAACATAATAATTAAAACAACAGTAAAAAGTAGAGGAGGATTATTCCTCTACTTTTTCAGATTCATATTTCTCTACTTCTTCACCTTGAGCAGCTTTTGCATTAGCCGGATTGGTATCTCGCAAGGTGATGATATAACTTGACACTTCTGCAATCTGTGCCGGGGTCAGCGTTTGTTCCCAAGGCACCATACCTTTATCTGGAACACCATATTTCACGGTTTTGAAGATGTCTTTGATCTCACCGCCATGTAGCCAATACCTATCAGTCAGGTTAGGGCCGATTCCTCCTTCTCCATTGGCGCCGTGACATGCTGCACAGTTGGCCGTGAATATAGCCTTTCCAGAGGCTGCCAAAGCTTCGTTAAACTCCACCGTATTTTCATCCACAAGGTTTGCCGCTTGTGCCAAATACTCCTGTCTGGCTTTCTCTGCCATGGCCATCTCATGTTCGTATTCCTGATCTTGGTTCATTCCGATACCAAACACATGGTATACTAACAAGTAGATAAAACCAAAACAGATAGTTCCATAGAATAAAGCATTGAACCAGATAGGTACCGGGTTGTCCAATTCCTTAATACCATCGTAATCGTGATCGGTAATAAGGTCTTTCTCTTGCTCTATAGGGCGTATCCCCATGATCTTATTCCACAAAGCCTTCCATCCGGCCTTTCTGGCTTCTGCTTTGCGCTTCTTCTCTTCGGCTTCTTGCTTCACTACTTCTGGCATTGTCACCTTGAGAATGGACTTCATGGCTTTGTTGACCATCACCGCCGCAATAAGCAGTGTAATCATCACCACAATCAACGTGACAATCAGAATATCACTATATAAGTTTACTGCCCCTATTTTCCATTGTGATACTTCAGCAACAGCCTCTGTACCATTTATCATTTCATTCATAATTCTAATTGTTGTCGGATAAATAATTAGATTTTGGTTCTGATTCGTCAAATGGTAATTCCTTCATATGTTGCACATAATCTTTTTTCATGAAGATTAACATCATGCCCACCACCACAAAGAATACGAGGAATATCCATAGCGATATCATCAAATAGATTTCATCTCCTTGCAGATTTGTTATTTGCTTGAACATAACTTTTATTATTTCTTTTCAGCCTTGATATCGGTACCTAAGCGTTGTAGATAAGCGATCAAAGCGATGATTTCACGATCAGATTTCACTTCCACTTGGTTGTTTTTCAAGTCTTCAGCAATTCCAGCAGCCTGCTTTTCTGCATCTTGTACCGCATTGTTGATTTGCTCGTCCGTATAAGGGACACCAAGTTTTTTCATAGCCTTCATCTTATCCGACAGCAACGAATAATCTATTTGCTGCTCGAACAACCATGGATAGGCCGGCATGATACTTCCAGGAGAGGTGATGGTAGGATCCATCATGTGGTCGAAATGCCATTTGTTCGGATATTTACCTCCCACACGGTGCAAATCGGGACCTGTACGTTTCGAACCCCACAAGAATGGTCTGTCGTAAACAAATTCTCCGGCTTTAGAATAGTCTCCATAACGTGAAGTTTCCGAACGGAAAGGACGTACCGTCTGCGAGTGACAGTTAACACATCCTTCTCTTATATACAAGTCACGTCCTTGTAGTTCCAATGCAGTATAAGGTTTTACACTAGCGATGGTAGGAACATTATTTTTGATGGTGAATGTTGGGATCATCTCTACCATACCTCCGATAAGGATGGCTATTAAGGCCAACACCATAAACAACACAGGTTTACGCTCCAGACGACGGTGCGCCATGCGCTCGCGTGTCACTACAGGCTCTAATGCTGGCGCTTCTGCAGGTTCATTGGCTACTAGCTTTCCTTGTTTAATAGTTTTCACCAAGTTGTAAGTCATGATAATCACCCCAGTAAGGTATAAGCTACCTCCAAGCGCTCTCATCATATGCATAGGAATGATTTCCAAAGTAGTAGACAAGAAGTTTGGATATTTCAACACACCTTCCGGAGTAAACTCTTTCCACATCAACCCCTGAACCACTGCAGCCCAATACATTGGGATGGCATAAAACAAAATCCCTAGTGTACCAATCCAAAAGTGGATATTGGCTAATTTTTTAGAATAAAGTTCTGTTTTATAGATACGAGGCAACAACCAATAAAGAATGGCGAACGTCATGAAGCCGTTCCATCCCAAAGCGCCGATATGCACGTGAGCTACTATCCAGTCTGTAAAGTGTGCAATAGCATTTACTTGCTTAAGCGACAACATAGGTCCTTCAAATGTTGCCATACCATAACAGGTCAATGCTACTACCATAAACTTAAGTACAGGCTCCACACGCACTTTGTCCCAAGCACCACGCAAAGTCATAAGGCCGTTGATCATACCTCCCCAAGAAGGAGCTATCAGCATTACCGAGAATACAACACCCAAGGACTGCACCCAAGAAGGCATAGAACTATACAACAAGTGGTGAGGACCGGCCCAGATATAGATAAATATCAAAGACCAGAAGTGGAGAATACTAAGTTTATACGAATATACTGGGCGGTTAGCCATCTTAGGCAAATAATAATACATCATTCCCAAGAAAGGCGTAGTCAAGAAAAAGGCAACCGCATTGTGTCCATACCACCATTGTACCAACGCATCTTGAACACCAGAGTACACATAAAAACTTTTCCAAAAGGAAACAGGCAACTGGATAGAGTTGACAATATGCAATACCGCTACCGTAACAAAAGTAGCAATATAGAACCACACAGCTACATACATATGGCGCTCTCTACGTTTGATAATAGTACCAAACATATTCACACCAAATACCACCCAGATTATGGTAATAGCCACATCTATAGGCCACTCCATTTCTGCATACTCATGTGACGTGGTATAACCCAACAGCAAGGTGATTGCTGAAGCAACAATAATTAACTGCCAGCCCCAGAAATGTATTTTACTCAACACATCGCTGAACATTCTTGTTTTCAGCACGCGCTGTAAAGAGTAATAGGCCCCCATAAAGATGGCATTACCCACAAAAGCAAAAATTACCGCATTGGTATGCACCGGACGTACACGACCAAACGTGGTATACTGCGTCATAAAGTTCAATTCGGGAAATATCAATTGAAGAGCTACCAGCAAACCGATAGACATACCTACGATACCCCAAATAATAGTTGCAATACCAAAATTGCGAACTATCTTGTTGTCGTAACTAAATTGCTCTAAATGCATTACTTTATCATTTTGTTTCCGATGTAAAAGTAATGACGCTTTGATGACAGGCTAATGACGCAGCTTGTGAATAAATATGACTTTCATCACTTTTGTAAAAACAACAAAGCGGCCCCGAAAATCAGGTCCGCTTTGCTGCTTAAAATAGGGATTCTTACTTAAATACTATATCCGTATAAATGGGGTTTTTCTAACACTTCTTTCACCGAGATAATCTTATATACGTAAGAAGCTGTTTCCTCGTTCAGCTTAAGGTGATAATAGCTTTTTTTACCTTGATTACGCATGGCAGCACGGAGACTCCCCTCTCCTATATTATACGCTGCAGCTACTAGTGTCCAGTCACCAAACTGATTATACAAATCTTTTAGATAGCGGGCCGCAGCATGCGTAGACTTAACAAAATTTTTGCGCTCATCCACCTTATGGTCTACACGCAACCCATATAATCGGGCTGTACTAGGCATAAACTGCCAGTAGCCACCAGCACCCTTGTGTGAAGATACGCTGGGATCTAATCCACTCTCCACCACAGGGAGATACTTGAAATCCTCCGGAATACCGTATGATTTCAAAATCTTTTCGATCTTAGGAAGATATTTCTCCGCACGAGCATGCATGTCGTGCGACCCTATCTTCTTAAACGAAAATTTTGCCAGATACTTTGTTAGCTTGCTTTTTACCTTATGATTCTCTACCGGGATACTTTCATTGGCGAAAGTGAGAGAATTGTAATAAATTTCCTGTTTCTTTTCCGGAGAATTCAACTTTTCTTTGAGCCTAGCAGCTCCTTCGATCATCATCTTTTTATACGGATTCTCGAATGAATCTCCTTTGGGGCTTGACTGCAACTTCGATAAAACCATTATCGAAAAAATTGCGGTAATACATAATACTCTTTTTCTAATCATTCACTTCCTTACTGCTACCTACAAGACTCCAAATAAGTCAGTCGGAATAGCTTGGTCCATTCATGAAGGCACAAAGGTACAAACTATAGAACTATAAAACAAATAGTTACAAAACCACATCTTTTACCTCCTCGCGAAAACAAGGCCTATCTTACTGGAAACCGCAATTTCTACAATGTAAAAAAAACAGAGAATTCTCATTATTTTTTGTAACTTTGTACCTCAATTTTTATTTAAAACTATGCCACTCAATAGTAGAAGGAACAGTCGCGAGGACAAGTCCAAAAAGAGAAAAAGCAACTCTGAAAGCTTTAATTCGAAAGACAATTCAAAAAGAAGTTTCAGCAAACAAGACAACAAAAAATCTTTTGCTAAAGCATCAAACAACAAATCATTTTCTAAATCCATGGGAAAAGGAAGATTTTCTAAATCAGATAAAGCTTCTTCTCAGCATTTAGATCACAACGAAGAAAACGTATTTAAATATACTAAGTACAGAAAGGTAAGACAGCCGTCAAAACCTGCCATTAGAGAGGCTAAAGACGATGGATTGATTCGTCTGAACCGTTACATTGCCAATGCAGGTATCTGCTCACGCAGAAAAGCCGACGAACTTATCGCCGCTGGCGTTATTACAGTAAATGGCGAGGTAGTAACCTCTTTGGGCACAAAAGTAGATCCCGCTAAAGACGAAATCCGTTACAATAACGAACGTCTGAAACGTGAAAAGATGGTCTACATCTTATTAAACAAACCTAAGGACTATATAACCACCACTGACGATCCGCAAGAACGTCGTACAGTGATGCAGTTGGTAGCCAAAGCCACCAAAGAACGTATCTACCCTGTAGGCCGTCTGGACCGCAATACTACAGGTCTGCTATTGTTGACCAACGACGGACAGCTTGCCGAAAAGCTATCTCATCCACGCAACAATGTCACGAAAATATATCACGTGGAACTAAACAAAAACCTTACGCAAGGAGACTTCAACAAAATCCAGTTCGGTCTGGAGCTGGAAGATGGATTCATCAAACCGGACGACCTGAGCTATATCGCAGGAGCTTCCAAACGTGAGGTAGGTATTCAAATCCACTCCGGCAAAAACCGTATCGTAAGACGTATCTTCGAATCGCTTGGCTACGAGGTCGTAAAACTGGACCGTGTCGTATATGCCAACCTGACGAAAAAAGACTTACCTCGAGGACGCTGGAGATACCTTGACGAAAAAGAACTTATCCAACTCAAACATTTTATAAAATAAGATCTTAAAAGTCCTGCCCACGCAGGACTTTTTCTCTTTTAAAGCCAAAGATTCGTATTTTTACAGTTAGAAAAACTTATCGTAATATGACTGATCCTAAATCATTATCCTCAGTTGCTGAATTCCACAAAACCTTTCAGCACCCCATTTTAGAAAGTCCTCAAATCCCTTCAGAAGCACGCTGCAAGCTACGCGTGTCACTCATCGCCGAAGAGTTGAAAGAACTAGAAGAAGCTATAGAGAAAAAAGATATCGTAGAGATAGCAGATGCTTTATGTGATATACAGTACGTACTCTCCGGTGCTGTATTAGAATTCGGCCTTGGCGAAAAATTCAACGCTTTGTTTGAAGAAGTGCAACGCTCCAACATGAGCAAAGCCTGCAAAACCAAAGAAGAAGCAGAAGCGACAATGAAATATTATAAAGAAACGAAAGGTGTCGATTCTTATTATAAAGAAGTGGACGGGTTATTTTTGGTATTCCGAGAAGGAGATAACAAAACTTTAAAATCTATCAACTACTCTCCAGCAAATTTGAAATCTATCCTTGAAAAATAAAAAAAGCGGTCTTTTTTGACCGCTTTTTCCAGTATCTTAACCTCTATACTCACTTCCCTGCTGCACACCCCGAGCTTCCAATCCTTTATCAATATAGGTTTGTATCGCAGACTTCTTTACCCCCCAGTTCGGTGCAATGAGCAAATCCTGATCTGCTATACCAAAAAGTCTTTGGATAATGATATCCGGTCTCAACTTAGGAATAAGTTTGGATAAAAACTCCGTATATTCTTCCAATGTAAAAAGCTTAAACGGCTCCCTCTTGTACTTTACCCCCATGATCGATCCCTCGACGATATGAAGATGATGTAATTTCACGAACTTAATCTGCGGATGACGGTTTATTTCATCTGCATAACGCAACATCATCTCTTCCGTCTCCCATGGAAATCCGAATATTGTATGCACACACAGATCCAGCTTAGTATCCTTCAGCATTTCCATAGTGGCCAAAAATTCGTCATGCGAACAGCCTCTATTGATACGCTCCAATGTATCATTATAAATGGACTCCATACCCATTTCCAAATCCACATCATAACGGTCTGTATAAGACTCCAGTAAAGCTATTTTCTCGAAATCCAAACAATCCGGTCTGGTACCAACTGCCAATCCTAACGTATTTTCAGGGTCTATGCTCAACGCCTCATCATACATCATCTTCAACAGGTGCGTAGGAGCATACGTATTAGTGTTAGGTTGAAAATAGATAATGAATTTTTCAGCACCATAGCTGTTACGAGCTCGCGCAATGCCGTTTTCCACCTGCTCACGAATAGAAGGCACTTTCCGTGCCGTATCCGGCGTAAAAGAATCAACATTGCAGTATGTGCAACCTCCGTAACCTTTGCTTCCATCACGGTTCGGACAAGTAAAATTACCGTCCACAATAACTTTAAAAACCCTTTGCCCCTGATACTTATCCCGCAAATAGGCTCCATAGTGATTATATGGTTTTATACCATTGTCTAGTGCTGTTCCCATTATTGCAAAGATAACTATAATAATAGAGTTCGAACCCAAAAGATTTATAGTAAATAATTTTAAGTTATTTTTATATATTTATAAAAATATTTAATAACCAATTTGAACTTTTTTATGATGAGAAACTTACTCTTAGTAATATCCCTGTTCACCGGTTCAGTAGTATATGCACAATATAAAGATTTCACTAAAGCTGAACTGAAAAATAAAGTTGAGGGAGCCTGGGCTGCCAAGATGATCGGCGTCATGTATGGGCGCGAAATGGAATTCAAAGCTTTGGGCAGAACGTACGACAAACCTATAAATTGGTATCCTGAACTCATCGAAAAAGCCCTTCTCGAAGATGACTTGTACGGACAGCTCAGCTTTATGGAAACTATAGAAAAGTACAACAATAATGCAACGGTCAAGCAGTTGGCGCATGACTTCGCTTATGCAAGCTTCCCCCTATGCCATGCTAACCTGCAAGCACGAAAAAATATCTTCGATGGCATAATGCCTCCTCTTTCGGGAGCTCCCCAATATAGTATGCATTCGGATGACATAGACTTCCAGATAGAATCTGACTTTATAGGTTTCATACATCCCGGACTTACGCAATCAGCCATTAACATGTGTGATAGCGTGGGACGAATCATGGCCTACGGTGACGGCTTGTACGGTGGTATGTTCGTATCAGCCATGCATTCTATAGCCTACTATGAAAATGATACAAAAAAAATCGTAAGAGCAGCTCTAAATGCCATCCCTTCTAAAAGCACCTATGCGCAATGTATTCAGGACGTATTGAAAAGCTACGACAAGCATCCGCATGACTGGAAAAAAACATGGCAACTTATCCAAGATAAATGGGCTGCAAACGATATATGTATTCCCTTTCATGAGTTTAACATAGATGCTAAGCTCAATGGTGCCTACATAGCTATAGCATTATTATACGGAAATAATGATTTGGAAAAAACCATGGAAATTGCCGTGCGATGTGGCCAAGACACAGACTGTAATGCCGCAAATGCCGCTGCCGTGCTAGGAATAATACTTGGATTGGATAATATTCCAACAAAATTCAAGTCTCACCTCCCACACATAGCAGACAAAAACTTTCTACATACCAACTATACATACAATAAGGCTGTAAAGCAAACTCTAACCTTGATCGAGAGAAATATCCTTGCCAATGGAGGTAAAGTACAAGAAGATAAAATACGCGTCCGAATTCAAACTCCAAAATTCAAAGGTAAATACGAACAGGCCTATCCAGACAAAGTGATGAGCTATCAGGTCGAAATGAAAGACAGAGACAAGTGGACTCTTAAAGGACAATGGAAAGAGTTCATGTATGGTAATGGAGACAACGACCTCTATATGATAGCTACTTCTCCCAATGACAGGCTAGAACTGGAATTTGAAGGCTCAGGCATATCACTGTTAGGTAGTTGGAACACGTCGGGTGGGAAAGCAGACATCTACATAGATGATAAATTTGTCAAAACTATTGATGTGTATTTTCGCGAAGAGGCCGGAAAATATGATGTCAACAGAGCTCATATTTTCCACGACATGAATCTTCAACCTGGCAAACACAAGCTCACCTTAATCGTTTCCTCCCAAAGACATCCCCAATCTACAGGACATAACATTTGGATTCAACGTGCGGTAATATATAAGAACAATTAACGGCTTCATCGCCCTTAATTGTTCTTCTCTGATTTATTATTCTTTGATATCCTTTTTCATTTTTTCAAATTCAGCTTCAATCGTAGGATTTACGGAATTGGAAAATAATGACACTATTACAATTGTCATAAAACTTAAAAGAAAACCGGGAATCATTTCATATACTTCTTTAAAGCCATGTGGTAGGTAGACCCAAAGTAAAACTACTGTGCCACCGACAATCATTCCTAATAACCCGGCAAAAGCAGTGGTTCGTTTCCACAGTAATGACAATATAATTAAAGGTCCAAATGCAGATCCAAAACCAGCCCAAGCATTTCCCACCAAATTCAAGATACTATCTTTTGGATTTAAAGATAATAAAAGAGCGATTGCTGCAACAATAAGTACAGAAGCCCTACTCATAAGAAGCATATTGCGAGTCGTCGCATATTGGGGAAAGAAATTCTTGAAAATATCTTCCGTCATCGAACTGGAAGTTACCAACAACTGAGATGAAATTGTACTCATTACAGCTGCTAAAATAGCAGACAAAAGAATCCCCCCAATGAAGGGGTGAAATAACACCCTAGATAGATGAATAAATATTGTCTCTGCTACAGATTGATCGGTATCGAATTTGGCCATTGCGATTGGGTCAAACTCTTTAAGATAAGCTATTCCTAATAGCCCCACGAACATTGCTCCCCCCACCGTGAAAATCATCCATGTGATTCCTATTCTTCGTGCCTTCGGTATATCACGAATATGCTCGATAGCCATAAAGCGAACTAAAATATGAGGCTGTCCAAAATATCCTAAACCCCAAGCCATAAGAGATAAAATGGAAATGGTTGTAGTCCCTTTGAAAATATCTAGATAATTAGGTCCTTTTGCTTCAATAGTCGCAAAAGCATGGGACGTCCCACCTACCTGCGCGATAATTACTATAGGCAAGATGACCAAAGCTATCACCATTATGGTTCCTTGTACAAAGTCAGTCAAACTAACAGCCAAAAATCCTCCTAAAAAAGTATATAGCACAACAACAAAGGTTGTGCAAAATAAACCAGTATAATAATCCATTCCGAAAGCAGACTCAAACAAACGTCCTCCAGAAACCATACCCGCCGCTGTGTATAATGTAAAAAATACCAGTATTAACATGGAAGAAATCAACTTTAAAGACTGCGTTTTATCTTTAAATCTATTCTCCAAAAACACAGGAATAGTTATCGAATTATTTGCTATGGCAGTATAGGCCCTAAGACGGGGAGCCACAATTACATAATTCAAAAAAGCTCCGATGGTAAGGCCAATTGCAATCCAAGAAGCAGATATACCGGTAGTATACAGGGCCCCTGGGAGTCCCATTAACAACCAACCACTCATATCGGCGGCTCCCGCCGATAAAGCTGTTACTGCGGCCCCCATTTTCCGCCCTCCAATCAAAAATTCTTCAGAATTGCTTGTAGATTTT
This sequence comes from Sphingobacterium thermophilum, assembly GCF_039541675.1. NCBI lineage: Bacteria > Pseudomonadati > Bacteroidota > Sphingobacteriia > Sphingobacteriales > Sphingobacteriaceae > Sphingobacterium > Sphingobacterium thermophilum. Next base: position 6,917 of record NZ_BAABGR010000024.1, on the reverse strand, counting down.
CGATAAGAATATATTCCTATTAGAATCATCAACAGCATATACAGTCCTATAGAGATAAGCTCATACGTATGCATATTTTAAATATTAAATGGTTTTCAGACGTTGCTTAAGTTCTTTAACCCGTGAGTAATTTCCTTTAAATTTCGACAGCACTTTAGGCAATTCGACATTGTAAGGGTTTAGTTTTATTGCTTCTTCTACAAACTTCAAAGCATCCCTTTCGTTAGCTGCCACTAAACTGAATTTAGCTTGAATAGCTTTATAAAGTGATTGGTTTAATATAGATGTATCTTCTTTCAGCTTTTTAAAGAATGATCTTGCTTGCGTTATATCTCCATTATCTATCAGAATACTGACTAATTTCAGATTATTATGAAGGTCCAGTTTGCCGGGATCTCCACCATTAATCAATAATTTATCCTTCATACTTCTATACGTTTGCTTATCCCCTAAAGCAGCATATACCTCTACATATAATAACTCAAACTCTGGGCGTTGTATTTGGGTGGCCTGCAAATTTCGATATACCTCGTTGATATTTTTCAAAGCTTCTTGATAATTTCTCTGAGCTATTAATACTTCAATATACTGTATTCTAAGATTGTAATTGAACGGTTTTTGAGCCACCAAATTGGCTAACTCTTCCACCTTTAGCTTATCACCGAACAGCCCCTTTTGCCATGCCACAAATGCCTTAGCATCATTTTTCCGATCCCTCAGATAAGTAGAAATTGAAGATCCGTTGTGGGCATACTCTTCTGCAACGGCTATGGCCTCGGCTAAATAACCACGTTGATAATAAAAATTACGGAGGGCTATATTATTCTGAGCTTTAATCATATAGTCCTTCTCCAATTCATAAGCCTTTCTATATAATTTAGCTTGCTCTTCCAGCTTATCCGGAGCAGAAGCTACCAACCAATCACCCTCCACCACATATATAGGTGCATAAGAGGAATTAATTGCTTTGGCTCTGTGCAACCTTTCTTTAGCTTCTTCGAATTTTTTCTCCACAATATTATTTTTTGCATAGGCTAAATGTACAGGCAAATAATTCGGGTCATACATCAATGCAGTATCCAAATATCTATAAGAATCCGCTATAGAAGCCTTTAAAGCATTATTAGCCAAATTAAGATACACTTGTGCCCAGTTGGAAGCCATTGCCTTTTTATCACCAGCCAAATAAGCTTGTTCTTGACGAATCAATTGGTCTAAGAAAGCATACATCTCGGGATCTTTTGTAGACAAATCCGACAGAGTATTCATAGACTTAAAATCCAAAGGATGTACTTTTACCTTTTCAAAATAAGCAGGATAGGTCTGAGCAAAATACTCAGACTCATTATTCTGTGAATAATAATCTAATGTCAATCCTTTTTCCATGGCGTTATAATACAGCGCCTTGATTTTCCGATTTTGCTCGTCAGTCAATACTTGGTCGTGAAACAGATGCACATACTCGTGAAGAAGTACATTACGCTCTTCAAACGCACCACGTTCTACATATTCGATTGCAGCTGCACCGGACCCCACTCCTCTTATATCCATCCATTGACGATTATCAAAGGTAGTATTAAACCTAAAATAGGGAGCTCTCATGGCAATAGCCAAATCCTTATGCAGTGGAGGAATCACAAACGAACGATGTTGCTTAGCCAAAAACGGAAAATACACCACCGATGTGTAGAGCTGATTCCAAACCATACCTTTAGCTACATTTCCAGGATAATAACCCACATCAGGAAAAATTTCCAAAAAGTCAGAAAGATTGTCAATTTCCGGATTCTTTAACTTTTGTATAATACTTTCATATGTTTTTAAGAAAGGAATTCGTTTAGATTTTATGACAGCAGATAAGCCATTGTGTGCAGGCCCATAATGTTTCTTTTGTTCAAGAATTTTTATAAAGATTTGCTCTGCTTCATCCAGTCTTTTCTTTCGGTCGAATGCATCAAAATCTCCATACAATAAAGAAGCTTTATGCATATCTGGGAGGACCGATTGTGGATACTCAACCTTCACTTTCGCTATCACATCAAATGCCGAGTCTATCTGATTCTTTGTAAACAAATCATCCGCTCTCTCCAAGGCTGCTCGGATTTCTTTTTCGTCTTTGTCTACATAATCTGCAAAGGTCTGATTAGTATGACCATTTCCAAGATGCCAATGTGTTTGGAAATGCAACGGGTTCAAAGCCAAAGCTAGCTCCCATTGATTGACCATATCATTTAATTGTGTTGCATCTATCCTACGCCAGGTGGCATATCCATAATAAAAACGTGCATCCGCATGTAATGGTTCTATTTGAAGTCCTTTAATCAAAGATTCTTCTGCTTCTTTAGGGTTTTGATCCCAAAAACATATATCAGCCTTTAAGAAATAACCGGCGGCGTGATTTGGGTATTTTGAAATCAACGTAGTTGACAATACTAATGCTTCCTGATATTTTTTTTGTAATAAAAGCGACCTTCCAAGGATTAAACTAACTTCTATATCTAGTGGATATAGCCTAAGCAGCCTTTTCGTTGTAACTTCTGCTTCCTCCAACTTCCATGCTTCGATATCTAACATCGCTTTCCAACATTCTACTTCCTTCCGTGACTTATCTGCGTCAGGAAGAGCTTCCAATAATTCCTGACAAGCATGGAAATCATTATTTAACCATTTAAGCTTAACCTGTAGCAATGTTTTTTCAAGAGCTGTTAAAGACGAACTTGAGTCCAATTGTTCTTGAACTGTATTCCACGACCCTATATCTAGCAACCGAGACAGTAAAGCGTACGACTGATTCGGCTGAAGGGATAAATCGTTTACAAGCCTTTTTCTTTCCTCTTGTAAATATTTATAAACTGCATTAGTATTATTGACCAAGTCTTGGGCCCAAGAAATACATATAACACTAAAATATCCGATGAAAAAGAAAAGAACTCTCATAGACCTAGGATTAATTGCCCCAACCCTGCATAACAGGGTTGGGAATATTTCACATATTTTTAATATTTAGCAGGTTTATCCGGGGCAGGAATTGTTTTCTTAATAAAATCACGAATATCATTATTTGCCTTAATCAAATCCTCTTTTCGCAAATACATCATATGTCCACTTCTATACCCCTTAAAATCTATACGATCAGCCAATTTTCCGGAAGGATCCATTTGCCACATATTATATTTCGCATTAAAATAATCACAAGCTCCGTCATAATATCCCATTTGAACCATCACATGTAAAAATGGATTGGCAGCCATAGCTTGACGTAAGTTAAGCCCAGTATTGTCATTTGATCTATCCCATGGATGTACTGGACCAAACATGTTGTACTTTACATCCGTTTTATATTTCAATTCATTCGTGTAATAATAGTTTATTGCCGGAGTGAAAGAATGCAGCCATGAAGTCAATTCCGAGTTAAAATCTGGTTTTTCTCCTCCATCACGACGATCCAATCCTAAGTACCGTGAGTCAAGGCGTCCCACAGTATATCCTTGGTCCCTCAATAATTCTTTCCAAAATAAAGACGTAGGAATATCCAGATTATTTTGTTTTATCACCGTCTCCGATAAGCCCGAATAACGTGCCATCTTTTTCACTATAGCATCCTGCTCTTCTTTGCTGATACTATAGCCTTTGGCAATAGCAGGCAACAATTCATTCAATGCAAATTTTTCTACCTCAGGCAATAATTCTTCCAAATCTCTATTCTGTAAATCTGCCGGCAAACGTTTGTGATACCAAGCTGTAGCCGCATAATATGGCCAACGATTTGCTTGCTCTACAGGTCCCTCACGCTTCAGTCCCAAATCTGTAGGAGAAACTAAGATTACCCCGTTGAGATACATCCATTGAGCGTTCTGCAATTCTAATGCTAAACCTGATACACGTGTGGTTCCATAACTTTCTCCTATTAAGTATTTCGGCGAAGCCCATCGATTATTGCGAGTTACAAAAGTATTTATCCACTCCGCCAAGTATTTAATATCTGCATTCGTACCAAAAAACAGCTTTCTGTCCACCTTTTCATCCAGAATACGGGAATAACCAGTGTTTACTGGATTGATATATACAATATCTGCTACATCAAGGATTGAATATGGATTTTCTTTCACTCCATAAGGTTGTAATGGATAACCTTCATCGTCAATATTCAATAAACGTGGTCCTGTGTAAGCCAAATGCATCCAAACAGATCCCGACCCCGGCCCTCCGTTAAAGGAGATAACAAGAGGGCGCTTATCTCTATTGGTGACATCATCCCTAGTATAATACGTATAATGAACTGCAGCAATAGGTTTTCCTTGCTCATCCCACACAGGTTGGGTTCCTGTGCGTGCGGTATAAGACAATTTTTGACCGCTAAATGTGTTCAACTGATGCTTGGTCGTAACAGTACTATCGGCATAAGGAACACGCTGTGCATATGTGGCTATAGCCACCATTAATGTGGTAATTATTAAAAGAATCTTTTTCATAATGTTTAGTAATTGGATTTAGTAATTATACTCTATTATTGTATGCTAAAAACCTTATTGGCGGGTATCCCAAAACACATAGAACGATTCCCTTTTGATAACGTGGATGAATAATCATTTCTTGCTTTAATGTTTAAAGATAGGAACGATTTGTAGTCCAACACAAAATCACCAAAGAAACCTATTACTCTATTTTGTGTAATAGTTCCAGTAGTATTAAATGTCAAAAAATTACTTTGATTATCAAAATCAGGAAGAACGATTCCTAAAGCAGTAGTTTGCAAAGCATTCCTATAATTAGAAATTACTTCATTACCGAGTGTCGCTATTAAATTCCAACTTTCAGAAAGGGATTTGTTGGCAGTAACAGTAAGGTATGAGTTGATGTTTTTCATTAGCGTGCTTCTGTCATCCAAGCCCCCAGCTCCAGCTGAACTTGTATTACCATTACTTCTGATACCCTTATTGTCAAAACCTTTACTCATCATACCAAAAACATCCGCGCCTATCTTCAAGTCTGCAGTCAACCAAGATAAGAGGTCATATTTCATATTAATGTTACCATAAAAGCGGTTTACTTCGCTATTATACCTTACATTTTCTAAGGACTATCGAGGATGATCTTCTGCTGCAAACCACAACTGATTTCCATCAGCATCTTCGTAAGGCAAATTGGTCAAATCATAGGATCGAGGAGTATAAATACCCCTCCATAATGGGTTTGCCCCTTGATTACCTTCTTGCGTACGCTTAGAGTTATTATTTACATATGAAAACGAGGTTCCTATCTTAAATTTATCGGTCAATTGCGTAGAAACATTGGCCGAAATATTATTTCTTGATAATTTATTATTAGGAAGAAGTCCTGTCTCCATAGTGTATCCATATGATACACGATAATCAAACTTATCACTCGATCCCGAGAAGCTAATATCGTTTACAGTATTAATCGAATGACGCAACAAATCTTTAATATTATTAGGGTAAGCTTTTAGCTGCTCTTGCTCACCAAACCAATTTGTTACAGTCTGACCAACAATTCGTTCACCCCAAGACCCTGTCACAGAATTGCTGTAGACACCATTGCTTCCTTGTGAATATTCATTCTGAAACTCAGGCATACGTGATATGACTCCAACAGCCGTATTAGTTCCAAACGAAATTTGATTCCTACTACCCTTCTTAGCCTTTTTAGTGGTTATCAAAATTACACCAGAGGCAGCTCTAGAACCATATAATACGGTAGCGGCAGCACCCTTTAACACACTTATCGACTCAATGTCTTGCGGATTGATGTCAGAAATACGACTCGAATTAACGACGCCGGTATTAACACTATTACTACCGCCAGAATTATCCAATGGAATACCATCTACGACATATAATGGTTGATTCGATCCGGTAAAAGTAGAAAACCCACGAATGGTAATGTTAGAACCGGCAAAACCACCTCCTGCTCCACTAACCTGTACACCAGCTAGACGCCCTGCCAAAGCATTAGTCACATCGGTCGTAGGCGCTTTACTTAATTCTTCTCCCTTAACTTCGCTAACTCCATATCCCAAGGTTTTACGATCTCACTGAACACCAAAAGATGTCACAACAACTTCCTCTAGCACTTCTTCCAAAGCAAGCAGCTCAATATTTAGCTCCCCAGAAGTCGGAATGATAATTTCCTGAGTGTGATAAGACAAATGACTCACAACTAGTACATTAACATTACTAGACACTTCCATTCGGAACATCCCCTCACTACTTGATTTTGTCCCCAAGTTTGTACCTTTCAATACTATAGATGCATCAACAACTGGTTCTCCCGCTTTACTTCTGATGACTCCTTTGATAACTCTTTTTTGCAAAACTTGTAGGCTAGTATTAGTAGAAGAGATTGATTTTGTAGCCGCAAAAGAAATATTTGTTAAGACAGAAGTTGCGACAAGTAAGCAAGACATGTAGAAGGGGTTACCCCAAACCCCAACAGTCCGATGCAATGTTTGTGGATTGAGTTTTAATTTAGGTTTCATAATCTTAAATGGTTAGTAAACAAAATAATGTTCAAAAAAACATTAAAATGCTTCTTATGGAGGTAGAGTGAAGAAGAAGGGCTTCATAGAATTTAAGTTTAAGTCAAAATTCTTTTACAAAAGAATTTCTATCAGTTAGTATTAATTTAAGTTTAATTGGCTTGTGTGAATAAGCTAATTTAAATTAATAAACTTGAACAATAATTTCTGAAAATCAACAAAATATATCAATACTTGGATAATTTACGTTAACATATAAAACTTTTTTATGTGTTAACGTATCTAAATGAAGATCATTATATGTTAAGCAGGAAAATAATGGGATATATCTAGGAAGCGTTGTAAAACAAGAAAAGCCTTATCGATATGGATAAGGCTTTTCTTTGTTTAATAAGGGTAGGCACCGACCTACTCTCCCACC
>NZ_BAABGR010000023.1:0-19186 GCF_039541675.1 Sphingobacterium thermophilum | reverse complement strand
GATAAGAACTAATTTAAATGGAATGAGCCCGGTAGAATACCGAGCTCATCATATCAAAAATATTGCATAAATTCGTCCAACTTTTTGGGGGCAGTCCAAACCCTGCAGGACTTTTTAGTTATGAAAAGACAATGATTATCACTGGATATAAAGAAGCCTATTATCTTCCTTTTTTCTGGAAAGGAAATTTCATCTTATAGCCTACACGTATATGACCTTTAGAAATGGCGTCCAGCTTGCTTTTTAACATAGCCTTTTTTAAGGGGCCTAACTTGTCAACAAACAGCTTTCCTTCGATATGGTCGTATTCGTGTTGTACTATCCTTGCCGCTATACCTGTAAGCTCTTCTTCGTGCTCTTCGAAGTTTTCGTCTAGATAGTTAATCAGCACGTTAGAAGGGCGAAGTACGTCTTCGTTGATATCGGGTATGGACAAACAGCCTTCATTAAAAGCCCACTTTTCTCCCCATTCTTCGATGATTATAGGGTTTATAAATACTTTCTTAAAATCTTTGAGGGTAGGGTCTCCTTCGCCGTCCTCATCGTCCTCCCCAAAAGGTGAGCCGTCAACGACGAAAAGTCTTATGGGTAGTCCCACCTGTGGTGCTGCCAAGCCGACCCCGCGAGCCGCGTACATCGTCTCGAACATATTATCAATTAATTCTTTTAGATTTGGATAGTCCTCATCGATCTCTTCGGCTTTCTTGCGTAGGATCGGGTCTCCATATGCTACAATAGGTAATTTCATTCTAAATAATTTCAACGTTACAAAGTTACCAAAAATTTTTAGCCTATGGGGACGCAATTAATTTAGTAAATTTAAACGATGCTTAGATTTTTACATTGGACGGAAAAACTTGTTGAGGATTTGACACGGGAAGGCCTCTTGCAGGCTGTGGAGCATCAGGAAAATATAAGTCTTCTCCATACGGAAAAGTATCTTCTCATTATTTATTATCCTCATAGTGAACGGATAAAGCCAACTGTTGATAAGAAAATCATCCATCTGGATATAGATTTGTTGGCTTCGGCATATTTCAAAGTGCTGGACCGCATAAGGTCGCTTTGTGGAAGAGGACGTAGGCTCTTTGCTCGCAATACGGTGGTAGCACGCATAGATAAGGGGATGGCCTTGGCATTTTTGGAAGAGTACCATCTACAGGTTGCCCTTGCAGGAAAGTATAGGTACGGTCTTTTCTATAAGGGAGATCTAGTCTCTGTAGCCGTTTTCAGTGGTGGCCGCCGTATGCGTGACCAATCTGCCGAATACCGTTCTTTTGAGCTGTTGCGCTTCTGCCATAAGGGAGGCTATCTTATCGTGGGAGGTATTTCCAAACTGTTGAAAGCTTTTATTGAAGATTTTAAGCCCGATGATATCATGACTTATGCCGATAGAGATTGGAGTGACGAGTCCAGCATCACACGTATAGGCTTCAAAGAAGAGGGCAGAACGGAAGGACAGCTTTTTTATATACGTGAAGGGCGACGCTATTATACTTTAGGAGAAGGAGAAAGTTACGACTATATTGTAAAAAATACGGGAAGCATCAAACTTAAACTGTATCTATCCTAAGTTTTTATTAATTTTAAAGCAATAAGTATCAACTGTAAACTTAAATATAATGAAGAGAAAACTAAGAATGGGTATGGTCGGTGGCGGCAATGATGCTTTCATCGGCGCTGTACACCGTATTGCAGCATTTATGGACGGCAAGATTGAACTCGTCTGTGGTGCTTTCAGTGCTAATAGAGAAGTTTCATTACAGTCCGGAAGAGATTTATTTATAGATGAAAGCCGGATATATCCGGATTATAAGACTATGCTGGAGAAGGAGGCGCAGCTTCCTGAAGGGGAGAGGATGGATTTTGTAACCATCGTGACGCCCAACTTCCTGCACTATGAGCCCGCAAAATTGGCTATGGAGGCAGGCTTCGACGTGGTGGTAGAAAAGCCTATGACTGTTTCGCTGGAGGAGGCTAAGTCTTTGCAGGAGACGGTAGAGCGTACAGGTAAGACCTTATGCCTTACACACACTTATTCGGGATATCCTATGGTGAAGCAGGCTAAAGCCATGGTGGCGGAGGGCCACTTCGGCAAGATTCGTAAGGTGGTGGTTGAATATCCCCAAGGGTGGTTGAGCCGTCTTACGGAGCGCGAAGGTCATGCGGGAGCAGCATGGAGGGCAGACCCTAAGCGTTCCGGAAAGTCGCTGGTAATGGGCGATATAGGTACCCATGCAGCGCATCTAGCAGAATATATTACAGGCCTGCGTATCGAAGAGTTGTGTGCAGACCTGACAACGTTTGTAGAAGGACGTATGCTTGACGATGACGGTTCTGTCTTGCTGCGCTTCAACAATGGAGCTAAGGGTGTGTTAATGGCCTCCCAGATATCGGCAGGAGAAGAAAATGCCGTTCGCATACGTGTGTATGGAGAAAAAGGAGGGTTGGAATGGGCTAACGAAGATCCAAATAATCTGATTATCAAGATGCTTGATATTCCGAGACAGATTTATCGTACCGGAAACAACTATATTGCTCCATACACGCTGAGCTCCTTTGCAACGCACAATACGCGTGTGCCGGCAGGACATCCGGAAGGACTATTGGAATCTTTTGCTAACATCTATCGCAACTTTACTGCTACGGTGATGGCTAAGAAGGAGGGCAGAACGCCTACACCGGAGGAAATGGACTTCCCTAACGTATACGATGGTGTGCGTGGAATGGCATTTATCGATACAGTGGTCAAAAGTAACCAGAGTAACGAAAAATGGACTAAATTTGAAGTGTGATAGACACGCAGCATATAATGACCAATCTTCAGGAAGACCTCAATTTTCTTCCTGAAGATTTGTTGGTTATTTTGGGACCTACCGCCAGTGGCAAGACCAAGCTTGCCGTACAGTTAGCCCGTCACCTAGATGCCGAAATCATATCGGCAGACTCCCGACAGGTGTACAGACATATGGACATAGGCACGGGCAAAGATCTGAGCGAGTATCAGCATATCCCTTATCATCTTATAGATATTGTGGATCCGGGAGAGAAATATAATATAGATCGCTTTCTATCGGACTTCGACGCAGCTTACGATGCTATTCGAAGTCGTGGGAAGAGGGTTGTCGTGTGCGGAGGCACAGGCTTCTATATTCAGACATTGTTGCAGCCCCAACCTTTCACGCAGATCCCGGTAGATGAAGGGTTGCGCCAGCGGCTGTCCACAAAATCTACCGAAGAGCTTCTAGCTATGCTGGAGCTCTTACCTATTCCGCAAAATTTCAAGGTAGACAGCTCTACCGACAAACGTCTTATCCGCGCCATAGAAATATGTATGTATCTTGACCAACACCCATCGTTTGTGCAGAAGGAGCGTAGAATATATCGCTATAAGGTTATCGGTCTTAATCCTTCTGCAGAGGAAAGAAGAGCACGGATAACGAGAAGGCTGCACCAGCGCCTGGAAGAAGGTTTGGTTCAGGAGGTGGAAAAGTTATTGGCCATGGGGCTGTCGCACGAAAACCTGGAATACTATGGCCTTGAATATAAATATGTATCACTTTTCCTTAAAGGGAAATTGTCTTATGATGACTTTTTGACTAAGCTGGAAACAGAAATACATCGTTTTGCAAAGCGCCAGATGACCTATTTCCGCAAAATGGAAAAAGATGGCATAAAAATAGATTGGTTAAGTTAAGATAGGTTATTGTAACATAATTAGCTGTAAATCAGATTTAGTCATCAATATCTCGTAAATTAGATAATACTAATCTAAAGAAAAAACGCTATGAAACATATTATTGCAATGTTGATATTCACGGTAGCGATGGGGGCCGCATATGGTCAGACGCTCAAGACCGTGTCTTATTATGACAATACACAGAAGCTCAATGGCCTTGCGTTGGTTCAGAACAAACAGCAGGCGGGCGTGTTGATCCTTCCTGCGTGGAAAGGAATGGACCAAGAGGCTAAGGATGCAGCCATGGAGCTTCATAAGCAAGGCTATGCCGTTTTTATTGCAGATATTTATGGAGAGGGTAATATCCCTCAGGATAATGAGGCTGCAGCTAAAATTGCTGGGCAGTATAAGTCAGATTACAAAGCTTATCAGCGTCGTATAGAGCTGGCGATGGAAGCTTTTGTGAAGGAGGGAGCCGACGCAGGTAAGATTGCGGTGATAGGATACTGCTTTGGTGGCACGGGCGCTCTTGAGGCTGCGCGCGCGCAGATGCCTGTGGCCGGTGTGGTGAGCATTCATGGCGGCCTGTCAAAAAGCGCGGACCGAGCAAACGGTCCTATTAACACTAAAGTGCTTGTGCAGCATCCTGCAGAAGATAAATCCGTAAGCAAGCAAGATTACGACAATTTGGAAAAGGAACTGAAAGAAGGAAAAGCAGACTATCAGATTATCACCTACGCCAATTGCGGACATACGTTTACCAACCCAGAGTCGGCAGAATATAATCCGGTGATGGCCCGCAGAGCGTGGCAGCATCTGCTGTTATTTTTGGATGAAGTTTTGAGAAAATAAAAAAGCTACTTCTTTTGAAGTCGCTTTTTGTAGCCCGTAGGGGAATCGAACCTACTTTCTATCAATCTATTTATCAGTATTTTACAAACTTCCCTTTTTCCAACTCACCGAATCACTCACTGGTTTGACATACGTTTTAGCTGCAATTGCTATAATGCTAAGATACAAAATTTCTGTGATGTAGGAATGAAATATTAACGGACGGAACTATATGCAGTTGGGGATTGCGGGTTGCTTTCCTGTCGAACCCCACCGAAGTTGTTGCGGGCTGCGAACTTTGTTGTCCGCACTGAAACCCCAATTGGCATATAGTTTTTGTTACCAACCGTAATTTTATTTTGTCTCGTAATTTGTCTCAATATATTTTATAAGTTCTGAATTGTCAACTCTAATTACACGTCTTAGTCTGTTGTTTTTAAGTTTATGTCCAGAAATTTGTTGTTGAAACGTTGTCTAGCTTTTACTGATTTTACATCATTCAAAGATATTTCACTCTGCGCTGTACGGGAAAGTGTTAATACAAAAATAAAAAAATGTCCTAAGCCAATTACTAAGCCAGTCCAAAGTAAAAATTGGTCACCTGTTTTCAAATACCTTAAAACAGAAAATATCCCAAAAATTGTCCACATGCTTGAAGATGTCAGAGTCAGCCGCTTTTGCTTCTTGGCATCGTCCACAATAATAATCTTATCTCTGTCAAATGAAATCTCTCCTTTTATAAGCTTAAATGTCTGCATTGTATCTGGTTTTATTATGGTTGGTAACGGTTTGGGGCATTGTGATGGTGGGGCATGCAAGGCACAAATGTTCAATTAAGTACAAATGTTGATAGAAGCACAAATGCTGGATATAGTACTTCAGCCCCACTATTGCAAAACCCTTGTTAGCGGTTGGTTGTTTCCTTAATCCGTTTGGTTGTTATTATATTTTTGCTGTCGGATTATGTCTAACAGGAAAGTTAACAGAGTTTGCAATAAAGCAAAGTTCATTCGCTTTTTTGTGTAACTCGTTTGCTTTATCAACCATTTGTAGTTCAGTTACCGTTACTATTGGATTTAATGTTACTTCTTTAAATTGTCCACCACCGTTTGATGTTTCAATCATTATTCCTGTTGCATTATCGATATAGTCTGTAACGATAACACCTGCTTCTGAACACAAATGTAAATACCATAGCATATGACAAGATGATAAAGAAGAAACTAAAAGGTCTTCTGGATTATGTTTTGTCTTGTCGCCACGAAAAGCTGGGTCAGATGAGCCTGAAATATCTACTTTATTTTCAATTACAATCTGATGGCTTCTTTCGTAATTACGGTAATTGTCAGTCCCTGTACCTTTGTTTCCTGTCCACTTAATTGATGCTTTGTAATGATGTTGTCCATTCATAAATTATATTTTTAAATTGGCTTTTGTTTGTTTAAGTTAATTTAATTCGGTGATTTCTCAACTTTTTGGGTGTCGCTCTGCAATGACCGCTAACGGGTCAGCAGCTTTATGAAGGAGCGGAAAAGGAAGTAGTTATTTTCAGTTTAGCACCGACGTAAGCCAAAGTAAATTTTATTTCGCTAAATTAGTGAAACGAGCGAATAAAATTTATTTTGGCGACAAGAAAAGATAGACCTTGAATTTAGCCGTTACGCCGCTCTTTCATAAAGCTGCTCGTTGTATGAAGTCCTTTTATAGGTAATAAACTATCGTACTTAATATCTCATTCTCCAACTTGTTATCAATCCGTTCTCAACGGTAAATAAAAAGTTAGCCTTATTTGTATAACCTACACTCGAATACTGCCCTTTGACAACAACCTCATTTTCACTTATCACAGAATATTCAGGGTTGGCAACCTTGCCCTGGCGATCCACGATATCACTTTCAATCCATTTTTTGGTTTCTTCGGCTGTTTTCATCACTCCATCCGAACCATAGGCTTGAGTGGCTGTTTCCGAAAATTGAGCTCTGATCAATTCGGCATTTTCTGTTTGCATCGCTTCCATCAAAGTTTTTACTGGTTTTAATAGGGTTTCGTCTTGCATTTTTTCTGATTTTTTATTTGTTGTTTGATTGGTGTTTTGTGTTTGTCCACACGCCGTAAGTGAAAAAGAGGAAAACAAAATGATTAGAAATTTTCTCATAACACATTCGATTTTAATGGGTGTTGTAAATAAATGATGATTAAATTGAGTAACAGAAATGGGATTTCTATCGCCACGCCTTTCAAGTCTTTGTTGAGCAACTGCAAACAGATAATCATCAGTATTCCCGCTGCCATTAGAAAGTTTCCCCACACGAATGTTTTCGGAAAAAAGATTAATATAGATGCCAATAAGGTAACTGCACCATTAATCATTACAGCATTTTTGCTAAAATTCCATTTACCAAACATTTCGAGCATTTCTGGTTTTGCAGTGAGCATATTCCATCCGTGCTTGGCACCCATAAACACCGCAAATAAAATCAATGCTGAATTGAGAATTTTTAAAATCATAATCTTTAAATTTAAAAAAAGGCAAAAAACTAAGTCATTTGCCTTTTTAAAAATAGTAAAATTTATTTTATCTTGTTGTGTAGCCTCCGTTTGCAAAAATGGTTTGCCCTGTAATCCACCAACCATCGGTTACTAAAAATTCCACCAAAGGAGCAATATCTTTGATGTCGGTTAATCCACCTAAATCAGAAGCTTGTTTGTGGTATGCTACCGCTTCATCACTTTCCTGTCCGTAGAAGAAAGGTGTATCCATTGGTCCGGGAGCAACCGCAGTTACAGAAATGCCACGTGAACCAAACTCTTTGGAAGCTGCTCTAGTGAAATGCTCCACAGGTGCTTTTGCTCCTGCATAAGTAGAATAATATCCCGTAAACGCAGCTAATAAAGACGTTACAATTGTATTGATTTTCCCATTATCGTTCAGCTTTTTACCCGCTTCCTGAATAAAGAAATATGCCACTTTTGCATTAATGTCACTCATACTGTCGTACTCTTCTTCGGTAGTATCAATAAATGGCTTTTTTAATACTTTTCCAACCGTATTAATAGCAATGTCAATTCCTCCGAATTTTTCGATAGTTGCATCAAAAAACTTTGTAATGTTTTTTACATCTGTCAAATCAGCTTGGAATAAAAATGCTTCTCCACCTGCGTTTATGATATCTGCCAATGTTTTTTCGGCTTCAGCCTTTGTGTTGTCGCTATTGTAGTGGATAGCCACTTTTGCTCCTTTAGCCGCAAAATTACGGCTTAGTAAGCCACCTAAATTTTTTGCACCACCTGCAATTAAAACTACTTTTCCATTTACATCGTTTCTTGCCATTTTGTTTGATTTTAAATGTTATACAATTGATTTAGCAAAGATGGCTAAGCAAAAAATATAAATCGTGGTGAACTTTTCGGTAGTTTTTATTTTTTGTTTTCTTTTCGGAATTGTCCAGGAGTTTGTCCAGTAAATTTTTTGAAGAACTTAGAAAAATTCGATGGATCGTATGTCAATATTTTTGCAATTTCAGAAATAGTTTTATCTGTTTCTAAAAGCATTTTTTTGGCTTCATCAAGAATTTTAAGGTCATAAAAATGACAAGGATGACTTCCAGTTTCTTTTTGAACGGTATCTGTTAAATGTTTATGAGAAATAAATAATGCGCTGGCAATTTGATTGATTTCCATAAATTCTTCAGTTTTTCCCAAAACAACATCTTCAATATGGTTGTCTAAAAACTGAAAATAATTTTCGGTAATTTCTTTGCTTCGTTTTAATATATCTCGTTCGCTCTTTTTCATTCGCTTTCATTCAAAAAATATTGTAAATATGCAATATTCATAAAAACTATTTATGGTGACCTTTTCGGTTTTTTTCTTTTAGAGACGGGTTTCAGTAGGATTGCTGATAACGTTTTGGGTATTGCCGAAGGCGGGGATTTTTAGCACTAAAGTTCAATCGAAGAACGAATGTTGAACCTTGCATAAATGTTCAATCGAAGTTGTTCAGCCCCGCTTTTGGCAATACCTTGTTAGAGGTATGTGCTTTTATTCGTCTTTGTTTGTTTTGATAAGTGTTTGCATATAGCTATTCAGATTAGAGAGATTTTTGTCAATGCTAAAAAAAAATTCAATGTCTGCATTTTCTACTTTCGTAAGTGCTGTTTGCAAAATCTTTTTTCCGTTTGTTGTCAGTTTTACAATTTTTGCTCTTGTGTCGGTGCTGTGTTCTTTTCTTGTAATTAGTTTTTTGTTTTCCAAAGTCCGCAATACTTTTGATACCATCATACGGTCAAAGTTGTTGAGATTAGCAATTTCTACCTGCGTAACGTTTTCGCTTTTGTTGGTAAGCCACGCAATAGAAGTTAGTAAAATAAATTGTGTATGTGTCAAATCCAAAGGGTCTAACACTTTTTTTAGTTTGCGTTGCCAAAGTAATGTTAGTTGTCCTAATAAATACCCCGGACTTGTGTCGGGACTTTTAAAGATAAACTCAATTTTTTCAGACATATCCTTTTTGTAACATTTTAGATGAAATTAAATCGAAATCGTGTTTATTGATTTCAAAGAAACCAAAGCGAAACGGATAACCCCAACTTTTTTTGTTTTGAATAAAATTTAAGTCGTCAATCAGCGGAAGAATGGACACGTCTTCGCTTTCATAAAATTCAATATTCCGTCTGAAAGGACAAAAATCTGCAGTCATCTGAAACGGATATACTTCATTGTCTTTTACTATTCCGATTGCCGTAAACTCCTGACACTTTTCAGGCTTTCCAAATGTAAGTTTGCCTGAATAGTAAACCACAAAATCGCCTTTTTGCATTCTTTTCAAAGGCGATGATTTCCCGTGACAGGCTTGTGCAATTCCTTCTGCAACGCCTGTTTTTACGTGGTCTTTAGATGCCACGATAATCCAATATTTCGTTGGTCTATCTTTCATTTTGGCTAATTATTTGGTTGCATAAAAGTCAATACGTATCCGTCAAGGTCTTTTATCATCAATGTTCTGCCAAAAGGCGTTTGGTTGATGCCACCCAAAATTGGAATTTTTCTATCTTCAAACTGCTCTTTTAGTTTTTCAATTGTTCCGTCAATAGCAAACCAAAGAGAGGTGCCAATTCCTAATTCTTTTCCGTCAATGTTTCCAATTGGTTTACGGATAGCAAAACTTGCTTCGCCTTTATTGTATTTAAAAACAACAGCTTCAGGATTACCGATTTCCAAAGGTTCAAAGCCTAATTTATTTGTGTAGAAGTCTTTTGAGGCTTCCAAATCTCTCACTTGAAGAGATGCAAATTCTAATCGTCTCATTGTTTTAAAATTTAATTGTTGCCACAAAGATAATATATACGACAACAATAAGCAAGTTTTTTCTTTCTCATTTTAATAGTTGTCAAGAAATGTTGAACTAAACCTCCGGTAGCTTTCGCTGCGATGATTTTGTACCTTAGTATATATTAATTATTAAATAACTGCTACTATGGTAACAAAAAAAATCTCCGGAGGAATTAAGAGCGAACAAGTATTTGAATCGCGCCTGTGAATTAACTTTTATGGGTAAGGGAACTTGTGATTTTTTGCATCGAAAAACAGTGTAAAAAAGTAAAAACAAACACAAAAAAAAGCAGTAATCGTAAAATTACTGCTCGTATATCTTAAAGCTGCACTTCGAAAACTCCATAATACTTTATTAGCTTCCTACGGTTTAACTCATTTATTTTATTTGTTTTGGTATTCGTTGAATGTACATTTCGTTCAACGGGCTTTACTTCACAATTTAATTATTTGTTTTGGTGTTCAGTGATTTTCAATTCATCTCGTGCCCTCCGAGCAAGACGACTCGACCGAAGGGACAGAGCGAAGCTAAAGCTTAGTTATTAGCGGTAGTCTTTTTTTTTCGTCCATACCAAATCATAAATCCTGTTATGGGAAGTGTCGCAATGAGTAAACTTGTCAGGAATGCAAT
The DNA here is from genome assembly GCF_039541675.1 of Sphingobacterium thermophilum. Taxonomy (NCBI): domain Bacteria; kingdom Pseudomonadati; phylum Bacteroidota; class Sphingobacteriia; order Sphingobacteriales; family Sphingobacteriaceae; genus Sphingobacterium; species Sphingobacterium thermophilum. The sequence goes on along the minus strand of NZ_BAABGR010000023.1, from coordinate 8,713 downwards.
AATTTTCCCTGTCAAACCTAATGCAGAGCCAACGTGTATATCGTAATTAAGTCGTAAGATTTTGTCGGCATTTGTTGCCTCATTGTATTTACTCCAAATGTGATTTACTTTTAAATCCTGTAAATTATACTGGTCGTGAAAAATATAGTTTGATTTCCAATAAGTTTGGTTACTTGGGTTGGTAACTACTAAAATGCTTGAACTATCGGTTTCGGCTGGGTGCAATTCTATACTTGCAAAATCCGTATTTTGATTATAAAATTGGTATAAGCTATCTAACGGATTTTTGAGTTTTGAATTTGATTTTAGAGAAACTGCCTCTTGATACACCATAGATTTTTTTCCTCCTAATGCACTATGAAACAATTCAGCAAAATTTGGCAATACCCAAACCAAGCCTGTAATAATAAAAATAAGAGCAAATGCACAACTATAAAAACCAATAATTCCGTGTAAGTCCCAATTTTTTCGTTTCCATTTTGTTGTGTCTTTCCATTGAAACCAAATACGCTTTTTGAATACATTCCAATTTTTAGGAAACCACAAAATAAAACCTGTAACGACCATGCCAAAAAAAATAAGCGTTGAAACAAGCACAACAACAGAACCTATTTTTTGTGGCAACCACAAATACATATGTCCTTTCAATACCCAACTAAAAAATCCTTCGTCCATATTTTGAGTATGCAAAACTTTGCCTGTATATGGATTGAGGAACATTTTGTAATAATAAGTAGGCTTGTAGTGGTAAAAGGATACTTCAACAGAATGATTGTCTTTATAGTATTTTATTGAATGCAATACTTTATTAGGCAATTCTGTTTCAGCAATTTGCTTTATGGCACTTGGTAAAAGAATGGGCTTTTGCTCAATTTTTGAATATCTATACTCATCTGTATAATTTTGTATTTCTTCTTGAAAAGCATACAAGCAACCTGTAATAGCAATGATAAACACCAATAGTCCGACAATTAAGCCGAGCCAAAGGTGAATTTTTCTTAAATATTTTTTAATCACTTTTTTAAAGCTTAAAATTTATAACTCATCCCTAATGAAATCGCTCTTAATCTTTGGGGTGTAACCGTACTCCAACCTGTGTAATATTTAGTATTACCTATGTTGTCCAATTTTAAATTCAGACTAAAATTATTTGCAGAATATCCAATTAAAGCATTGAAAATGGTATAACTTGGTAAAGTAAATGAGCCTGTGGTAGAACGGTTTAATGTATTGAATTCACTTGCATAGTTTGCTCCAAATCCAAAACTTAATCCTTTCAATTTTTCGTTTTGAACTCTGTAAGTTGTCCAAAAGTTAAATAAATTAGCTGGTCCCGATTCCTCTGTTCTTAATCCTAAATAACCACCATCTGCTGCATCTTTGGTTACTTTATTATCGTTGTGGCTAAATCCTGTAATAATGTTTAAACCTTTAATTGGATTAGTAACTACGCTTAATTCAAAACCTTTGCTTTCTACTTCACCACCTTGTATGATATTGTTTACATTGGTTGGGTCAGTCATTGTTTTGTTTGATACTAAAATATTATAGTAGCTTGCTGTTAAGGATATTTTGTCTTTATACAAATTTGCTTTTGCTCCAAATTCGTATTGATTGGCTTGTTCGGGCTCAAATATTTTTAATGTAGGATTATTTCCATTTATGTCTGAAACTTCTGCCGGTGCTAAATTGGTAAAACCATTCATATAGTTTGCAAATAGAGATAGTTGATTTAAAATTGGTTGGTAAACTAATCCCAATTTTGGTGAAAGTGTGGTTTGAGATTTTATTTCGTCAGTAGCCCATAAAGGTTTTCCACTAAAATTATCTACTCTTAAACTTAACATTACCGATATTTTTGGTGTAAAATTGATTACATCTGAAACGTATGCACTCATAATTTTTGTTTCTACAATTGAATTGCCTTCGGCAGAATTTATTAATAAATTATCTACTCCTTGTGTGGTTAAACTTCCTGAATCTGTTTGGTTTACAAGTGATACTATACCATCGGCAACCCAACCTGTGCTGTTATTAGTAATTTGACTATTCAAATAATCTAACCCAATAAGCAGTTTGTTTTTCATTTTACCCATATTGAAATTGCCTATGAAATTTTGTTGAATATCTGTGGTGTTTGTTTCTCCATTTCGTTTTGAAATGTAACGAGTGAACTCGTCGCCATTGGATGCGTCCCACAAATAATGATAATAGCCATTTGTTTTTGTGTTACTTCTTGATAACACCGTTTGAGAAGTCCAATTATTTGACAATTTATAAAGAGCTTGAGTTTGAATATTGAAACTTGGATTTTTCATTGTCAAGCTATTGCTTGTATAAGATATTTTGTAGCTTTTTTCAAACAAATCCAATGAGTGAAACGATAAGGGGGCATAACGATTTAGAAAAATCATAGGTGCATTAGCTCCTTCCGAATTTTTAAACTCGGTATTGATTAAAAATGTTAATTTATCGTTTGCTACTATTTTAAAACTTGGTGCAATAACAAATGCCTTATTGAAACCTGCATCTTGAAAACTATTTTCGTAATGATATGCTGCATTAACTCTTGCAAAAACATTTTTGCTTAATGGTATATTTATATCGGCAGTATAACGATTTAAACCATAACTGCCTGCCACATAACCAACTTCGCCCCCAAAAGTTTCATAAGGTTTTTTGGTTACAATATTTATTAAACCACCATAGGCAATAAGACTACCACCGTACAAAGTTCCTGAAGGTCCTTTGATTACTTCAATATTTTCAATATTTACAGGGTCAGTCGTTCCATTAGAAATGTTAGGCATTCCGTTTGTCATAGTTGGCTGTACAGCAAAACCTCTCATACTATAAAACTCTGCACCATCACCTCCACGACCTGTACTCTCCCAAAGTCTTGTAATACCTGTGGCATTCTTAAGAGCATTGTTTAGGTTTGTAATTACTTGGTCTTTCAGTACAATTTTAGAAATTGTGTTATATACTTGTGGGTTTTCCAAATCTTTCAAAGGAAGTTTGGAAACAGTAGTGCTGCTATCTATTTTATAGATATTTCTTGTTCCCGTAACAGTTACAGTTACAGGTGCTAATTCAAGACTTTTTAAAGTATCTTGGTTTGCTTGTTGGGCAAAAGTTGAAATGCTTAAAAGCATCAACGGCATTACCAAAATTCTATTCATTTATCTCTTTATTTAGACTAATTAAATATTGAGTTGCAAAAGTCTAAATAAATGTTGTTTTAGATTTTAGTATAAAGGAAAAGTGTTTTAGTTATTAGGAAAAACTGCTTTGGTCTGTTCTAATGGCGAAATGCCAAAATAATTTTTGTAGGCTTGGCTAAAACTACTTAACGAAGAATAACCAACTGAAAAGGCAATTTCAGTTATGTTAGGATTTGGATTTTGAAGCAAATGCTTTGCTTTTATCATTCTGTTTTCTTGAATGAATTCAAAAATAGTTTGGTTAAATATTTCCTTAAATCCCTTTTTTAAGTAGCACTGGTTTGTACCTACATTACTTGCAATAATAGGAATAGTGAGGTTGTTGGATAAGTTGTCAAGAATATATTTTTTTGCCAAATTTATTTTTTCAACTTCTATTGGTTTGTTCAAAATAGCACAACTATCGCACCCTAATTGGAAAATTAAATTGTTTTTTTGCGATTGATACAACAGATAAAGAATGTTGCTTTCTAAAAATATTTTCCTGTGAATTCCTGTCAATTTGCAGTTGATAATTTCTAATAGTTTGGCTTGTGTATTACAGCAAATAGTTTGTTTTTCAACATTTATGTCAAGTGTTTCATTGTACTTTTCAAAATAGGTTTTTGAAATTCGGATTTGAAATTCATAGTTATTGTCTGTCAAGTCAAATAAACAGTCGTTTGTAGACAAGCCAAAAGTCAATAAAATATAAGATTGGTCTTGTGTCGTCACACAAAAAGAACTGTCAAGGTCAGCTTTTTGAGAAATGTTTAAATATATGTATTCGCTTATCAATTCCATTTTGCAAAGGTAGCTATTTTGTTTGGGTGTGTCGGTCTGTAAGATTGCCTATAACGAGTCGGCGGCTTGGCGAAGTGCGGGCTTGAATTGAGCGAAAGTTCAATTCAGAACCGTACGTAGCCAAAGCTGTGAGCCTTTTGGTAAATTTAATAAAAAAACAAAAGCAAACAGCTTTTGGCGGATAAAATAGGCGAGAAGTTAAATTTTGCGCTTAACCCCGGCATTTGCCAATAGTGTGCTGTGAAGGATAGAGCTTGCTTTATCTGTGCGGTATAGAAGATGATGGTAGGCCCATCCGTATCGACGTTCAAGCGTAGGTACAAAACCGCTTCCCGATGCTGGCTTAGTAATGAGTTGGTGTTAAACGGTAGGAAGAAAAGGCTACATAAGTAGTCAGGTGCGTATAAAGGAGATGAACCCTTCGACTTCGCTCAGGATAAACTACAGTGAACCCATGCTGAGGCTGTGAGAGAATGGCTAGATTTTGTCCAAAGCTTGTATTTATTGGCTACAAGTGAAAAGCTGTAACGGGAGCTTGATTATTGGTTACAGGGCAAACGCAGTAGAGTGGGCATGACCTTTATACAGGCTTCTATACGGAACTCAGGAAGTCCTTGTCAGTTGCTAAGAGAACGGCACAAGCAGACAGTATCTGTAAGGCTTATAGTATCGACGCTGATAAGGATGACGGATGTTGTTGTAGTAGTGTAGAAGTAGCTGTAATGGCTATGGAGCGAAGGACAACAGATACATAGTTTCAAGTAATAGGACAACTTGAACTACTATTTTTTTAAGAATAAAAGAACAAGGATGACCCTCTTATTTGAAACACCATCACGCAGTATTCCCATCACCAAACAAATGGTGTGGGATGCTTACCGCAAGGTAAAATCCAACAAAGGCAGTGCAGGAGTAGATGAAGAAACACTCATAGATTTTGATGCTGATTTGTCTAAAAATCTGTACAAACTTTGGAATAGATTATCAAGCGGAAGTTATTTTCCTCAACCCGTAAAGGCGGTAGAAATCCCCCTTAGCACAACAACTGAATGCTCAAAGTAGAGGATTGATTCGCTATTTTGGTGTGCATAGTCGTTGGCGGTTAAGAGGTTTATTTCGACATTTGGATTATCGACTGGCTAAATGGGTAAAGGGAAAGTATAAGAGTATTACAAGCTATCAGAAAGCTTATAATTACTTGCGTAAAATACAAAACAGCTATCCGAACTTATTTTACCATTGGAGTATAATAGGTTTAGGGTAGCTGTGTTGGTATATAATTTTTGTATATCAGAAAGATGGATGTATCAAGAGCCGTATGAGGGGAGACTTTCATCCCGATAGCTATCGGGAGAATCTGTGAGAAGCTTGGGCTGCAATGCCCTTGCTTACTCGACCTGCTGTTAGCGGTAGTTTTTTCTTATTTCGTGTAGGATTTCTTTCAGTTTTGTTTCAATATTTAGTTCGTCAAATAGTTTTTCCGATAAATTTAATGAGTTTTCAAAAGCTAAAATTATATTTTTAGGATTTAAATCCGATGTTACTGTTTTATACGCAAAATACCAAGTCGTATCAATATCCTTTTCAAGACTTTTAGTTGGACTTTCCCAATGTTGGGTTTTGTTTGTTCTTGCTCTAATAAGCCAAAGCAAATATTTCTGAACATTTGATAAACTATGATGAGCATGAGCAAATTCTTCTCGCTTAATTAAGTTGCTTGTTGTCAGTATAACATTCAGTAATGATTGACTTAACCACAAGATGTTTTCATTTGTTATTCTTTCGGGCGATTTCGTTTTGATTTGATTTAGTGTTTTCGTTAAATGTCCGTCTTTGTCGATTAGGTTCATTTGGTCAAAATCGCTAAATGCAACAATTCCGTCCCAAGATTTGATAATTTCAATTTCCTCTGTTTTTAAAAAATGAAATTCTCCTCTGACCAAATTCTCAAAAATAGCAACTTCGGTTCCATATTCATTTATAAAATATAAAGCCACAGGATGAATTTGATTTACCCATTTTTCCGACGAGAAATTTTCTTTATTTTTCAAAAAGATGTAAAATTCGATATCAGAATATTTATCTCCTTCGCTTTTAGTAAATGAACCATACATAAAAACAGCGGAAACATTTTCGTCTTGTTGAGCTATAGATTTTGTTTTGTTAATCATTAGTAACTGCGTCATTTCTTCTAATTTTTAAAAGTTAATAATAGAAATTCTCACTGCTTTTTGAAAGCAATAAAAAAGTTTCACTTTTTTTTATTTTGAACAGTTACTTATAGCTTCATCGGATTATATTTTTTTATGTTCAACATTCTGTTTGGTAAAATTACCGCTAACGTCAGTCTGTAAAAAAATATTTCACTTTTTTCTTTCAAATATAGTTTAATTTATTTAAATTTATAAGGTATTTACAACAAATAATTTTATTCCTTTAATCAATGGTTTAGATAGATTTCAAATGACGTTTTCAAGTTTAGAAGATTCCATTTCTAATGATAATGAAGTGCGTTTTATAGATGCTTTTGTAGATAAATTAGATCTTCAGCAATTAGGTGTTCAATCCTTGACCGCTACGGATAAAAAAAAACAGCTCCGTAATGAAGCTGTATTGAGGTCAATATTTTTAGTTTTTGAGATTTTTAGGGAGTTGTGCAACGGTTACCTTTGTTAGCAGTAGGTGTTTTTAGACAAGTCTAATCTTTGAATTTGTCGTTGTTTCTTGCTCTTGCAAATAATCGTCAGCCAAAAGATGTTTTAGTTCGGGATGCCGGGCAAAGGTTTTGAGCACAAACGGACATAGTGGATAAATTTTTGTTTTCCTTTCTTCCGCAAACTCCACCAATCTGTTGAAAAGCGGAATACCCAATTTTTGGTCTTTAAATTCTTCGTAAACCCTTGTGCCGTTGGCAAGCAGGTTGCCGTTGTCCAACCATTTGTATTGAATCCACCCTGCTTCCATTTCGTTGTCTAAGATAACAAAGAATCTCCCTTCTTTGCCATCGTCATATTGTTTGAAATTCATTTTATTGCTGTTTTTTAATGGATAATAGATTTACTCGTTTCTGAAAAGGAAGTGATTTTTTGTTCGTCAGGCAAATCGTTCAAATGTGGAAATTTTCCCTGACGAAAATCTCGATACATCTGTGCGATGTCTTCCATGGTATCTGCTACAAAAGGTCCGTGATGAACCACAGAAACATTATGAGGCTGTCCGGCATACAACACAAAATGGGTGTCGTTTTCCAATGCTTCAAATTGTATTTCGGTATCGCCGTCTTCAGTCGCTTTATCAAGCCAACCCGCTTGTTCGGCATTGATGATTTTGTCGCCTGCTTTCACACTGCCTTTTAATACATATACCAAACCATTATAGTGCGATGGAATTTCCTGTGCTACCACAGCTCGGTTGTCTAACCTGAAGTCCACCAAAGTAAATGGCGTATGGTTTTTTAATGGCGAAATCAATCCGTTACTGCTTCCGCTATACACACGAATTTCGTATGTATCGGTTTTAATTTTGGGTACGTCTTCCAATAGCATTCTTTGTAAGAAAGGTTGAGCGTATCGCTTTTCGGGCGGTAGTACCAACCACACTTGCAGCATACGAAGTTTTTGTTTGGAAGTGATTTCTTCGGTGTGGATAATGCCTTTTCCGGCGGTCATTAGTTCAAAACTTCCCGTTTTCCAATCTTTTTCATTGCCTTCCAAAACCAAGCTCAAGGTTTCAAACCCAGCGTGGGGATGTGCTCCTCCTACGGGTTCTCCACCAGGAAGGTTCAGGCTGTCGTCCATAAACAAAATAAAAGGGTCACTGTCTTTGTAAGATACACCGTCCAATACCGCCATTGCACGATGTCCTGTTCCCAAAAAACCATTATGCCAATGGTTTTGAGTTATTTTTGAAATATTTCTGCGTATCATCATTGTTGTACTTTTTTAGTTTGAAAAATCCTTTGCTTCAGTTCGGGGAAACGGATAAATGCCGTAATCCAAAGCAGTGTTTGGAAAGTAACCGCCATTGCTATCGATTGTTGATGTTGCAAATGTGTGACAATAGCTCCACCCAAATAGGCTACTAACAGCATTGTACCCAAAATTCCTGTTCTCGGAACAATGAAGAGTATCAGCGAGATGATTTCAATAACCCCAATAAACTGATACGTGGTGGTATCAATCCCGAACGAAGAAGCCTGAGCCAAAGCTGTTTCGTTTTGCGTAAGTTTCATAAAGGCACTCATTGTGAATAGAAGTCCTAAAATGATGGTCAATGTCCATCCTGTGATTTTGATTGTTTTTTGTGACATAATATTTTATTTTTTTTAATGTTATAATGAAAATGTATTTTCTACTATCTGAACGGCTTTAGACATTGCAGACTCTTTAATGCCAGGAATCGCAACTCCTTCCACTCTAAATGCAGTTACGTCGGTAATGCCAATAAAACCAAGAATATTCTTAATGTATTTTTCAGTAGGGTCATATTCTTTCATTGGACCTTCTGAGTAGATGCCTCCCGAAGCAATTGCCAGATATACCTTTTTATTTTGCACTAAACCTTCCACGCCATTTTCTGTATATTTAAATGTAACACCGGCACGCACTTGTCGACTTCCCCAAATTAAGACTGCATAATTTTACAAAATTCTCATCAAATTAACCTAAACCTAAACACCCTAACACGCCTGTTTGTCGCTTTCAAAA
>NZ_BAABGR010000022.1:0-21932 GCF_039541675.1 Sphingobacterium thermophilum | reverse complement strand
ACGTAACTTAAAATTGAAATTATACTTCTGTTTTTTACTCATAAAAATGCCCCAAATAAGTGTCTAACTTTTTGGGGCATGTCTACAAACTCGAGGCTTTTCTGTAGGTTGTAAAGAATATCTTACACTACGATATTAATAATCTTACCTTTCACATAAACAACCTTCTTCACCTGCTTTCCATCCAGATAGCGTTGTACATCCGCATTTGCAAGAACGATTTCTTCTACTGCCTTAGCATCCAGATCCAAGGCCAGAGAGAGGTTCATTTTCATTTTACCATTTACGGAAATTGGGTAAGCAAATTCTGACTCCACCAAATAATCCGGATTAAACTTTGGATATGGGGCATAAGAAATTGTTCCTGGCTCATTACCTAACAAAGCCCATAGCTCTTCGGTAATATGTGGAGCATAAGGAGAAAGTACAACGATCAAATCCTGAAGGATCTTACGTTTGTTGCATTTCAAGTCAGTAAGCTCGTTCACACAAATCATGAAAGCAGATACCGATGTATTGAACGAAAAACGCTCGATATCGTCTTCTACTTTCTTGATGATTTTGTGCAGCGATTTGTATTCTGCTTTTGTTGGTTCATCGTCAGACACATTGAAGTTGCCTTCCGCATCATGGAACAAGCGCCATACTTTACGCAAGAATTTATATACCCCTTCGATACCGTTGGTATTCCAAGGTTTGGATTGCTCCAAAGGTCCTAAGAACATTTCATAGAGACGCAATGTGTCTGCACCAAACTGCTCTATAATGTCGTCCGGATTTACTACATTGAATTTGGACTTGGACATTTTCTCCACCTCAGTGCCGCAGATATATTTGCCATTTTCAAGGATAAATTCCGCATTGGCAAAATCCGGTCTGAAGGCTTTGAACTTCTCCGTATCTAAAATATCATTGCTAACGATGTTTACATCCACATGCAATGGAATCGTATTGTATTGATCTTTCAATCCATACGAAACAAACTTATTCGTTCCTTTACCTTCCTCATCCAAGATACGGTACACAAAGTTAGAACGACCTTGGATCATACCTTGGTTGATTAGTTTCTTAAACGGTTCTTCCTCGTTGTGGTATCCCAAATCTTTAAGGAACTTATTCCAGAAGCGGGAATAAAGCAAGTGACCTGTGGCGTGTTCCGAGCCTCCGATATACAAGTCTACGGCTTTCCAATAGTCGATTGCTTCTTTTGAAGCAAAGCTCTTATCGTTTTTAGGATCCATATAGCGGAACCAGTACCATGAAGAACCGGCCCATCCCGGCATGGTGCTCAACTCATACTCGTATTGGCCTTGGTATTTCCAGTTTTCGGCACGACCAAGAGGAGGCTCTCCTGTCTCTGTAGGAAGATATTTATCTACTTCCGGCAACAAGAGAGGAAGTTCTTCTTCTTTAATCAGATAAGGCAATCCATTTTTGAAATATACCGGCACAGGCTCTCCCCAATAACGCTGACGTCCGAAGATGGCGTCGCGCATGCGATAGTTTACCTTAGCTTTTCCGAGTTTTAGTTCTTCTAGCTTAGCAATCAAGGCTGGAACGGCTTCAGCATAAGTCATGCCGTTGATAAATCCCGAATTGATATAGCGTCCATCTTTGTTCGGGTCGGCAGCCTCTTCAATATTCTGTGTATCCGAAATAGGAATGATAGGCAAATTAAAGTGTTTTGCAAACAGGTAATCACGCTGGTCACCTGACGGCACAGCCATCACTGCTCCCGTACCATAACCTGCCAACACGTAGTCTGCAATCCATATCTGTACATCTTCACCCGTCAATGGATGTTTTGCATAAGAACCGGTAAATGCTCCCGAAACAGTCTTTGTATCTGCCATACGGTCAAGCTCGGACTTCTTCGCAGTCTTTTCTATATAAGCTTCAACTTCAGTCCGTTGACCTTCCGTAGTTAAAGCAGAAACCAACTCATGTTCAGGTGCCAGTACGATGAACGTCACACCGAAAATAGTATCTACACGAGTCGTAAATACTTCAATTTCAGTATTCAGTTGCGGCACAGGAAACTTAACCGAAGCACCTTCCGACTTGCCTATCCAGTTGCGTTGCATCTCAATGACAGGTTCCGGCCAGTCCACGGTCTCTAACCCTCTAAGCAGTCGGTCCGCGTAAGCGGTGATACGCAAAGACCATTGCATCATCTTTTTCTGTTCTACCGGGTAACCGCCACGCTCCGAGACGCCGTTAATGACTTCGTCATTGGCCAACACGGTCCCTAGAGCAGGACACCAGTTTACCGTACTTTCACGCAGGTAAGCCAAACGATATTTCAACAGTTCACGTTGTTGTTCCTCTTCGGTAAAAGCTTTCCATTCCTCCGCGGTGAAGGACAGAATATCTTCATCACAAGAAGCATTAACTTCCTGTGTACCTGATATTTCAAACCTTTGAATTAAAGTATCTATAGACTCAGCTTTGTCGGCATCCTTGTTATACCAAGAATTGAAAAGCTGCATAAAAATCCATTGCGTCCATTTATAGAACGAAGGATCCGACGTGCGCACCTCCCTAGACCAGTCGTACGAAAATCCGATATTGTCCAGCTGTTCACGATAGCGGTTGATGTTTGTTTCTGTCGTGATCGCAGGATGTTGTCCAGTTTGGATGGCATATTGCTCCGCAGGCAAACCAAAAGAATCGTATCCCATCGGATGCAATACGTTAAATCCTTTCAACCTTTTATATCTTGAAAAAATATCAGAAGCGATATATCCTAGCGGATGTCCCACATGCAATCCTGCTCCCGATGGATAAGGGAACATGTCCAACACATAATATTTAGGCTTGTCCGTAGACTCTGAGGTCTTGAAAGTTCCTCGCTCAGCCCAAAATTTTTGCCACTTTTTCTCAATTGATTTGTGCGAATAATCCATTTCTTAATACGTTCTAAAGAGATGCGAAAATAGCGATTTTAAGGCATATATGGGAATAATTGTTTTTAAATCAAGTAATTTTTTGGATAGCAGCACTCACGGCTTACTATTTCATTCGTAAAGAAATGTTAAAATCTTGATTTCCCAGACAGATATATTGATATTTATTCCCTAAAATCATCATAAATCCTTACTTTCGCATTATAAAATTAAGAAGCTTTATGTCTATAATTGATCAGGGATCACCAAGAAAAAAAACGAAATCCGTATATATTTCTACGGTTATCAGTATTGCTTTGGTACTGTTGATGACCGGTCTTTTGGGATTGATATTGGTACATGCCAAAAACCTTTCCAAATATGTGAAGGAAAATATAGTACTTAATATCATTGTGAATGACAATGTGAACGAAGGTGACGTCTTATCCCTACAGAAAGACTTAGAAAAAGATCCTTACGTATTACGTACGGAATATGTTTCCAAAGAGCTGGCAGCCAAAAACCTAAAAGAAGACCTCGGGGAAGACTTTATCGAGTATCTGGGAACTAACCCTCTTCTTCCTTCTATAGATGTATATCTGAAAGAACAGTATGCCAACGCGGATAGCATTCAGCCATTTATAGATAAAATCACCAAAAGCAGTAAAGTGAAAGAAGTCGTTTACCAAGAATCGCTTATCGACATGGTAAACAAAAACATACGTGTTATTTCTATTGTGGTATTAGCCTTTGCGGCCATATTACTGATTATCGCTGTAGCCCTCATCAATAATACTATCCGTCTAGCTATTTATTCCCAACGTTTCTTAATCAAGAGTATGCAGCTTATCGGTGCCACAAAAAACTTTATCCGCCGGCCGTACATCATTTATGGTATCATTCACGGTTTGATTGGTGCTTTGGTAGCTATCCTGCTTTTGATTTTCACATTAAACTTCGCGCAAAAGCAGATTCCGGAGATTGTATTTTTGCAAAGCTGGAGTGAGTTTGTGTTAATATTCTTAGTAGTGGTAATCTTAGGAATCCTTATTTCCGGTATTAGCACCTATTTTGCCGTAACAAAATATTTAAAAGCTAAATCACACAGCCTGTATCGATAACACATTGTTTATACTAACACATTATAAAAAAGTATGACTGAAAAAAGAACCGTATTGGACAAAGACAAGAAAGCGAGTGTTTTTGTGTTCCAGAAAGCAAACTACCAGTTGTTCATAGCAAGCATACTTGTTGTGGCCGTAGGATTTTTCCTGATGATGGGAACGGAAGACATTTACAGCTTCACTAAAATAACCCTAGCTCCTATCGTGGTAGTAGCGGGATTTGCCTTGGGATTTATTGCGATTTTATATAAGCCGAAAAACAAATAAATTTTATAATGGATTACATTCAAGCTATTATCATAGCTATTGTTGAAGGACTCACCGAATATTTACCTATATCGTCAACAGCCCATATGGGTTTTACAGCTGCATTGATGGGAATGGAAGAAACAGAATACCTTAAAATGTTTCAGGTGTCCATCCAATTCGGTGCTATACTGGCTGTAGTGGTTTTGTACTGGAAAAAGTTTTTTGACATCAACAACATACAGCTTTATTACAAGCTTGCCATTGCTGTCATTCCTGCGCTGATTCTTGGCAAGTTATTCGACGAAAAGATAGAAGCCGTATTAGGCAACCAGATAGCCATCTCTACCGTTTTGGTTTTGGGAGGTGTGGTATTACTATTTGTCGATAAGTGGTTTAAAAACCCTAAAATCACGGACGAAAAAGACATTTCCATAAAGAAAGCCTTGACCATAGGCTTTTGGCAATGTCTGGCCATGATGCCAGGAACATCGCGTTCAGCGGCTTCAATCATTGGAGGATTGACCCAAGGTCTTAACCGCAAAGCAGCTGCCGAATTTTCCTTTTTCTTGGCTGTTCCTACCATGTTGGCGGTGACAGTATACTCCATCTTCGTCAAAACATGGGGAGAAGGGACGGATCATGCTCAGAAAGGATATGAAATGATCATGGCTAGCGAACAGAGCATTATAGCCTTTATCTTGGGAAATGTAATAGCTTTCATCGTAGCCATGATCGCCGTGAAAACATTCATCTCCGTATTGACAAAATACGGATTTAGATTCTGGGGATGGTACCGCATCATCATCGGAATAGGATTGTTAATATTCTTTTGGCAGCAATAGGTCATCACCTTCATCAGGTTCGCATAATAATTCATTCGACAATAATTCGTATTTTTGCAGCACTCAAATGATATAGAGTATCTATCTATATCATTTGATTTTTAGAAATGAAGGAAACAACAGAAAAGAAACATAAAATATTCTCCTTTGCCGAAGGAGAAATACTATTAGTAGACAAACCTTTGACGTGGACGAGCTTCGATGTGGTAGGTAAACTTCGCAATACGATGAAGCCATTGAAGCTTAAAGTGGGCCACGCAGGAACCTTGGACCCTCTGGCAACAGGATTGCTCATCATCTGTACCGGCAAGCTCACAAAAAAAATCGACACCTTCCAAGCCGAAGATAAGGAATACACAGGCATCATCACTTTAGGGGCTACCACTCCTTCTTACGACTTGGAAACAGAGATAGATCAAACGTTCGACATAAGTGCAATCACGGAAGAAGAGATATTAGCTGTTGCCAAAAGTTTTGAAGGAGAACAGGAACAGCTGCCTCCTGCCCATTCCGCCGTAAAAATCAAGGGAGAAAGGGTCTACGAGAAGGCTAGACGCGGTGAAGACGTAGAGCTCAAACCTAGAAAGATTATCATCTCTTCTTTTGTCATCGAAAAGATAGAAATGCCTAACGTACATTTTAGGATAAAATGTTCGAAGGGTACTTATATACGTTCCATAGCACATGATTTTGGAAAAGCATTGAACAACGGCGCCCATCTGTCTAGTTTGCGCCGTACCATGAGTGGCGACTTCCATGTCGATGACGCCTGGAAGCTGGATGAGCTGATTAAGGCTATACGTGAACAAAAAGAATCTACACTACAACAAACTTTATAGTATTATCCAATGAAGATATACAGAAATCTGGAGGAGTTCGTACCATTAGATAATGCCATTGTGACTATAGGAACTTTCGATGGTGTGCATATCGGGCATCAGAAAATTCTTAAGAAATTGGTGGATTGTGCCAAAGAAACGGGAGGAGAAACTGTATTACTTACATTTTTTCCCCACCCTCGCCTTGTCATCAACCCAAATGACGACAGCTTACGCCTTATCAACGATATTGAGGAGAAAACCCATCAGCTAAGTCTATCGGGCTTAGACCATCTTATCATCACTCCTTTTACTCAGGAGTTTGCCAACCTCAGCCCAGAAGACTACATACGCAATGTCTTAGTAGATAAGCTAGGAACAAAAACTATTATCATCGGCTATGATCACCATTTCGGTAAAAACCGCAAGGGTACAATAAAAGACTTGGAGCATTTTGCTCAGATTTTCGATTTTAAAGTTGAAGAAATTGCCAAACAAGATATCGAGGATGTAGCCGTATCGTCAACAAGAGTGCGAGAAGCCCTTATCAAAGGGGATATTGATACAGCCAACAAATATCTAGGCTATCCTTTTGAGCTTACAGGCACTGTAGAAAAAGGCGACCAAATAGGAAGACAAATAGGATTTCCTACTGCCAACCTACATGTGCATGAAGCGCACAAACTTATCCCTGCCTATGGTATCTATGCCGTAGAGGTAGATATCTATACCGAAGTGTCAAGTATTATATCAGGCGAATACGAGGAGCCTAAAGTGTTAAAAACCGCACAAGGCATGTGTTATATAGGTAATCGTCCTACGATCGACGGCTTCACCAGAAAAATAGAAGTGAATGTCCTTGACTTCAACGAAGATATTTACGACCGTACGGTACGTATTAAGTTCCACAAGTTTATCCGTGAAGACAAACGTTTCGACAACTTGGAGGCACTGCAACAGCAAATCAAGGAAGATGAAAAAACTATAAGAGCCTATTTTAAGTAAAATAGGCTCCTACTTTTTGTTCCTACAAATCTTCTATAGTTCTACCGGATGAAAAACCTTACCCAAAGCCTCTAGCTCATCTAAGTTAACCTCTTCTTCAAAGATGCCATAGACGGCAGAACCAGATCCGGACATAGATGCATAAAGTGCTCCCTTTTCGTATAGCTTGTGCTTTATCTCTTGTATGACAGGATATTTATCAAAAATTCCAAACTCAAAATCATTTTTAATGTAATATTTCCATTCCTGTATAGGCAACTTAATCGCTCTACACAAGTCCACCTCAGGTGCAGCAGGAATCACCTGACTATATGCCTCTGCCGTTGAAATATGTATATCCGGCTTTACAATAACGATCCAATAAGTAGACAGGTCTAGTGATATCTCGGAAAACTCATCTCCTATTCCAGTCGCAAAGACAGGTTTATTTTCCACAAAGAAAGCACAGTCAGCTCCCAACTTGGCGGCATATTTCTGCAGTTCCTCGGCTTTAAGGTTTAGCTTATTCCATTCGCTCAACGCCTTTAGCACAAAGGCTGCATCAGAAGATCCTCCTCCCAATCCTGCCCCTACGGGAATGTTTTTCAGCAACTTGATAGCTACAGGCTCAATCTGGGGAAAATCGCTCTTCAATAGATGGTAGGCTTTGGTGCATAGGTTGTCTCCTCTTTCCGGAATATGGATGCCATAGGTCTCAAAAGAATAACTATCTGCCGCATGCATTTCCACCACATCATACATTTTCACCGGATAGAATATGGTTTCAATATCGTGATAGCCATCCTCTCTCCTTCGGGAAACAAACAACCCTATATTAATCTTAGCATTTGCGAATGAAATCATACTACAAATTAACAAAAATCCGTCTGAAAAGCAGTTTAAAGATAGCATAAATGCACAAAACAAGGCTTATGAAAAAATCATCGACCTCATTTTCAAGTGATAAAGAAAAAGAGCAAAATTTAGTTTTGTAGATATACATAGAATTTCTACTTTTGTGGCGGAGAGTTGGCAGAGTGGTCGAATGCGGCGGTCTTGAAAACCGTTAACTATAACAGGTTCGGGGGTTCGAATCCCTCACTCTCCGCAAAGGAAGCTTCATCATCAGATGAAGCTTTTTTATTTTAAACGGATTTCCCCACAATCAACAGATATATACATTTCATCCGCATTGGATTCGAACCGAAGGGTTAGCCGGAGAGTTCGATTCACAGAAACTTAGGATGATCATTGGGAGGAAAAAGGACTTTTAATTAAATAAGCAAAGTCTTGCTTAGTAAAGAAAATCTTTACCTTCTTCAGTCCATCATTTCTATAAACATCATAAATGCTGAATATAAACTGATGTCCTTTTCTTTAAAAATTTGTCTGAGTGTAGATAAGGCTTTGGAGCGAGCAAAATAAATAGTATTCAGTGTAGTTCCTAGGGTTTGACAGATTTCTTTATTACTTTTTCCTTCCAGATAGGTCATCCGAAAAATTTCGGCTTGCTGTTTCGGTAAACGTTCCAGTTCTTTTATAATTTGTTCCAATATTTCTACATAAATAATCTGTGAGAGAATATCTGGTCTTCCTTTCCGGGGTCTCCAATAAAAATTCGTCCCCCAAGTCCACATTTTTACGGTAATATCCACTAGTATGATCGTAACTAGCGTTTCGCACAACAAGAAATAAATAAGATTTGAGTGCCGCAACAGATACGGTTTTCTCCTTATTCTGCCAGGCAATGCAAAAAGCCTCAGAAACTATTTCTTCAGAGACTTCTTTGTTTCGTGTAATCTTAAAGGAATAAAAGCGTAGCTGCTCTCCCCATAATCTCATAAAAAACCGAAGTCCTTCTTGATCACCAGATTTAAGCCTTATTAAATACTCTATGTCTTGATCCTTATGCATTGCAAAGCCGTAAGGTTTTATTATTCAAGATACTAAGAATATTTAAATAACTAAAACCGTATTCCATAGTTTCTGAGACTGTAATTATTCTTTCAAATTATTGACCAACCCCTCAAAACACGCTCTTAAATCCTTTACATCCTTAAAAGCACATTCATACATAAAAGGTCCTTTATAGCCCACCTTTTTCAATGCCAACAGAATGGCAGACCAATCATTCTCTCCTTCTCCCGAACAAGGAAAATAATGGCATTCCTTTTTTCCGTCACCATCAGCAATATGTACGGACTTCAATCTTTTTCCTAAAGCCATAATAAGATTTTCCGGATGCTTGATATGGTTCATGTCCACTGCAGCAAACACATCTTTAGGCATAAGCTTCATGATAGCTGTCATCTCATCTACCGATCTGCATAAAGGTGTTTCCTGCTTTTTATTGGATCTCACCAATTCATAGCCTAGCATATTTTCTATCACTATGGTAGCTCTTATGTTTTTTACATCTTTATTAAGCTCCTCGATAGATTTTACCAACTGTTTGATGCGTTGCTCCCGCTCATTAAGCCCAAGATGATAACTTGGATGAAAAAGAATAATCTTAGGTTTAAGGATACTAACATATTCCAACACTTTCCGATGTAAGGCCACTACTTCATTCCTTTCCCTTTCATCCAATAGCGAAAGGTCAATATGAGGTCCGAAAGGCATATGTATAGACCAAACTTTAACCCCAGCCTTATCTAAAGCCCCTTTCGCTTTCATCAACTGCGCTTTTATTTCCTCGTCTGAAGCAGTAAAAGCTCTTTTCTTTTTGTCTATAAAAGCATTAATAGATGTTTCAATGACATCCACCCCTACGGATTTGGCGTAAACCATCTTCTTCTCCGTAACGTTTTGAATACCTACGGAATACCCCACTTGCATTTTTAGGAGAGGATCTTTCGCTATTATGTCCAATGGCTGACAAACAAGTAAAACTAAAATTGTTATAAGATATCGCATGGTTTATTTATGGTATAGTAATTCTGTATCAATATTGACTCCAATTGTGTTATCAACTTCTAATATAGAATTTCCTAATGTAAATCAAACAGGAAAATGCAATAAAGTATTGACAAAATACTTCCAAAAAAAAATTAAAATATAAAACAAAAAAGACCTCTATCTTCTCACTGGATGCAAGCATTCCAAGTATGAGATGCGATTACCTTCTTTTCAGCTGAAGTTTGATGCCAAAAGACAAACCAAGGTAATCCTTAAACTGCAGATACTTATTTTGTATGCGGGAAATAATATACAGGTCGGAAGAATGTAGGTCGGCATACAGTTTTATGCTGTCAAAACGAGATCTCTTAGGATCAAAACGTAGACCTACACTTTGCCCTAAGAATATGTTGAGCCGAACCTTAGGAGAGAAAGTATAGTAATTACGGGGATATTTTTCTGGAGCGGAAAACCAGAATTGTTTACCTAATGTCGTACTGACATAGGCGCCGGTACGTAAAGGCTCGTATAACAACTTATCATCTACGCGAAGTTTCCACGGTGTATATATTTGTCTTAGCGTTAAAGTTACCTTCGCCCGATCGGTATCATACGCCGGCACGTAACCTATCAGAAAATCGGTAGTCCACTGCCTTTTCTGTCCATAATCCCATCCGGGACCCAGCGCGACCAGACCTATAGCTCCGGCATGCTGCATATTATAATGTGCAGGAACTATCTCCACCCTTGCAGCAGGCAGGTCTTCAGCTTCTTTTGTGGAGACAGAATCAGGTCTTCTTTCCTCTCCCAAAGCATATGTAGTAGCAAAACCGCTCTGCCATGCCATTCCAACTACTAACGCTCCAATCAATATACTTTTTCTAATAAGCGACCAATTCATAACTATAACTATTCTGAGTAACGGTAAACAACAAATACTTCCTCTTACCAATATTAGGGCTCACGTAATAAATGACTTGGTCTCCGAAAATATCCTCTTCTTCAAAACGGTGATCGTGACCACATACTGCAAATAAATAATTCGGAAATTTCTTGAGCGTATGATGAAAGATGTCTGCTACATTATTGTTAAACTGCTCCGACGTGGGTTTGGCGTGCATGATGGCAATAGTCTGATCGAAGCGTTCCGTATCCTTTTTCATTTCTGCATTGATAAAGGAAAAGTCTGGAATAGGCACGGAATAGTTTGCTTCCAAAGCGTTGGTATTCATACAAACAAACTTGGTTCTTCCCGCAATGAAACTGAAATTCTCCTCTCCAAAAACTATCTTATATATATCTTCCCCATTGGCCAGAAAGTCATGATTTCCAATAACAGCCACATAAGGATATTTCAACTTCTCCAGAATATCACGTTGCCACAAAAATTCTTTGGTCAGTCCGAAATCAGTAAGATCACCTCCATGAATGACAAAGTCAATATCCGTACGATTATTCGCATGATGTACAAAGTCTTCTAACTCATCATACCATCTTTGTGAATCAGAAATAAAAGCAAAGCGGATGGTATCTTTATCGGCAAAAGCTTCCTCAATACGGGCTATGTTTTGTATATTAATATCTCGCTTTCCTTTGATGTCGCCTGCATAAGGATGCACTTCTATCATATCACAGGACGCCAGAAATGAAATCAGTATAAGAGAAATTGCACACAGAAAAACTTTTTCACGTAATCCCATAAAACTATTTTGACTTTAGAACACCAAAAGTAAAAAGTTTAGTTTTATAGTTAAACAAGAAATTATCTTATTACTTAAGTATGATATTTGATGATAAATTAAAAGAAAAGCCATTCCAAAAGGAATGGCTTTCTATCAAATATCTGTCTCTTTTCATCTAGCGGATGCCATGCATCATTTTCTTCAATATAGGATTGAACAAAATCAGCAATAAGGCACTTACACCCGGAATAATGGCAAAAATCATAAAGAAGTAAGCCATAGAATGCTCTTCTGTAATTTTATCAATATAAGATCCCAAGAATCCACCGATGAAGTTAGCTATCGCGGATGCACAGAACCAAAACCCGAATAACAATCCTAAAAACTTCTTAGGAGACAGCTTACTCACATAGGATAGTCCTACCGGCGACAGACAAAGCTCTCCCGTAGTATGGAAGAAGTACGCAATCACCAGCCAGATCATACTTACAGAAGCCGTTTTAGCTCCCTGTGGAATTTCACTGGCACCATAGGATAAGGCTGCAAAACCTATTCCCACCATAATCAGACCTAAAGCAAATTTTATAGGCCCTGAAGGGTTCCACACTTTCTCCCAAAATTTACTGAATCCTGAAGCTAATGATATAATAAAGAAAGAATTCAAAATCTGGAACCATGATGCAGCTACTTCTGTTTCCGTAGCATTAAACTCACGCATAACTTTCCAGAGTCCCAACCCCCAAATTACGACAAAAGATATACCGGTAAAGATGATTGTCAAAGGATATTGAGTGAAAATACGTTTTGACAAAGCATATAAAACTATACTTACTATAATAATCGGCGCTATAGTCAAAATTCCGTCAATCCATTTAAAAGTAATGGCCGCATTTCCGGACAATACACGTTGTGTATAATCCTTAGCAAAGATGGACATGGATCCTCCTGCCTGCTCAAAGGCCAGGAAAAATACTATACTGGCAATCATCAGTACAGCCACCACAATAAGACGGTCTCTTACAACTTTTGCAGGTAGTTCTTCCGGCTCTTCTTCCAATTTATTTTTTATCTGATTGTCATGGAATTCTTTCAGCTGCTTAGGAGAATCTCCATTGATACCAAAAATACGCTGCCCGAAATAAAACTGCAGCATACCGAAAAACATAAATATACCTGCCAGACCGAAACCATAATGCCATCCAATCTTTTCTCCGATATATCCACACAATAGCATTCCTAAAAATGCTCCGGCATTGATACCCATGTAGAAAATAGTATATCCAGCATCTTTCTTAGAGCTGTTGTCCGGATAGAGGTTTCCTACCATAGAAGAAATATTGGGTTTGAACATACCGTTACCCAAAATCATGAGAATAAGCCCCAAGTAGAAAAAATATTGATGGATACCTTCTAGAGCCATAGAAGCATGTCCCATGGTCATGATAAAGGCACCTATCAAAATAGCTTTCTTGAATCCGGTAATCTTATCTGCTATTATCCCCCCAATAAGAGGAGTTAGATATACCAAACCAGTATAAAGACCATACAACTTCATGGCACGCTCATTAGACCATTCCCACCCTCCTTCGGCGATAGAGCTAACCAAAAAAAGAGTCAACAAGGCCCGCATACCGTAATAACTGAAACGTTCCCACATTTCAGTAAAAAACAATACAAATAGTCCTGCAGGATGGCCGTTAACCATCTTATCATCCACCCCCTGCTTGGCTAAATGTCTTACTAATTCATCATCTTTTTCAACCATAATTGTAGATTAATTATAAAAATAACTGTTAGTTAATATTTTAAGAATATTAAATATACAATATTTACCTCACCGAAGTCCTAAGCCGGACTTCGTATTTTTAGGTGCTTCACGCTGGCGCAAAAGGTCTTCTTCCGCATTTACTACCTGAATATTATCTTCATACTTCAATTTGCCATTCTGAAGCTTATAGCCGTTATGTGACAGGTCGGGCACATAATTTTTATAAGTGTCTCCTAAAGAGGGATCCAGCTGGATAAGATTGTCAAACTCCAACAGATTTTTAGCTCTATTGTAACGAAGTAACATGGTAGCCATTCTGTTGTAATTAAAAATCTTACGAACATGCTGTGGAGCATCCGAAAAGACGGGCGCACCAAAACTTATATTCTCCTGTCCTTCGACATTCAAAATGTCAATAACTTTTTTCGTATACTCGGCATTATGACCTTTCCACCCCAATAGAACGTATTGATTCTTTCCCAGTGCAGCAATATCATAATACTGAGCGCCGTACCACTGTGTCGGACTCAATATTTCCTTTTCCGGATTCTTAATATCAAAAGTCTTGTCCAATAAAGGAATAAGCTTTAAGGAAGGCGCACGAAACTGCACCGCCCCATAATACAGATAGGAGCCGTCATGAAGAGGAACATTCCAAGAGAAAATACGAAAACTATCGTCTGGAGCCTTGACAATAGAAATCATATTCAGTTTGTCAAAAGTATAATAGTAAGCGTTTGGCTCCTTAAGGGCTGACACCAGCGTTCGTACAAAATTAAAATTGCTTTCTATCCTGCGCACATCCGCTTCATCACCAAAAACGCTCTTCCCCAAATTATAAAGGCTGTCCTGCCAGACTTCCATTTTCTGTATATTTTGGGAGAAAGAATAATGTATAGGTAACAGCAGTAGCAAGATAAGAAAGCAATTCTTCAACATATCTTGTTATTTAAAACGTTCTAACAACTTCTTCGTAGCTAGAATTCCGTCCAGCTCACTTAGCTCAGTACCTTCATATTCTATACCGATGTAACCTTTGTATTTAGCTTTTTTTACAATATCCATCATCCTTACATAATCGATATTGCGTTCGTTGCCGTTGGCGTCAAAAACATTAGCTTTAGCACTCACCCCTTTGGCGAAAGGCATTAGCTCTTCTACACCTTTATAACGGTCATATTCGTAAAAGTTACCGAAATCAGGCAAAGAACCACAATTCTTCTTACCTACTGATTTCAGCACGCTGGACAACCAGTCACCATGTGAAGAGATACCACCGTGATTTTCTACTACGACATTGATATTGGCTTTTTTACCATAGTCAGCAAGGGTAGAAAGGCTTTCCACCACTCTGTTTTTCACTTCTTCCGGTGACCCCTTACCGGCGGCATTCACACGGATGGTTTTACATCCCAAGAAATGTGCTGCGTCAATCCATTTGTAATGATTTTCGACCGCCTTTGCACGTTTCTTGGCGTCTTCGTCACCCAAATTCCCTTCTCCGTCCACCATGATCAGTACGTTAGTTACACCACTCGACTTAGCACGGTTGTTTAGGTCCTTCAGATAGGTCATGTCATTAGCCTTATCCTTGAAGAAGGTATTTACATATTCCACACCATAGATCCCACATTTTTCGGCGGCAAATTGAGGGAAATCAATATTTTTTAGATCTCCCTTGAATAAGGTCTTATGTAAGGACCATTCAGCAAGAGATATTTCGAACCACGATTTTTTGGCTGCAAAAAGGTCCATGGAAGGCGCTAAAGCGACACCTGCAGTCACTAAGCCCAAATGCTTAATAAAGTCTCTTCTCGAATTCATGTTTATATAGTTTTAGTTAGATGTTAGCCCATCCCGATGTTAGTACATCCACCAGATGTAAAGTCTTGATAGGAATATTGTGTTTGTCAATGTAGGCCTGCAGCTGCAACAAACAAGAAGCATCCGTAGAAATAATATAGTCTGCATTCACTGTTTGAGCATGACGTACTTTCTGTTCGGCCATGGCACTTGAAATACCGTCAAACTTAATACTAAACGTACCTCCGAAGCCGCAGCAAGTTTCCTGATCTCTCA
The DNA here is from genome assembly GCF_039541675.1 of Sphingobacterium thermophilum. NCBI lineage: Bacteria > Pseudomonadati > Bacteroidota > Sphingobacteriia > Sphingobacteriales > Sphingobacteriaceae > Sphingobacterium > Sphingobacterium thermophilum. Next base: position 6,603 of record NZ_BAABGR010000022.1, on the reverse strand, counting down.
TCTCTACCAACTCAAGCCCTCCCACCTGTGCCAGAAGACGGCGCGGCTCTTCCTTAATTTTGCATTCGCGCAAGGCCGAGCAAGAGTCGTGATACACGCCCGTACCTACCAATTCAGCCCCGAAATATTCCTTCTTCAACACATTTACAAGAAAATCCGAAACTTCCATGATATTGCGTTGAATGTTTCTACAACTGTTATGCTCTGTTGAATTGGTAAACAAGTCGTTATAACTGTATTTCACCATACCAACACAAGAGGCTGACGGTGAAACTATATAATGCTCTTCGGAAAAATCTTTCAGAAACTTAGATCCTATTTCTTTCGCCTCATCCCAAAACCCTGCATTGTAAGCCGGCTGCCCACAACATGTCTGTTCGCTGTTATAGATCACCTCACATCCCGCCTTTTCCAACAGCTTGATCGTATTAAAGGCTGTCTCGGGATATAATTGGTCTATAAAACAAGGAACAAACAACTCTACTTTTCTATTCATCAATACCTGCTTTTAAAAAAGAATTAAATTTTAGTACTCTCAATAATAACAAAAATCCTAAAATAAAGAAAATAGACAGTGATACCGCAGAGTATCGAATATTGTGAGTAAGCTGCTCTATTGCTCCAAAACAGATTAGTCCCACGACTATGCCAAGCTTTTCTGTGATGTCATAAAAGCTGAAAAAGGCCGTCGTATCTTCCAAATCTTTTGGAAGCATCTTCGAATAGGTAGAACGGGATAAAGACTGTATTCCCCCCATTAGCAGCCCTACCATAACCGCCAAACCGTAAAACTGTGCTGCATTACTTAAGTAAAATGCTGCTATACATATAGAGGTCCATAGCAACGTTACGATCATCAGCACCACAATATTACCCCAGTATTTTGCCAAGAAAGACATAATATACGCCCCTCCAATGGCTATCAACTGTATTAAAATTATTACAATAATCAACGAGCTAGTTTCTAATTCCAACTCTTTCTGTCCAAACATCGTCGCCACCACCATGATGGTCTGTACACCTACAGAATTGAAAAAGTAGGCCGGAAGAAATCGTTTGATGCCCTTGTTTGCTTTCACCTGCTCCAGCACACTTCTAAATTCGGTCAATACACGCTGCATAAGGGATAGGCCAGTACCATTGATTGCCGGTGTATTGTTGGGAAGAACACGAAATGGAATCAAGGAGAACCCTAACCACCATAGCCCCACCAATAGGAATGAAAAACGGGCAGGAAAAGAAGCCTCGGTAATATTAAACCATTCGGGCTTGAGCACGAACACAAAACAGATGATTTGAAGGGTGACACACCCCACATAGCCGTAGGCAAATCCTTTAGCGCTCACCTCATCCTGCTTGTCCGGCGTGGCAATCAAAGGAAGATAGGAGTTGTTTACCGCTACGCCACCAATATACCCCATTGCTGCCAAGGTGAAACATATGATACCCCATTCTAACGTACTAAGCTTGAAAAAGAAGAGTCCCATGCAGGCTAAAGCTCCCATATAGGTAAAAAACTTCATAGTCTGCATCTTTCTTCCATTAGCATCGGCATAGGCTGATAAAAACGGTAAAGCAACTACCATCGTCATATAGGCAAATGCCAAAGCATAATTTGAAAGAACGGTATTGATGATTTCAAAACCGAAAAAGTCTACAATATCATCTCCCCCCGTCTTGGACTTCGTTATGGTAATATAATAAATGGGAAAGATAGTAGAAGTAATAACGAGATTATAGGCTGAGTTTGCCCAGTCGAAGAAAGCCCACGACCGTATCAACCTTTTATCGTTCTTCTGATACGCGCTCATACTGATAATATCCTACTCCTCTTCTGATTAATAATTCTGTCTAATAAATGTGACGATACGCACCATTTCCCTACGTATATAGGATGTTGGTACCACATAATTGTTATTCAGAAAAGAAAAAACATATCTTTTACCATTGCGCGTGATGATATATCCGGACTGACAGTGTACTGAATTGATAGTTCCTGTTTTTGCCCAGACAAAAGCTTCACCTTGATCCAACGTATAAGCATTTTTTAAAGTGCCGTCTATCCCACCTGCCGGGAAGAATAAGAAACGCTTCGCTTCTTCTGGTTCTAGGTCGCGAATGGCCAACAGTAAGTCCACCATGTTGCGTGGTGTGATTTTGTTATAGGTTGAAAGGCCACTTCCATCACGAAGAATAATGGTATCTTGGAAATTGCGGTAAAAATGCTCCTGCATAAAATTGCGCAACGAATCGGTATAAAATCCGTTAAACAATTTATCTGATATTAACATATGAAGATGTTCGGCTAGGAAGTTATCGCTAGGCAGCATCATCTCACGCAATACCACATTTCGGCTCGCCGAATAAAGTGTCTTGATATCCGATGGACGTGGATAATCTCTTAAAATTTCGACATCGCGCTTCAACGTATCACGCAACAAGACTACTGCAAGACTGTCCGTCCAAATAAAAGGTTTCTCTGTCGAATAATGCTTAGGGATATTCAAATTCGACATAATGAAATCATTGGACTTAAACTTTCGGGATACCCAAAAACGGCGGGCCTTCTTTTCACGGATATGGATATGTCTATCAAAATAACTAGGCATAGCCACCAATCCACTATCCTTAGCACTCAACCTTACCAGATTACCATATATAGGAAAAGGAGCTATATCAGGTTGATAATATTCTTCATAATCTTCTATAGACCAACCATTTCTATAGGTTGGCTCACTTGTCTCTTGAACCACATAGTACAACTTTTTGGACGAGCTTTTCAAAAAGTCATAAACTCTTCGCGTATCCAATTTGGGATGCAAAAATGTAGGGTCTCCCGTTCCCCAAAATATCAAGGAATCTCCCCTTTCAACATAATGAATCCCCGCTATGGAGTCTCCCAGATGTTTTAACGAAGCGAACAGCGTATATACCTTCGTGTTAGAAGCTGGTGTAAAGTGATGATCTTCATTTTTGCTGAACACCATCTTATTGCTATCCATGTCATATAGACAAAAACCAAAATGATGTTTAGATAATATAGTGGATTTAGCAAACTCTGATTCCAGTAAAGAGTAGTCTTGAGCTTGAGTCTTTAAGCCCAACATACTAGAAAGAATAAGTGCAGATGTATAGAGTATCTTTTTCATGATTGAAAAATAAGTATTTGCATCAATACTACAAAAACATACTTTAGGATTCTAAACCCCAAAGCCATAATCCTTATTCCGGATTATCCAGATATTTTTTAATTGCCTGTGGTACCTTGGGTTCCACATGGGTATTATCAAAAGGATCGAAATAATAAATATTATCCTTGGCATATAGGTGTAGGTGTGTTTTGAGCACCTGCTTAAAATGCTCCAAACTTTTTCTTTCCCTTGCTGTCCAAGCGGCCTCCGCCAGAGCGGCAATCCTTGGAAAAGTCATGAAGTCAAATCTGGATTCGTTGTGGATACGTTCGGTCCAAAGATTGGCCTGCATCCCTAAGATTTGTCCTTCCTTTATTTCCATCTGTTGGTACTCACTTAGGTCAATTTGATATACACTTTCCAACGAACTGAAATTGCCCGCCCACTTCCTGCCATGTTGATGTTCCTCGGCCTGCACAAAATCGAAATATAAAGGAATGCGTGGACATATGACTACCGAATAGCCGTTTCTAAGGCAGGTTTCTAGCTGTCCTTTTCTATCGTGTCGCCACCAATATTGAATAGTCTTGTCCGAAGGAAGACCTGCTTCTGCCATCTCATCCCATACAGCAAGCTTATTACCCAGATTGAACAATGAGTCTGCCATTCGCTGCATGAAATATCTTTCCACATCCTTATTGGAGGCCAAATTCAGTTTATTTTTAAGTTCTGATACATGGACATCCTCATTCCATACATCGCTGCCAAAGGCTACCTCATCTCCACCAAGATGAACAATACCGCTAGGAAATAGCACCGTAACCTCCTTCAGAATATTGGTCAGATACTGATAAGTACTTTCTTTTGCCGGATGAAACGTAAAATCGGGATGCTCCTTTGTTCCTCCACCACTATATTGCGGATAAGCTCTATTTGCTGCCGTAGCATGTCCCGGCATATCTATCTCGGGGATAATGTCGATGTGACGTTCCGCAGCATACGCTACAATTTCCTTGATATCCTCCTGTGAATAATATTGTGCCGGCGTATATGGATTCAAATAAGACCCCACCCCACCAATAAGAGAAAGATAAGGATATCTTTTGATCTCCAGACGCCAGCCCGGCTCATCGGTGAGATGCCAATGGAATTTGTTCAGCTTATAGAAGGCCATGTAATCCAACAGCTGCTTCACTTTCTTCTTTCCAAAGAAATGACGTGCTTCATCCAGCATAAACCCTCTCCAGGAAAATAATGGTACATCCTTGATCTGCATCGCCGGAATTACCACCTTATCCCCTTGCCTGTAATAGTGAAATAGCTGCAGCAAACTGTTCACCGCATAAAAATAACCCTTATGGGTCTGCGCGATAACTGTAATTCCTCCATTGCTGACCACCAGCTCATAACCTTCTTCACCTAACTCCTTCCTAGTTTGAGGTCTCTGAAATGATATGATGGCCTGTTTAGAAGTATTTAACTGACTAAGTTTTCCAAAACGTGATAACAAGTTTTGGCGCAAATAGCTTATGGCCTGCAATTCCTCTCCTTGGATCACAATATCTTTTTCAATAGTGAGAGAATCTGTGCCCGGTATAACAATCTGGGGTTGTGGAATAATCCCAACAAATTGGCCAAAAACTATATTAATAAGGAAAAGTAAATAAATAGACAACAGATATCGAAGCATAATTTAAGGCTTAAGGTGATTTACCATTACTATTTGGTAAGATAAATTAAATAAATTATTTCCAATAAATTAAGATAAATCACATTTTCATGGGATTATATAAACGAAAAGCTCCTAAAAAAGGAGCTTTTCGTTTATGATAAGAACAATCGTTAACTCATTGATTTAGTCAGAAAGTCTGGATCTTGAGCGGCAGTTTCGTCAAACTCACCTTCCCACTTAGAAATTACAACTGTTGCCAGACAGTTTCCAATCACGTTCACGGACGTTCTGGCCATATCCATAAGTTCGTCAATACCCAAAATAGCCGCAATCACGAAAGTCGGCAGACCGAATTGGTCGGCAGTAGCTATAAGAACGATCAACGAAGCACGTGGCACTGCTGCTACCCCCTTAGATGTAATCATCAACGTAAAAGCAATAAGCAGCTGTTGTCCTATAGTAAGCTCAATGCCTGCTGCCTGCGCCACAAAAATGGATGCCAACGACAAATATAAGGAGGTTCCGTCTAAGTTAAAGCTATAACCCGTTGGGATAACAAAAGAAACAATCTTACGTGGCACTCCAAAACGCTCCATATTTTCCATAGCCTTTGGTAGAGCGGCGTCCGAGCTTGTCGTAGCAAAAGCAATAGACACAGGTTCTTTCAAGGCTGCGATAAATTTCTTAATCGGCACTTTTAGATAAAGGGCGACAGGTAAAAGCACCACAAACAGAAATACTAAAAGGGCAATATACAAACTCATCAAAAGCATGAAGAGATTTTTCAGGATATCCACCCCCAGATGCCCTACCGTATAAGCCATAGCTGCCCCTACACCTATTGGTGCAAAGAGCATGACCAAGTTCGTAAACTTAAACATAGCCTCGGAAAGGCTTTCCGTAAAATCTATAAGTGGTTTCCGCTTCTTCTCATCCACCATCGCCAACCCTATACCGAAAATCACCCCGAAAATTACTATTTGTAATACTTTGTTTTCATATACGGATTTAACAATATTTTCCGGAAAAGAGTCGCGTATAAAAGCGTTAAATTTATATACGCCATGCACGCTTGGATCAATATGTTCCAGCGCTTTGAGATCGGATTCTGCTACAGCAGAAGTTTGTGGTAGCTCTTCATGCGGCATATGAGCCACATCTACTCCCACCCCCGCCTTGGTGATGTTTATCACCGCCAAGCCTATAAAAATGGCGCAGCTGGTAGCACAGAAAAAATAAAGCATGGACTTCCAAGCCATACGCCCCACCGACTTCAAATCCGAATGCCCCGCAATTCCGAAAACCAAAGTGGCAAAAAGTATAGGTCCTACGATAGTTTTCACCAGTTTGATGAAAGCTTGACTCAATGGACGCATAGAAATAGCCAAATCCGGAAAGTCTAAACCCACAAAAACGCCTAACACCAGACAGGTAAGAATCCAAGTAGTAAGATTTTTGCGAACAACGGCATTGGCTACCAAAACTACTGCTGTAATCCAACGGACAGCCATCATAAAGGACGGCGATACAGCTACAATATTAAATTCATAGAGTAAGGTAATAATTATGGCTATGGTTACGGTAAACAACATCACGTAACCTACATTCTTTTTTGACATGGAATTTTCTGTTTAACAATGTAACGATTAGCAAAAATAGAAAAATACATAAGTTTACCAAATATAAAAAAGGCATGAGTTAATGGACTGCCCCCAAAAAGTTGGACGAATTTATGCAATATTTTTGATATGATGAGCTCGGTATTCTACCGGGCTCATTCCATTTAAATTAGTTCTTATC
>NZ_BAABGR010000021.1:0-11335 GCF_039541675.1 Sphingobacterium thermophilum | reverse complement strand
GATAAGAACTAATTTAAATGGAATGAGCCCGGTAGAATACCGAGCTCATCATATCAAAAATATTGCATAAATTCGTCCAACTTTTTGGGGGCAGTCCAAATTCTCGGGCTTTTCTTATTTTTCGCGACTCCATATCTCGTAGATAGGATCTCCTTTAGAACTTTTGCCGCTGTGATGCCACTGTCCTTCTTCAATTTTTCCGTCAAAGGTTAAGGTTACACCTACGCGGCTGTTGTCTCTTGAGAAAAAAAGAATATTTTCTTGATATTTGCCGTCTTGAAAAGTGTAATTTCCACCGCCTGTGCCATAAAATCCTTTCTCTGCCGGATTGATGGCAAACCATTGGAAATAGCCGTCTATAAGTAGTTTCAATGTTTTGCGGTTGCCACGCTGCATGGTCTGTATGTTGTCGTTAACTTTGCGTCCCGTGATGCGCCATAATCCATCCAGCGCTTGAGAATGTGTCGCTTTCTTGTCGAAAGCTACCTCATCCACCTTTAGTTGGTTGTTCTGAAAGGATATGGAGAATCGATGGTCTTTGCCAACATTTTCCGGATTTTTATTGTCAAACTCGCAATGGACGATGAGGGTGTTGTTTTCTATGTTGAAAGTTCCTCCCTGCGTGTTATGGTATTCTTTATCTGTGTACACAGTATGGGTGACATAACCGTCGACGAATAAAAGCAGGTGGTGGATATCATTGATTTTTGTATGATAAGCACCGGAAAGACTTTGGGCTGCTGCCTGTATGATGCAGCCTACAACAAGAATAATAGTAAATATCGTTGTTCTCATAATTTTAAGGGCTATTGATTTGTATTAAATATACCCATTAAAACAGAGAAGGACAATAAAATGTTTTTTAGATATAGGATTAAAAATGGTAAGCTGTCTCACTTTTGGTTTCCGACAGTACAAAATAGGTTTGCACTGTATTTACCTGAGGTAATACAGCCAGTTTGTGTCGTAAAAACTTGTGATAGGCTTCCATGTCTTTTGTCGCTATGCGAAGCATAAAATCGTAAGATCCCGCCATCTGATAGCACTCCATTACTTCCGGAAATTTGGATACTTCTCTTTCGAATTCGTTGAGGGCCTCAAACGTATGGTTTTTCAAAAATACCTGAGAAAAGGATATCAAGCCGATACCGATCTTGTTGCGGTCCAGAATAGCTACCGTTTTTTTGATATATCCAGCTTTTTTTAATTTTTTTACCCTCTCATGTACAGCGGCTATGGATTTGTAAAGTTTCTCGGCCAATTCTTTGTTGCTAAGTGTGGCATCCTCCTGCAAAAGCTTGAGCAACTTAATATCTGTAGGGTCTAAATTCATGGTGTCTCTAAGGTTTTGGTTGTTAGTTTTCAAATTTATTAAATAATGGTTGATATTTTCAAGCTAATTTTTGTTATTGCCGTAAAAAATACGAAATGATGCTTTAATTTCTGAATATTTATGGTCTTAGAGATCTTTCTTTCTTCTGAAAAGTGTAACTTGATTGTGGAATATCCTTTCAAACAGTGATTTATTTCGATAAAATAATATATTTGTAATACAGCATAAACCTAAAAAATCAATATGAAGACATCAAATGTTTTAAAACACTCGGCTTTTGCTTCATTACTTGTGGGGGCTTTATTGGCATGTAATAATGCTTCCGACAAGAATGAGCAGGGCGAAGAAGTACATAATGCGGCAACGCAAGTTATTCCGGAAGAATCTAAAGAACTGATAGGCCGTTGGGATCTTACTGTAGACAAAGAAGGTAAGGAAGTTCCTTCATGGCTGGAAATAAAATTATCAGGATTCAGCACCTTGGTGGGTTATTTTGTTTCGGATGCCGGCAGTGCCCGTCCTGTATCGCATATCAAATTAGAAGATGGCAAGTTTCATTTTGAGATTCCTACCCAATGGGAAACAGGTACTGGTATGATTAAAGTGGAAGGTGCCCTGAAGGATGGTAAGATCGAAGGTACTATCACCAGCAATACAGGAAAAGTCTATAAATATGTGGGTGAGAAGGCTCCTTATTTGGTGAGGAATGCTGAAGGCAGATTGGGACAATCTATAGAATTGTTCAACGGCAAAGACCTGACTGGCTGGGTTCCATTTGGTGGAGATAACAACTGGTCTGTGAAAGATGGTGTCTTGGTAAATGAAAAGGCGGGCGCTAATCTGAAAACTGAACAGAAGTTTGAAGATTTCAAATTAGAGGTAGAATTTAAATATGGGCAGGGAGGCAACTCGGGTATTTACCTGAGAGGACGTTATGAAGTACAAATTGAAGACTCGCCGGCAGAGAGGCATCCAGGATCGTTATACTTCAGCGGCATTTACGGATTCTTAAGTCCAAGTGAAATCGTAACCAACGGTCCGGATCAGTGGAATAAATACGAAATTACCCTCAAAGGACGCATGGTGACGGTGGTAGCTAATGGCAAAACTGTTATCAGCAATCAGGAAATTCCGGGTATTACGGGGGGGGCTCTCGATAGTAAGGAAGGCGAACCTGGACCTATTTACTTGCAAGGGGACCATACAGGAATCGAATTCCGTAAGATTGTAATCACTCCAATAGAGTATTAATACTTATCAACAAAAAACTGCTGCTAATCATTAGCAGCAGTTTTTTGTTGAAGAAAACACTAATTCTTTAGATGCCTATCTGCACTACTACTATATCTTCGTTATGATAAGCCGGATAGTAGGCGGCTATTGCACCCATATCTTTATATGATTTTAGCTCCTCGTAGATCCATTTTCTTAGCGTTCCTTTTCCTTTGCCGTGGATAAACTTAATTTCAGTATATTCCCAATAGATGGCTGCATCGAGACATTCCTTGAAGTGGTCAATGGCTAGGTTGAGGATTTCGTCAGCATCATAATCTTCCCAGTCGTCCAAAAAGGCTTCGGCATGTAGATCCACCACTTTGGGAGGCTTAGGTAATGTTAGTGACATTGCTTAAAATAAAAATGGTTTATTAGGGTTATTTCGTAAATATTCCAGTTTGCTTTGAAACATTATGCCCATCTTGTTGGCTCTCCATTTTGCTTCTTCGGCTTTTGGTCCCTCGAAAAGCTCATCTACGGTCTGTCCGAAGAGCAAGAGCCAACGGTCAAAATGGATTTTGGAGATAGGCAGGTGTGCATGCGGAGGGAAGGGCCTTCCATCATAGGTATATTCTTCCAGCAGGATAGTTTGCCAAAAGCGATACATCTTGTTCAGATGTTGAGGCCACCGGTCCTGAATGTTCTGGTTGAAGATAATGCCCAGCAGGTCGTCCTTTCTGATTTTATCATAAAAGGTATCTACCAGCATTTTGATATCTTCCAAAGTTTGAATGTCTGTTCTACTCATTGGTACAAATTTCGGAATAAAAAAGTGAAAGCATGGAAAGAAATGTGGAAATGATTTTGGAATGATAAAAAGGATGAAAAATTATCTTGCAATAAATCAGCTTGTTTGCTTTTTTGATGAAGAAAATGTTTGCAAGTAATTAAAAACACTGTATATTTGCATCACAAACAACGAAGGTTAGTCCTTCAGCGGGGTGTAGCGTAGCCCGGTATCGCGCCACATTTGGGATGTGGAGGTCGTAGGTTCGAATCCTGCCACCCCGACGAAAAAGAGTCCAACATTGTTGGACTCTTTTTTTATGGTGAAAATAAGAATGCAAACCCTCTATGAAGCTTGTCTAAGCTTTCTTACCGTAATTATTCTTCACTTTGCTTAAAATCAGATCTGGTGTTGGCCGTAAAAGTACGCGGATAAGCGTGTTTTATACTTGTAATGCTTTTATTTTCAACTTTATAGCTTATGAAAGGTTATTCTAATAGACAATTAAAATAGAATAATTATGGCTAGATCAAAACAGGAAAACATGAAAAATGCACATCTACACGAACTCTTTGTAGATGCTTTAAAAGATATGTTAGGAGCTGAAAGACAATTGCTTAAAGGTCTGAAGAAAATGTCACAGGCAGCGCAAAGTGAAAACCTTAAAGATGCTTTCGATACGCATTATCAACAGACTGAACAGCAGATAGAAAATCTTAAGGAGGTCTTTGCAAATTTAGACATCCCTGCTCGCGGAAAGAAATGCAAAGCTATGGAAGGTCTGTTGGAAGAAGCTGACGAAATTGCAGAGGAATTTGAAGACAGTCCGGAAGTATTAGATGCAGCCCTTATAGCTGCCGCTCAGAAAGTAGAACATTATGAGATAGCTTCTTATGGATGTCTTGTTACATATGCCGATCTTATGGAACATGAAGAGGCAGCTTCTATACTCAAAAGCATCTTAGACGAAGAGAAAGAAACAGATCAACTGCTTACGCAGATTGCTATGGGAGAGGCCAATATGGGAGCATCCTCCTCAAAGAAAAATTCTAAAAAGTAATTTTCCATTAGGCCCCTCTTGTAAGCTGTACCAGATTCTGGTGCAGCTTTTTTGTTGATTTTAAGAGTAATGGAATTTAGATTATAATATTCAGGGATTTATATTCTTTACCCTGAAGATGTTTTCAAAGACAATAAAAAAGCGGAGGATGAGCTCCGCTTTAAACATACCGATATAAAAACTTAATAGAATTAATAAAGAAAAACTTTTTGTTAAATAGTTCCTGCTTCATCAGGATTTTGCTTTCCCGGCTGATAAGGATCCATGTGTACATCGTCCTCTTCTTCGGGCTCTATTTCGTCAAGATCCGGATTTGGTTCCTCCATAGGGATTTCTTCTGTGTCAGGATATCGTTGTTCTTCCTCTTCATTGGGGTCGGAGATATTTTGTTCTTCTCCTTCAGGAATATAGTTTTCTTCATCGGATTCTCTATGGGTGTTAGGGTTATCCCCATCCAATGGATTATTGTGATGCTGATTGTCATAGTCCGGCATGTGAGGATTATTGTTGGCTAAAATAATGCATACGATAGGACCTAGTCCTTTTGTTGCTGATATCATTTGTCTTCTCATAATTAAACGTTTTTTGTAAAGGATGAACCTCTGTCAGAGAGAAATAGTTGGAGGAAATAATACCTGATTGTTAGAAATAAAATATCCTAAGTAAGCGTATAAACACGCGTTCTACCTTGTATTTTGAACTATTCCCGTTCTTAAAGCGTTAATAATTAAAGAAAAAAACATTATGAGATCGAGAATAGACGAACGGCTTTTAGAACGCTGTGGAAATTATCTCAGCAGCAGAAATTTAAAACTGGTGTGTGCGGAGAGCATGACAGGAGGGTTTCTGAGCAGTATGTGGGCGTTAGAACTGGCGAGTGGAGATTACTTTCTAGGATCTATAGTTTGTTATGATGATTTGCAGAAACAGAAAGTTTTGCAAGTAGCACCTGCCCTCATTGACATACATACGGCAGAGTCCGAAGAGGTTACACTGGCCATGTTGCATGGGCTTAAAATATTGGTGCCTCATGCTGATGTGTATGTTAGCATCACGGGGTTAGCCTTCGAGAGTCCCAATCCCAAGCAGCAAAGACCAGTAGGTACGGTTTATTATGCTTTTTCTTTTGGAGGAAATACCGAAGTATTTGAAAGACATCTTTCAGGAAATACGGGTGAGATTATTATAAAAACTTGCAATTCTATTTTTTCGGACTTATGTCCGTGGATAGAAAGTCTAAAATCATAACCATCAAAATTCAATATCATGAAACACAAAATGAGCTTATGGCTATTCACCATTTTATTTTTCGTGGCTTGCGGACAGCGCAACGACTCCGAAGGTACCAGTGCAGAAGGAAATGATCCGGGCCCAGTTACGGAGGCAGACAAACAGCGTTATAATCTCAATAACTCCGACGTCATGAATTATGGAACGCTCGACTCGGCAGATGTAGATACCATTCCGACGGACAGTGCAGAAGAAAGACAATAATTTTTATCAAAATTTTAAGTATGGCAACAATACATCATAGTAAATCCAAAGGCAGGGAGATGCATAAGGAGAAGAAAGATATTCTTACAAGCAAAGGGAAAAAAGAGGTAGACCGCGATGACGTGATGCAGGATGGAGATGCAGAAGCGGGGGTAGATCCACATGTAGAGCAAATCAATGATATGCCCAGTGACCCTAATGACAGGCCAAGAGAAATTGTCAAGGACAAGCATAAAGAAAAAAAAGATGCTCCTTGAAGCATCTTTTTTTAATTATTGTATTTAGCTTGAAGTTTTTTCTGTAAGGTTTTGCGGATGATGTGTATTCGCGACTTTATGGTTCCTTCAGGAATGCCGTACATCTCCGACAATTCGCGGTATTTATATCCATCCACAAAATGGTTGAACATCTCGCCGTGTGATAAGGGCATGTCGCTAAGAATTTTGGAGATGTCTTTAAGCATCATACGCTGGTCTGATACATCGTCCATGCGTGGTTCTGAGCTAAGTTTTTGGTTGTAATAGAAAAGGCTGATGTCTTCATAGTTCTGCTGGTACGTCAGGCGCTTATACTGATTGATAAAGATATTACGCATGATAACGAAGAGCCATGACACGACACGAGGATTGTCAAAAAATTGATCCACATATTTGAGTGCACGGATGAAAGTCTCTTGGACTAAATCATTGATGACATCCGGATCTTTGGTGAATTTTTTCGCCAAGTTTTTTAGGATGCGCTGATATTCTACAAGTTGCTTGTTAAAGGCTGCGTCTGTTCTCATAACGTTTTGGTTTTTAATTTTCAAATGATATGAGGGGTATGACAAAAACAGTGCGCCAATTTCTTTTTTGCTTTCAATCAGGTGTTTAATGGAATCAAAATAGTATATGTATCTAGACTCCTAGGATTTTAGCGTAAGTAGGGATTACGTATTTTCAACAGCATCTTTCGCAATAAATACTTGTTTTTTCACGATAAAGACTGTTTGATTTCAACGCCTACAACATAACAAGCAAGAGCCTTGTTCTATTCTTAAAAGAACGGGTATGAGATTTTTATTTTATTTACTGGTGCTCTTCATGTGTCAATCCTGTATAGGAGAGGGTTCCGAAAAAATAAAGGAATCTCTTAAAGGGGTTAAAGAGTGTATCGCTTTGGAGGAGATTGTTTATCAACGTACCGAAGGGTTGTTGATTTTGGAAAAGTTAAGCGGCTCAGCCTTTGGGAAAAAACCAGAGGAATTATATTACAAAATATTATTATACTATCAACAGAGCCAGCCTCAGCTGGTGGGCATGTGCAAGGATAAGGAACTTAACTTATCTATGGCGGCATATGAAAAGATAAACCAAAGTGTGGAGATGCTTGTAAAAGATACTACCTCTTTCGATAATGAATTGTTTGAAGCTTTCCTACATAATTTGAAGAGGCAGAGGTCTTTGTATTTTCATGTATTGGAAGACTCGGATTTGCAACATATGCATTCCTATATGTTAGAGTGTTATCTTCAGATTGTCTGCTTTATCGAAGATATTGAGCATTTCAGGATATTGGCACATCAGGGATACTTTTGATTTTCTATGTAGAGACTAATGACTTTTGGTGAGAAGAGTCTTCTTTAAGGTTGGGAAACCGCATAATCACTTTGGTTCCTATACCTTCTCGAGATTCTATTTCTATTTCTCCGTCCAATCGATCTATTATCCTTTTTACTAGGGCTAAGCCTATACCCGATCCCGCATAAGATGTAGCATTTTGGGCTCTACCAAACATATCAAAAATTCGGTCGAGATCATTTTTCGGAATGCCTATGCCATTATCCATCACTTCATATTGAATCATTTCTTCCTTGATAGTACTTTGAATATGAATTTTGGGAAGTTTTCGTCCCTGTGCATATTTTATGGCATTACTAATAATATTGGTGAAGATCTGATAAATAGCACTTTTCTCACCCCATATGGGTAGAAGATTACCGAACGTCACTTGACAGAAGTCCGCTTTATAGGCCAGCTTCGATTCTGCTACAATCTTACGAAGAAGATACTTTAGGGGGATAGATTCCTTAGGAATTTTGTCTACTTTGTGGTGAGACACATGAAGGATATTGTTGATGATCTCTTCTATATTGCTAATGCCTTGAGAAAGGGTGTTGAGCCATTTTCGCTCATTGGGAGCGCTATGCTTTTCTTTGCTTTTGAGGAAGTCAATACCCATTTTCAGTACCGACAAGGGATTTTTGATGTCATGAGAAAGTGTATAAGTAAACATTTCCAGCTCATTGTTGAGTTCGGATAGGTTTTTCGTTTTGATTTTATTTTCAAAGAATTTCTCGATCAAGGAGTGGTTGAGTGTGTTCTGTAAGCCCTCTAGTAAGGTCAATTCTTCATCATTCCACGGGGTTGCCACATGATAAACATCATTTTCATAAACCATCAATTTTTCGTCTGGGGATGTACAGACCTCAATATGAGTTTCTTTGTAAGGAGATTCTTGCCTAAACCAAACAATATAGTAATCTTTTTTGCTGTCGACATTATAGGCTAGGAGGCCCGCAAATGGAAGCTTTTTTCTGAAAAAAGCTTGATAGCGTAACTTAAAATTGTGGTCTTTATAAATCACCTCTTTATTGGAATTTTGCAAAAAGTGGATGATCTCAAAAAACAAGTTTGCCGAAGGAGTTTTTCCGTTTAGGTAAATATCTCCTTCGTTGTAGATGGCTATACCATCCGAATTCATCATCAAGCGTAGATTTTCCATACTTTCTACCAAGGCACAATTGATGGTTTTGTGATGTGTAAGCCTCTCCAACAGTTTATGTTGAAAGGTTTGTATCTGCGTGTTGATGTTGAGCTGACCTTCCTTGACGAAAGTCTCGTACTTGCTCATAGCATTTTGTACAATGAAGGTGCAGATTTTTCTATTTTGAAGATCTATTGGTTTAACATGTCTGTTGTTGGCGATGACCAGTCCCCAGAATTTCCCTTGAAGGTATAGGGGGAAGGAGACGACGGTACCTATTCCCATGAGCCGGTAGGTAGCCATCCGCTCTTGCGGAAAGGAAGTTATCTGCGTGATGTTGAGATCTACATCCGTCAGGGAGTAAAAATCTTGTGGAGGAGCTATTGTATTTTCTATATAACGATAGGAGGTTCCTGAGTAATAATCTATAATGTAGGGAGGTAAGAATTCTTTAGAGAAATTTTTGTCGGCATAGGATTCCAATTGGCCATTATTCGTTTCGGCTAGCACCTTGCAGTTGCCCATATCCTGTTGTTGGACGATAAAAACACGGTCGAAGTGTAAAATCCGGTTAATAGCCTTGCAGACAAAATTCCAATTGGGGTGATACCTGTTCTCGAAAAGGAAGCCTATATCTTCAAGATCTCTTGTTGAAATTTTTTTGTTGAGCTGTCTTTCTGCTTCAATATAGATGTAGTTTTCGTGTTTGCTAATCTTTAGATAGTAGAGCTTTTGCTGAATTCTTACGGTGAGTAAAGCGCGGGGCGGGTTGCCCTCTACAAACGAATGGATTACCGCTCGTATCTTTTTAGACGAACTGTTAGGCAGATGGAGCAATAGACCTTCTACCGGAGTGCCCAACAAAGATTCTACAGGGATGTTGAATTCTACAAGCAGATGTTTGGATACTCCTATGATGTTTAAGTTTAAATCCACTATAAGAATATGCCCAAAATCTTGAATTTTAAAGTTTTTCAATGTGTTTTAATTTTCAGGTACAAGATGACGGCTAGCACTTCTCATGATGTGATTATTAATTTGTTCTGCAGTTATTGTTGTTTCTCTTGCCTTAGTCTTTAGACAGAAGGGCTTTATATAGAACGTTTTTCCGGCTTTTTAGTTTTCATTATTATTTTATCCAAGTATTCTTAATAAAAAAACGTTGTTAATTGCTTTTTGTTGTCCTAATAAAACCAAATGACAACTTAATTGTTGTATGAGAGTACCTATGAAATCCTAAGCTAGTGTTGAAAATATGATCAAGGTTGTTTTAGTAGAAGACCACTTAGTAGTAAGAAATGGAATCAAGTTGCTGTTAGATGCTGCCGGGGATATTGAAATTGTCGCTGAAGCAGAAAATGGCAATGAGCTGATCAACATGCTGGAAAACGGAATCAAGCCGGATATAGTCATCAGTGATATTAATATGCCGCTGATGGATGGATTGGAGGTGACATCGTTTTTGGCCTCCCACTATCCTTCTATTAAAGTGATCTTGCTATCCATGCTGAATACCGTAGAGCAAATGTTGGAGGCATTCAACAAGGGTGCCAAAGGATATTTGGTGAAAAATGTAGGGTTTAGTGAACTTATTTTTGCCATACAGCATGTCGCTGAGGGAGGGCGATATGTATGTGCGGAGCTTTCAATGATGATGGTAGATAAGCTGGCTTCCTCTTCCGCGGGAGGTAAATATGCTTATTCTTCAATAGATTTAGATCTTTCGGAAAGGGAGGTAGAAGTGTTGCAGCTTATCAGTGAAGGCTATACCAATATGGAGATTGCTGACAAGTTATTTCTTAGCAAGAGGACGGTAGAAGGTCATCGACAAAGTCTTATCAATAAGGCGAAGGTCAAGAATTCTGCCGAGCTTATTAAGTTTGCCGTACAACATCATTTGGTGTCATAATGAAAATCCCCATCTTTTGGGATGGGGATAAGTGTTAGTCATGACCTTCTGTTTTCACAATCTTATTGTAAATGCCGAACAAGAGAAATGGAGCTACCCATTGTCCTATGAAAAGAGCACCTTTATCTCTGCAGAGACATTTAAGGGCTGCAGAGGCTGCCATTGCCGAGACGGCAAGTGCTAGATAAGCTGTGGAAGGAAGTTTTGATGTTACTTTTTCGATTTCTTTGGTCGCTTGACCTTCATTTGGAGTTGTAAGTGCCATAGTATAAAAGTTTTATTCGTGAATTATTAACTTATTAACATCTATTTATAGGATTGGGTTCACCATTGTACTCAAAAGCCGTATTAATGCATTGTAATAAGTATTTACTCCCTTTTTTAATCTTTTCTAAACCTTATTATAGTCGGGGCTGTTCGTATAGAAAATGAATAATACATTAAAAAGACTATAATTATGAAAAAGACAATAATACCTTTAGGCATATCGTTGTGTATGCTAGCCATCATGGGGTGCTCGAATCGTAGTAATAACGAAAATACCACCGACATGTATGATACCTTGTATCAAAATAATCCTAGTGATATGGATACCTTAATGCAGGATACGTTGTCGCAGGATTCCTTAATTCCGCCCACACCCATGAATTAATGCGTGGTTAATTCTATTCAGACGAATAAAGGCCTACTCCATGTAGACATGCCCCAAAAAGTTAGACACTTATTTGGGGCATTTTTATGAGTAAAAAACAGAAGTATAATTTCAATTTTAAGTTACGTCTAGTAACCACT
>NZ_BAABGR010000020.1:0-49199 GCF_039541675.1 Sphingobacterium thermophilum | reverse complement strand
GATCTGCTCCGGTCTGAATCGTTTCCCTTTCATAATATACTGTTAAAGTTATCAATCATTTTTCTATTCTCTAACAGTCTTTTTTTCAGGGGAGCTTACATGAGCAAATGAATATTTCCTTTGATCCTAGAAATTTAATCCCCCTTGAAGAGATGGGAACGATTTACCCAACCCTTCGCTTGACCGATAATTGGGGAATTCTCAAAGTCAACAAAGGAGCGTTAATAAGCATCAACTGGGACAAAATTACTCTTAGTCGCCCAACGAAAATTGCCCGACAAACCATTGAAGGAGATGGCTGGTTATTGCAACTAAACGAAAATTATTCCTTCGAATTAGATGAAAAGAACCATATATATGGAATTCGAAAAAACTAGATTCCGATAGCTTTATAGGAAAATTGTTCACTGTGAGAAACTAACCTATCTTATTTCCGGAGATAAAAAAGAATAAAAGTTGGGGTCTGAATTATAAAATGATAACTTTTTAGTAGGCTTGGCAAATTAGTCAAGACACCTATTTTCAAAATCTTCATCATAAATCAAAGAGGCTGCTGCATAGCAGCCTCTTTCACTCTAAATATATTTTAGAACTCACCAATTGCTAGACGTATGGCTTCTTCCACTGGAGCATAACTATTATCATTGCCCGCAATGCATAATTCGCCTTTTAACAACAAAGGCGGTTGCGCCATAAACTTAGGGTTGACGCCATGATGTGCTTGGGCAGCATGTACCAAAAAAGGATGACAAAGATAAATCGTACCCGCCTTACCTGTGGCCATCACTTCTTTTCTCTTAGGCAACTCGTCTAACTTGTTTGCGATTTCCATAAAAGAAAGTCCTTTATCCCCTTCTGTGGCCAGTAGTCTCGCCACATCCATATGCGAACCTTCGTAAAGAATGGTAGGTGCGTCATTTTCAGCAACATCCGAATACAATACCAGCATCAGCAAGGCACGGCCTTTTGACTTGATGTTGGCACGCCATTCGAAGTAGTTATTCGGGTCATCACCCGGAAAACTAACGTCTACATGCTTGCCGGTATCAATTGGCTGCTTCGCTGCAGGAAACCTTACCGGAAATGTGCCCACACTGCGGCAAGGAATCCATTTATCTGCACCTATCAACTGATCAAACGCCGTATGTAACGTGGGATTGTTTACCGATTCGACAAAAGGCTCTGCCGTATACATTCCCAGACGAATTACAGGCTCCGTCCAGGTGGAAGAGTCTGTTCTGTCACAAGGTAAATCCTTCCACAGTATATCCAAAGCTGCCTCTGCTATTTGCTTGGAAAATGCGTTATCTATACGAACAAAACCGCTATGAATAAATTGCTCTATTTCCTTTTTACTTAATAATTCTGCCATAATACTACTTTAAAACCAATCTCATCAAGCTACAATCCTAGCAGCCGATGAATTCGGCTAGGGTTAACGATAAAATGAATAAATATAATAGGGAATCTGTACGCCTTACATCAATAAAGCGCTATGCTAATGAACTAAGCAGAAAAAGGAAATTAAAGCATTACAGTCATTCTCATAATACTTCAAAAGTAAAAAAATATCCTTAAACAACCAAATTAAACCACTACAACAAAGACGAAGTATTTTTGAATACGTAGGGGCATAGAATATCTTCGCAAAGGCCATGAAGCTAAAGCCTGCAAATGGAGTATAATTCCCTTTAGACAAAAGCAGTTCCTGAAAGCATATGCCTATAGGTCATTTTAAATCAAGCTCCCCCACCGCATCGCTATTTCATTTCTTTGTTTATTACACTTTAAGAATAGAGGCAATGTAAAAGAGGTTTTATGTAAAGGCTAACCTTTTTTCGCCACAAAAATTCCTATCAACAAGATGAGAAAAAGCACGATTTCCGCAATGACCATGAAGCAAAAGCCTACAAAACGGAGGAAAATACCCTTTTGGGAATAGTAATTCTTAAAAGCCTGATAGAAAGAAAGGTTAGTATAAACGGCTACTGCTAGGAATTGTCCCCATCCCAACAAAGAGTCCAAGAAAGAGACCTTAAGCAACTCCAAAGGCTCTAAGATTCGCCCAAGGATAAATACTATCAGCACACCGATGAATGCCAGTACGGTGACAATAACATGTTCCAAATAATTCAGTTTGGCTCTTCGGTACAGCAGGAAGCTGTTTAATGAAATTACAGGCACAAAAGCGATGAGCACAAACTTGCTATAGTGCGTCAAAAAGTCGTTAATGCCCGTCTGATCTTCCACCTCTGGCCCCTTCAGCTGGGGAAATAAGCTGCCATTCAACTTTCCTACCAGCGAATAAAAACCGACGAGCAACAAAATCAAATAGAAAAAGTTGTAAAAGTTCTTTCTTTTTCCTGCGATATAATCCAAAGCGGCATAACCGGGACGCACCAGCACCTGCTTTAAGGTGAAAATCAGCCCTTTGTCGAGGTGAAACATGCCATGCACCACATCGTGGGCAATAAAATGAGAAAAAGAAAGCCTGTGGGTATCCGCACTTTGCCCACAGTTCGAACAATATTTCCCTGTTATTTCGTGGTTACAGTTCAGACAGGTAGAGGTATGATAATCCATATAAAAGTTAACGGTTTGGCAATACAAAAATAGAATTTATTAACAATTAGTGGTACAACTATAATAAATACATTATCTTTAAATGTTGGTTGGTAAGAGGCCAGCGTTTATTTTTGCAAAAGATTAAGTAGAGTCAGCATGGCGCAAAGTACCGCAAATAAATTTTTAGAAGACAGCTCAGCCAAATCATTCGATTTACGCCACCGTGAAATTATCACAAACAATATAGACAAGTACAATACCGCTTTCGAGAGGGGCAAAAGTAAGTTTTACGACCTTTCCAACTCCAAGAAGAAGGCAAACTTGATAAAGTGGCGTACCATCGAAAACCTTGACCGATACTTAATCGACTTTGAAGCGCGCTTCACAGCCAATGGCGGTAAAGTTATCTGGGCCAACGACGCCGAAGAGGCCCGCCAAGAGATCTGGAAAATCTTCGAAATGCACAACGCCAAGACGGTAGTCAAGTCCAAATCCATGGCTACGGAAGAGATAGAGCTCAACCACTTTTTGGAGAAGAAAGGCATTAGGCCTGTAGAAAGTGACCTCGGCGAATATATTATCCAGCTGTTGGACCAGAAGCCCTACCACTTTGTGACTCCGGCCATGCACCTCAGCCTTGAAGAGATTGCCAAACTGTTCCACGAAAAGTTTGATACCCCTCTGGATGCCACGGCCGAGCAACTTACCATGAAAGCACGCGAGCTTCTACGCGAAAAATATACATCAGCAGATATAGGAATTACGGGAGCGAACTTCCTGATAGCCGACACAGGAAGCATTGCCATCACCGAAAATGAAGGCAACGCAAGGCTGACGACCACTTTTCCGAAAGTACATATCTCCGTGGTAGGGATAGAAAAGATTATTCCTAGCATGACGGACTTAGACCTTTTCTGGCCTTTGTTGGCTACCCACGGCACAGGACAAAACCTGACCGTATACAACACCCTTCTTAGCGGTCCCCGTAAAGAGGACGAAAGCGATGGTCCGGAAGAGATGTATGTAGTACTGCTGGACAACGGCCGTACCAACGTATTGCAAAAGAAAGAACAAAGACAAGGACTGTATTGTATTCGTTGTGGCGCCTGTCTCAACGTATGTCCTATTTACCAGAACATTGGAGGCCACACCTATGAGACCACCTACCAAGGTCCTATAGGGTCTTTAATCTCCCCACATCTCAAAGGCATGAAAGAGTTCAAGCACCTTTCGTATGCTTCCAGCCTTTGCGGCAAATGTACGGAGGTATGCCCTGCCGGCATAGACATCCAAAAGATGTTGTTGCTCAACCGCAGAGATGCCGTACAAGAGAAGCTGACAGAAAAAAACGAACAAAGGATGTGGAAAGGATTTACCTACGCCATCAAAAAGAGAAAACTCATAGACTTCTTTGGCGGCAAATTCAAAAACTTCATAATGCGTAAGTTTTTCCGCAAAGCATGGGGGCCATGGCGCAATCTGCCGCAGTTCCCAGACAAATCTTTCGCACAGCAGTGGAAAGAACAGCAGAAAAATAAAGACAAATAAAAAGGTGATTATCGCTAATCACCTTTTTTATCTATTAACTTGAAATGTACTTCTTAGTCTATATACTCAAATCCTGTGTAAGGCACCAATGCAGCAGGAATCTTAATTCCCTTTTCCGACTGGTTGTTTTCCAAGATTGCAGCGACGATACGTGGCAAAGCCAAGGCAGAGCCGTTCAAGGTATGTGCCAGCTGCATCTTGCCTTCTGCATTTCTGAAACGTACCTTTAGACGATTGGATTGGAACGTTTCGAAGTTGGATACCGAAGATACTTCCAGCCAACGCTCCTGCGCTGCCGAAAATACTTCCATGTCATAAGTCAAGGCCGACGTGAAGCTCATGTCACCCCCGCAAAGGCGCAGCACACGATATGGCAGTTCCAATTTCTGCAACAGACCCTGCACATACTGGCTCATCTCTTCCAGCACTTCGTATGACTTATCCGGATGCACAATCTGAACGGCCTCAACCTTATCGAACTGATGAAGGCGGTTCAGTCCACGTACATGCGCTCCATAAGAGCCGGCCTCACGGCGGAAACAAGGTGTATAAGCACAATGCTTGACAGGAAATTGTTCTTCCTTAAGGATTACGTCACGATACAGATTGGTTACCGGAACTTCCGCCGTAGGGATCAGATAGAGGTCGTCGTTAGTGACGTGGTACATCTGCCCCTCTTTGTCCGGCAGCTGGCCTGTTGCGAAAGCTGACGCCTCATTTACCACTACCGGCACTTGCACTTCGGTATAGCCCGCCTTTGCGGCCTCATCTAAGAAAAAGTTTATCAAAGCACGCTGTAGACGAGCCCCCTTACCTTTATAAACAGGGAATCCAGCTCCCGTAACTTTTACGCCCAACTCCAAATCAACGATATCGTATTTGGTCAACAGCTCCCAGTGTGGCAACTTGCTTTCTGACAGTGTTGGAATCTCGCCATGAGTCAATACTACCTCATTGTCTTCCGCTGTCAAACCTTTAGGCACCGAAGTGTGCGGCAGGTTAGGCAACAAGACAATCTTGTCGTTTAGCTGCTTCTCTACTTCGGAAAGCTGTTCGGTCAGCTGCTTTATTTTCTCCTTATATCCGGACGACTTCGCTTTGATTGCTTCCGCTTCTTCCTTCTTACCTTGACGCATCAGATCCCCAATTTGTTTAGCCGAAGCATTAGCCTCTGCAGCGATGGAATCCGACTCATTTTGAATTTTGCGGCGCTGCTCATCTAGACTGATGATCTCATCAACCAAAGCTACATCTTTAAAGTTCTTTACAGCCAATCTTTCGATGACTGTATCCCTGTTTTCACGGATATAATTTAACTGCAACATACTTTTTTGAGTTTATGAGGACAAAGATAAGAACTGATAATGATAATCCATGACTTAGACGATATAAATAAAAGGAAATAATAGTGTAGCATACATGCATTTTCAACCGTCTTATAAAAAGAATAGAGTAAAAATTTTCCATCACACTTTCCTCAAAAGACTTAGACCTTATGTTTAAGTCTTTATTTTTTATAAAAAAGCACCTTCAACAAAAAGCTGAAGGTGCCTCATATTTCACATCTACCATATAATTATCTTTTTCTCTTCTTTGTCCCTTCGTGTTCAGATACTACAACAGATGTGGCCTTTTGCAAATAATGCGGAGCTACTTCTAAAATTGCGACATCTTCCTTCGTAATCTGTCTAAAATTCTTATAGGTTGCCGGCCAGCCTTTTACCGTGATAGTGGTGGCTCCACTTTTCGTTTCCGATTCAAATGTAGGCTCTATCAAGACGTCGGCATTATGTTGCTTTATCAAATCTCTTATAACATTATTCTTAGCCATTTCCATCGTGATTACCTTTGTATAAGTACGTGTCAATTGTTGCTTATTTGGCTGTACTTCAAGATCAGCCAATACCGGAACATGAATTACACCAGGTCCAATAATATCCATCGACTTTAAAGTTCCTGATTTTATAGTTGAACAAGAAGTTAAAGCTGTAGCAGCTAACACAATTAAAAAGATTTTTTTCATAGAATAATATTTTTAGTTTGGTAGTGCAAGTTTAAGCTCTTAAAAGCTTTTCTCCTTACGGGAAACCGGAATGGAGTTAAATTAAAACAAGAATAAAAATACTTACCTTTGACTATGCTCTATTTAGTACCAACGCCTATCGGCAATTTGGAGGATATGACCTTTCGTGCGATACGCATCCTGAAAGAGTCTGATATTATTCTGGCGGAAGATACACGCACCAGTGCGCCGCTGCTCAAACATTTCGGTATCGAGAAAAAGGTTTTCGCGCATCACCAACACAATGAGCATAAGGCTGTAGCAGAGATCATCAGGTTTCTGAAAGAAGGACAAACAATATCTCTGATATCTGATGCCGGCACACCAGCCATTTCGGACCCCGGATTTTTATTGGTCCGTGAGGCTATCAAAGAAGGCATAGAAGTGCAATGTCTTCCTGGTCCTACAGCATTCGTTCCTGCCTTAGTAAGTTCGGGACTTCCCAACGACCGCTTCTGTTTTGAGGGTTTCCTTCCCGTAAAAAAGGGAAGACAGACGCGCCTGAAACAGCTAGTAGAGGA
This sequence comes from Sphingobacterium thermophilum, assembly GCF_039541675.1. Classification (NCBI taxonomy): domain Bacteria; kingdom Pseudomonadati; phylum Bacteroidota; class Sphingobacteriia; order Sphingobacteriales; family Sphingobacteriaceae; genus Sphingobacterium; species Sphingobacterium thermophilum. The sequence goes on along the minus strand of NZ_BAABGR010000020.1, from coordinate 42,503 downwards.
AAAGCGTACCATGATCTTCTACGAATCTCCTCACCGACTGCTGAAAACTATAGAAGAGTTTATCACCTATTTCGGTGCCGAACGTCCGGCTTCCATTTCTCGTGAGCTCAGCAAACTCTACGAAGAGACCATACGCGGAACACTGGCAGAACTAAAATTACATTTCGAAAACAACCCGATTAAGGGAGAATTTGTATTTTGTGTTGCAGGAGCAGAATAATGGTTCAATTATTTATCTCGACATGATGAGCTTAGACAAATTCTTACAGGACGGCCAAGACCCGAAAATTGTAGAAAAGATATACGGCAAGATTGTAGATATGCTTATGCACAATGAAAGCATACACTACATCGCCGTACAGAAAAAGCCGGCGGTAACATTGCTTCCCGACAGCATTACCATCAGCAACAAAAGGATTTTCCTTTGTGAATTCACTAAGTTGGGATTAGCTACCAATTTTGAAATTTTCGACTGGAAGGAGATCAAAGACATCGCCTTCAAGGAAGAGATTTTCGGCTCTAAAATCACAGTCATTCCTTTCACGGGAGAAAATCTTAGTATAGATTATATCCCTAAGGTGCAGGCGCGTCGTCTCTATCAGCTCATAAAAGAAGCTTTAGAAGAAATCAAAGCCGGAGGTGATGAAGATTATAAAGAAACATCTGCCACGGAGGCCAGACCTGTTACCATGCCGCTCCGTGAAGTTCCGACTCAGGAGAATCCGACAGGCAAGCCGACGGCAGCTGCACCACAGCCAGACACCTATATGTCACCACCAGCGACACAGGATCATACATACGTTACTCCGTCACCAACCTTTGTTCCTCCGGCGGCAGAAAAAACTGTCGCTGCTGTAGAAGAAGAAGAAGAGGATGAGCTGACAAGAAAGCTCAAAAAGCTGAAAAGCCTTTACGACAAACAATTAATCACACAGGCAGAATACGAAAGTAAAAAAGCTGAACTTTTATCGAAGTTATAATATTCACGTGAAACAGAATTATCTATTGGCGCTGTTAAGTGCCTTCATATTGTGGTTAGGCTGGCCGCCCGTACCGTACAGCAGTCCGCTGCTACTCATAGGCTTGGTTCCTCTTTTAGTGGCCACAGAAAATATTATCCGCAGCGAATTTACGAGGAAAGGAAGCAAAATATTTACTACCGCCTTTCTCACGGGCTTCGTATGGAATACCGCATCCATCTATTGGGTGTTCAACGCCATGCACGCCTACCTGCCGGCATGGGTATCCTTACTGATAGCGCTGATACCTTTCGGCTTAGCTCCCCTACTCATGGCAACCGCCTTCCGCCTTTATTACGAACTGCGTAAAAGACAAAATATACTTATCAGCTTTCTGGGACTTATCTCTTTTTGGATAGGGTACGAATACCTACATCAGAGCTGGGATTTGGCGTTTCCTTGGATGACTTTAGGCAACGGCTTTGCCAATTTTCATCAACTAGTACAGTGGTATTCCTATACTGGCGTATACGGCGGTACACTATGGATTTGGACTGTCAACATTTTGGTTTTTCTCTTCTATTGGCAAAAGAAACACCAAATTCAAGCTTACTCCCAAAAACTAATCGGACTTTTGATTGCCACAATAACAATCATTCCCATTGCTGTGTCGCTTGTCCAATACAGCACCTATGAAGAGCCTGCCAACCCTTCACAAGTTGTGGTCGTACAACCCAACATAGATCCATACGGCAAATACGGATATATCGCTCCGGAGGAACAGCTGGAAAACCTTATCCGTCTGTCGGAAAGCGTGGCCCAGCCGAATACGGAATTTTTTATATGGCCGGAAACGGCAATCTCTTCTCGCGGTGGCATCAACGAAGAAGATTTCCGTCAATATCCGGCATACGAGAGGATAGTAAGCTTCTTGGGCAAGTATTTCAACGGAAACGTTTTATCCGGCATTGAGAGCTATGCCCTCTACGACGACAAAAAGACGCCAACAGCACGACCTTTAGGAGATAAATATGTAGACAGTTTCAACAGCTCTACCCTGATAGACGGCTCCAGCAAACTACAATATTACCACAAGTCCAAGCTGGTACCCGGCGTAGAGCAGATGCCTTTCGGAAAGATTTTGGCCTTTATGACACCTCTGTTCGAACATTTCGGTGGTACTACCGGAGGCTACGGCAAAGATACTGAACCTAGGGTGCTGTATGCTCAAAGCGGTATAGGTGTAGCGCCTACCATCTGTTACGAATCTATATGGGGAAATTACGTGAGTGAATATGTCAAGAAGGGGGCACAATTTATCGCGGTAATGACCAATGACGGATGGTGGAAAGATACCTCCGGCAAAGATCAGCATATGGCCTACGCCAAATTACGCGCCATAGAAAATCGCCGATGGGTAGCACGCTCCGCCAACACCGGCATCTCCGGCTTTATCAATCAACGTGGAGACGTGGTGCAACATACCGCTTGGTGGGTGCCTGCAGCAATTAGCCAGGAAATTAATCTGAATGACGAACGAACATTTTATACCGAACACGGCGATATTATAGTCTTTATCGCATTGGCAGGATGTTTGGCCGCATTCTTTCTGATAATTCTTTCGAAGTTCAAAAAAATGTTCAATTAAAAATATCTATTCCCTAATTTTGCCCAATGCAAATATATTTAGATAACGCAGCGACAACTCCCTTAGATCCAGAGGTCATCGACGTGATGGTGGAAGCCATGAAGGAACATTTCGGCAACCCATCCTCCATTCATTCGCACGGCCGTCAGGTTAAAACTTTGGTAGAAAAAGCCAGAAAGACAGTAGCACATCTGCTACATGCCACCCCTGCCGAAATATTCTTCACTTCGGGAGGTACAGAGGCAGACAACATGGCTATCGTCCGCTCTATAGAAGCATACGGCATCCAACATGCCATCACATCTCCTTTAGAGCACCATGCCGTGCTACACACTTTCGAACAACTCGAAAAGGACGGCAAAATCCAGCTGCATTATGTCAACATCGACGAAAAAGGAAATGTGGACCTAGCTCATTTGGAAGAGCTCCTGTCTTCACTTCCTAAAACGCTGGTATCGCTTATGCATGCCAACAACGAAATCGGCAATCTACTGGATATCAAAAAGGTTTCGGCCCTATGCAAAGAATATAATGCCCTTTTCCACTCGGACACGGTGCAGACTATGGGACACTATCCACATGACCTGACCGACCTGAAAATTGACTTCATTACTGCTGCTGGCCATAAATTCCACGGTCCTAAAGGAGTAGGATTTATATATATCAATTCGAATAATAAAATTAAACCGTTGATTTACGGTGGGGCACAAGAACGCAACATGCGTGGTGGAACGGAAAACGTGTACGGCATCGTGGGAATAGCCAAAGCGTTAGAAATTGCTTACCGCGATATGCACAAGCACCAAACCTACATACAATCCCTTAAAGATTATATGATTGAAAAGCTAAAGGAAAACATTCCTAATGTGGCCTTCAACGGAAATATCGAAGCAGACAAATCCCTATACACGGTGTTGAACGTTTCGTTGCCATGTACCAATATGAACGACATGCTGCTGTTCAACCTAGATATCGCCGGCATTTCGGCATCAGGAGGAAGTGCCTGCAGCTCCGGATCGGATATAGGCTCTCATGTGTTGCGTGCCATTAAAGCCGACCCGAACAGGCCTTCGGTGCGATTCTCCTTCAGCAAATACAATACAAAAGAAGAAATCGACATTACCGTAGCAAAACTTAAAGAAATTTGCGAACATCCATAAAAGTAAAAAGGGCTAAGTTTTTAGCCCTTTTTACTTTTATATTTCAAACAAAGCTATTCTATCCTACCTAAGATATATTGATCCGCGAGATCTCCCTTGATTTCATTTCCTGTCAGATCCAACTGCACTAACTTATCTCTTTCAACTCTATATTGGTAGTCTACTCCTTTAAGACTTAACTTATCGTCCTTTATATCCCATTTGCCTTCTTTGACAAACAAATCGTCGGATTTTCCTTCGTACATATATCGTAATGTATACGTATGATCGCGATGAAGCTCTAAATGGGTGTTTATAGACTCACAATCTACACAAGGCAGCTGCCCGAAGTATAAACCTACAATATTGGCAGTAAGAGACTCCATGGTTTCACTGCTATCTTTGGCGGAAACCTTCTTTTGATTGTTGACACAACCTAATGCCAATGCGCCCAATTCCAAAAACAACAGTATATATAGGAAGACTCTCATGATACGAAAGTCTTCTCAAAAAAGATACCAATCTCAATTTTGGAATTGTAAAAATTTGATTTAAAAATCTTCGTCCTCATCATCAAGGCCTAGAAGCTGATTCAATGCGCCCATAAGTTCTCCTTTGGCATGGTGATTTCGAAGTTGGGTAGCTATATCTATTCCGCGACGGTAGATTTCTTCCGCCTGCTGGCTTTCTCCTAACCGTTCCAAAAATTTCCCGAAGTGGTAATAGGTTCCTACATAATCCGGAAATGTCTGCACCAGATGCTCAAACCCTGCTCTTGTCTTGGAATCGTCCCCCAGCTTTTGGTATTCCAACGTCAAAGCATAATATAAAAATGGATCGTTAGGGCTCTCTTTAAGAAATTCCTCCAACTGCGCTATTCTGTTCATACTACAAAAATACAGCTACCGTCGGGATGAGCAAAAAAAGCAGAATAATTTATTATGCAAGCATAGGAAAATTAAAAATTATCATTATATTTGGTAATAAACTTAAAGAACTATAAATCTAAATTAAGCAGGTCATGAATATATTAGTCTGTATAAGTAATGTACCGGATACAACGACAAAGATTACTTTTACCAATAACAATCAGGAATTTAACACTTCCGGAGTACAATACATTATCAATCCATACGATGAGATCGCTTTATCCAAAGCCATAGATTTAGCAGGAGGAGGAGCCAATGGTACTGTTACGGTCATCACTGTGGGTGACAGCAGTACAGAGCCTACAATCCGTAAAGCTTTAGCTACGGGAGCGGATAAGGCTGTACGCGTAAACGCAACCCCTGCTGACGCTTGGTTCGTCGCGCATCAGATTGCGGATTACGCCAAAAAGAACAACTTTGATCTTATCCTTACAGGCCGTGAATCCATAGACTATAATGGTGCTCAGGTAGCTGCTATTTTAGGAGAACTGTTAAATATCCCTTCTGTTTCGGTGGCCAAAGGGCTCTCCATAGAAAATGGTCAAGCCACTGTAGAAAGAGAAATCGAAGGCGGCAAAGAAGTGCTGAGCAGCTCTCTTCCATTGGTGGTAGGTACAGCGGAAGGTGTAGCTGAGCCTAAAATTCCTAATATGCGCGGCATCATGGCGGCACGTACCAAACCGTTGGAAGTGATTGAACCGATAGAAGTGACACCTGTTGTCAAAGTGAAAAGCTATGACACTCCTCCAGCGCGCGGCAACGTGAAGCTGATTAGTGAAGATAACATTCAGGAGCTTATTCAATTGTTACACACAGAAGCTAAAGTTATTTAACCCTTAAAGAAGAGAACAACATGTCAGTACTTGTATATATAGAGAATACAAACGGAGAGTTGAAAAAGTCAGCCTTCGAGGCGGCAAGCTATGCGAAAGAAGTTGCCGATCTGTTAAACACGGAAGCGATAGCAGTGTCTATCGGTGATGTAGACAGACAGGCTCTATCCTCTTTGGGAAATTGTGGCGTCACCAAAGTATTCCATGTCAGCCAGGATAATCTGAAAAATTTTGTCAACCAGGCTTATGCTTCCATAGTCGCACATATAGCCAAAGAGCAAAAAGCTACCGTGGTAGTCTTTTCCAATACTTTTAGTGGAAAAGGGTTAGCCCCTCGTGTTGCAACAAAACTAAATGCAGCGTTGGTAGCCGGAGCCATTACCTTGCCTACCATCACAGGAGAGCAGTTCGCACTTAAGAGGAATGCATTCTCCAATAAAGCTATTGCTACCGTCACCGTGGAGACGCCTGTAAAAGTAATCACCATAAACCCTAACTCCTTCGCGGTGAAAGAGACGGGAGGCACAGCGCAGGTGGAAGACTATAGCGCACCGGTGGGCGGCGAAGATTTCAGCACCATAGTCAAAGATATCGTACGTGCTACAGACAAGATCTCCCTTCCTGAAGCAGAAATTGTCGTATCTGCAGGACGAGGGCTTAAAGGTCCCGAAAACTGGGGAATGATCGAAGAGCTAGCGTCTGTATTGGGAGCAGCTACAGCATGCTCGAAACCGGTGTCCGATGCGGGCTGGAGACCACATTCCGAACACGTCGGACAGACAGGCCTCGTGGTAAGCCCTAACCTGTACATTGCTATAGGCATCTCAGGAGCTATCCAGCATTTGGCTGGAGTAAGCTCTTCAAAGACCATCGTAGTGATCAACAAAGATCCGGAAGCTCCTTTCTTCAAGGTGGCAGACTACGGCATCGTGGGTGACGCCTTCGTTGTCGTACCTAAACTCATAGAAGCGTTGAAAGTCTATAAAGGGAACTAGTTAAAAGCAAATCCTTAGATATCAAAGTAGTATGTGCAAAAAATGTGCATGCTACTTTTTTTTTGGCGTTAATATTCACATATTTGTACTATTGAAGGTGTTCGGATGAAGAAAATTAAGTTAGATATAGTAGGTTTATCGTATAGCCAGACACAATCGGGGGCTTATGCTCTTGTGTTGGGAGAAGTTAATGGCAATAGAAGATTACCCATCATAATCGGAGGCTTTGAAGCCCAGGCTATTGCTGTAGAAATCGAGAAGATGGTACCTAGCCGTCCGCTGACCCACGATCTTTTCAAATCTTTTGCCGAAACTTTCCATATTTCCATTGACGAGGTTTTGATATACAACCTAGTAGATGGAATATTTTTCGCGAAAATCATTTGCACCAACGGCAATGAAACACATGAAATCGATGCACGCACTTCCGATGCAGTGGCCTTGGCCGTACGTTTCGATTGCCCTATCTATACCTACGACTTCATCATGTCATCAGCAGGAATCGTCATGGAAAACAATGACTTAGCCTTCTTGGAAAATATCAATGCCGTGACTACCGGAGAAAGTCAAGAAGAGGAACCTGCCGAAAAATCTTCCTCACCGAAAGAAACTTCCCCTTATGCCGCTCTATCTATGGAGCAGCTAGAGAGCACTCTTCAGAAAGCTATCGCCAACGAACAATATGAGGTAGCCGCTAAAATTCGTGACGAAATTGAAAAAAGAAAATCATCATTATAATTAAAGCGTTATGTCGATCAAAATAAGACTCACCATCATGAACTTCCTACAGTTCTTTGTATGGGGAGCATGGCTAATTACTATAGCCAACTACTGGTTCGGTACAAAAAATTGGGATGGCACACAATTCGGAGCGATATTTTCCACGATGGGGATAGCATCTCTATTTATGCCGACAATTGTAGGGATAGTGGCAGACCGTTGGGTAAATGCAGAAAAGCTATATGCTCTTCTTCATTTCCTTTACGCTGTATGTCTCATCTACTTGGCAAAGGTGGACCACCCTACCACCTTCTTTACAGTAATGCTCACCGCCATGTGCTGTTATATGCCTACGTTGGCATTATCCAACTCCATAGCGTATAGCTCACTAACCTCTGCCAAGTACGATCTTATCAAAGCCTTCCCTCCTATCCGTGTGTGGGGAACAGTAGGATTCATCATTGCCATGTGGATTACCAATCTTACAGGTAACAAAGCTACAGCCTTTCAATTTTATATTGCAGCTGCTGGCTCCATTACGGTAGCCCTATACGCTCTGTTTATGATTCCAAAATGTCCGCCGCAACGCCTTATCAAGGAGAATGCAAAATGGACAGAAATTTTTGGACTGGAAGCTTTCAAGCTATTCGGAAACTATAAGATGGCGCTGTTCTTTATCTTCTCCATGTTTTTGGGTGCTGCCCTGCAGCTTACCAATGCCTATGGCGATGTCTTCCTCAGTGAATTCGCTTTCTTTCCTAAATATGCGGATTCACTGGTCGTAGAACGCTCCACCATCATTATGTCCATCTCTCAAATCTCCGAAACCCTCTTTATCTTAGCTATTCCTTTCTTCTTGAAACGCTTCGGAATACGTAATGTCATGCTCTTTGCCATGATAGCTTGGGTACTGCGGTTCGGATTATTTGCCTTGGGAAATCCAGCAGAAGGCTTGTGGATGATCATACTCTCCTGCATAGTGTATGGCTTGGCATTCGACTTTTTCAATATCTCTGGTTCTTTATTTGTCGAAAGTTCGACCGACTCCAAGATACGTTCTTCTGCTCAAGGGCTTTTCATGATGATGACCAACGGCTTCGGTGCTGTATTGGGCTCTCAGGTATCAGGATGGCTTATTGACAAATACTTCACTATTCCATATAACAATATTGCTGACCTTTCAGGGCGTCTGGAGACCACGCCGGACAACCCACATCTATTGGATTTTATCAAAAATCAAGGTTCTTCGATATTGGAAGGAGGCATCTTTGATAAGGCTATATTCTTAAAAGACTGGCCAGATATATGGTTGACCTTTGCAGCTTATACGCTGGTAATCGTTATCGCTTTTGCTATTCTCTTCAAGCATAAGCACAACCCTGAAGATCTACAGAAAACAAACCACTAAAAAAAACAGGGACAATCGACGATTGTCCCTGTTTATATTTAATAAAAACTAGTTCCTACTTATTTTCTTGCCTGTGCCTCCGCGATCATGGAGATTACCGCATCGATGGTGGATTTAGCGGCATCTTTCATCTTTGGCGTTCCTGGAAAATCCGCATCCAAAACAACTTCCTTCGACTTTTCTTTATAAGTATATTTTAGAATATAGCGGGGCACCTCTTTACCTTCATCTGCAGAAGCTCTTTTGGTGGTCATATCATTATCCACATTCCAGAATCCAAGCTCCATAGCTTTACGGTGCAGATACAGCAAATCGTCTTTTTTCATCCTTACCGTGTCTTTCATCAGCTTGTTGTCTCTCGTAAGGTATTGGTATACACCGGTCTTTGAATTATAAGTATTGACCATTTCGTCCGGCAAACCATACGTAAGCTCTATAGATTCGAAATCCGCAAAGCGGTAAGGCGCATTTCGTATAATGGATGAATAATATATCCAGCAGTACACGATAAATGGGACAATAATACAGATTGCCAAAAAAATTTTTCTCGATTTACTAATCATCTCGCTTAATTTATTTGGGCAAAAATAAACATTTCAGCACAGAAAAAGGGCTCATCTTCTTCGTTCTGATTTAATTGACAAAAGTATTACCATAGGAGATCTTACATTCGAGGTGTTCCGCAGCGTTTCAAATATTTGTAAAACCAAGATTCTTTCAGGTTGGATATCATGACTCCCCGCTTCGTCGATACATGCACAAACATATCATTATGCAGATAAACGCCTACATGGTCAATTTCCTTTTCTCCAAAAGCGAAAAAAACCAAGTCCCCTTCCTTCAATTGATGGTCATACTTACGCTTCACAATCTCTGCCATCTCGCGCGAGGTGCGCGGAAGTTTCATATTGTACACCCTCTGGAAAAGATTATTGACAAATCCCGAGCAATCTATTCCGCTCTTGTCCTGTCCTCCCAAGCGATGTGGCGTACCTATCCATTCGTCAATATAAGCATATAAAGCCGGATTAAGCTTATGGGGGTGTACATGGAGCAGCTGCGCATAATGGTTACGCACATCTTTATACTCCCGTGGAGAGGATTCCAAAGGATAAGAAGTACGACTGCTGTCCTTTTTGTAAGCTCCACAGGAGCTTATCAGCAGGATAAGGATTATTGCGGAAATATAATGGTAATAGCGCATACCGTTCGAAGTTAAGAAAATAGCATATTAATGACCAAATTAATCGTTAATTCTTAAGACCTTTGTCGTATGAAGAAATTTAAAGGAGCTCTTGCTGTGTTCTTCGGAGCAGCAAGCTTTGGTATCCTCTCTACCTTTGTAAAAAAATCGTATGCTGCAGGCTTCTCCTTAGGTGAGGTTACCGGAATCCAAGCCTTGTTGGGAATGCTTCTATTGTGGGTGATGTATTTCCTCACTTCTGCAAAAAAATCTTCTTCCCAACGTTTCAGCCGCACGACACCGTCCTGGAAAATTATCGTTGCGGGATTCTCCACCGGGATTGTCAGCATCATCTATTACAAGTGTGTACAGCTGGTGCCAGCCTCCATAGCTATAGTACTGTTGATGCAGTTTATATGGATGAGTGCACTGATTAACTATATCGTGTATAAGCAGAAGCCCAGCACCCGCCAGGCGTTAGGCATCATAGCCATACTCTTCGCTACAGTCTTTGCTACAGGAGCCATGGAATCTTCTTTCTCCGACCTTTCGCTGTTAGGTATATGCTTCGGTCTGTTGGCTGCCTTAGCCTATTCGATTTTTATCATCGTAAATGGAAAAGTAGGAAACGACTACCCTCCTGTACAAAAAAGTGCGCTGATGGTGACAGGGGCTGCCATCCTTATCTTCACTACGCTGCAGCCCTTTTCCCTTTTCGACCCTGAGACAGATATGCTGATTTACCAATATGGTCTTCTGTTGGCCGTTTTTGGGACGGTACTTCCTCCTTTCCTTTTTGCCTACGGTATGCCCAAAATCGATATTGCTCTGGGAAGCATACTCAGTGCGGTAGAACTACCCGTGGCTGTTGCTATGTCGTACTTCGTACTGCACGAAAAAGTGTCCGGCATACAATGGGCAGGAGTAGCAATGATCTTAGGGATCGTGGTATGGATCAATTATCCTAAAAAAATCCGATAACTATCATTAGCGGACTTCTTAGATTTATTGCAGCTGAGAGGTCAACCTAATAGGAAAGGGATGCTGCCAAAAAGTTTTCTTTTATCCATCACATCCCTTTCCCTTTATTACCTTAACTTTTAAGGTGGGTGTCATTTCGATAAGACGAACAAAATCAGGGACGGAAAGGGCTTGGGATACCTATGAGAGGAGGGCTTTGCTTCTTTACAACAACCGATACGATGTCTTTACCGTCTCTCTTACCTAGAAAAGGTCAATACAGCTTCCTAAGACCGAACACTTACTACCAATAAAGAAGTCTTTATTGCTTTCCATGAAATCTTCTCCGCTTATTGCGCTCTATACTTTTTATTTCGCTTTCGTATCCTATATCAAGTCACTCTTTACTGAAAAGGATATTTCTTAAATACATCATGACAGTGACTTTAAGGGTTGAACGCCATGCTACTATCATGATGTATTTAAAGACTGTTTACCACTATTGCGGAAAAAGGAAGTTGTTAGTGTAACTTCGACATGATTTTAGAATAAACTTTTGTTAGGATAATTCCTGCGATGCATAAGGCTATAATGCCCAATACCGCAAAAGATTGGTCATGAAAAAATAGTTCCATCATAACTTAGGTTTTTATAATTGAAATATATAAAAAATTCATTTAACTTTACATAGGAAATTTATATAAAAAATTGATGAAAAGAGTCTTAGCTATATTAATGAGTGTGATGTTCTGTTTCGTCTCTATTGGAGGGAACATCTACGTTCATATCTGTAAAGACTCCTTCATCTTAAGTTTCTATGAAAAGTTATCTCCAGAATCCTGTATCTTCTGTGCAGAAACACACAAACATCACGAAGACCACGACGGCCACTGCCATGGCGAATGCAAGAATGAGGTGGTAAAAGTTGACCAGCTCTCACATAAAGATTACAACAGCTCTTCCTTTCTCATAAAGCTGACCCCTGCCATTCTTTCATTACCATGGATTGCCCTAGACTTTAAGGTCACTGATACATTCCATAAAGCTGTTTTCACAAATTATCTTTATGCATCGATAGATTCTTCACCCCCTATCTATATCAAAAACTGCATTTACAGAATTTAGGATTTCATTTATATAAGTCGCATGCAATATGACGGCAGGAGATGCCTATTGCATATCTTTCTTATGGTTGTATAAATGAAATCAAACTATGGACAAAATCATAAAAGTATTATTATTATTCTGTACAATATTTCAATTTTCTTACGCGCAGACTGATAGCACAGCAACGTTTGACGTGGCAGGAAATTGTGGTCTATGTAAACAAAGGATCGAAAAAGCTGCAAAAATAAAAGGCGTAAACAGCGCCGTATGGGACGTAAAAACACGAAAAATAACCGTTTCCTATAACTCCAATACTACACTTTCTGCCATACAGAAGGCTATTGCAATGGCTGGGCATGACACACCATTACATCGTGCGCCAGACGAAGTGTATGAAAAGCTGCATGAATGCTGCCTCTACGAAAGATTAGGAGAAGACCATGAACATGATGAAGACGATCATGACCATGAGCATCATGGCCATAAAGGAGAAGACCACAATCATTATCATAATCACGGAAAGGGCAGAAAAGAAACATCCGACCATCACAACCACGAACACATCATCACCGGTGTAGTAGTCAATGAGGACGACAAAGCTTCACTTACTCCTATTGCAAATGTGAATATTCGTTGGCAGGAAGGCCCCAAAGGACAAACGACGTCCAACGAGAGCGGTGTCTTTAAAATCAAGCATAATGAAGGCAACAAACATCTCGTCTTCACTGCCGTAGGCATGCAGCCTGTAGTCATAGAAGTAAAAGATCTGCATGAGGTATTGGTCATCCACGCTCAAAACAATGTGTTGTCGGAAGTGGTAGTGTCACGTCGAAAAAAATCCAACTATATCAAAGCGCTCAATGCCAACCGCGTCGAAGTTCTTACGGCATTGGAGCTATTCAAAGCTGCATGCTGCGACCTCAGCGAAAGCTTTGAAACAACAATTTCTGTGGACGTGGTAAGCAGCGATGCCGTGACAGGAAGCAAACAGATACAACTTTTAGGTCTCAGCGGCATCTATACCCAACTTACAGTAGAAAACCTTCCGGGCCCCAGAGGATTTGCCTCTCCACTGGGATTAAACAGCATCGCCGGAACATGGATTGAGTCCATCGACATCAGCAAAGGTATTGGCTCCGTAGTAAACGGTTACGAAAATATGGCCGGACAAATCAACGTCGAACTTAAAAAGCCGCACACTTCGGAAAGATTATTCTTCAATGCCTATGCCAACAACATGGGACGTACAGACCTCAACCTCAACTTGGCTCAAAAGATCAACGACAAATGGTCTGTAGGTCTCTTGTTACATGACAACTTCATGTACAACAAAGACATGAACTTCAGTCACAATGGTTTTAGGGATGTCCCTGTAGGTAATCTCTTTTCCGGTATAAATAGATGGCACTTCGAAAACGGCAAAGGTCTTATCGCCCAATTTGGGGTTAAATACCTAAAAGACAAGCGTACAGGAGGGCAAACATCTTTCAACAAAGAAGACCGTGGAAGCAATGCCATCTACGGACTAGGTTTCGACAACGAAAGAATTGAAGGATTCGGAAAAATAGGTTATGTATTCCCCGAAAACCGATATAGAAGTGTAGGGCTGCAACTTTCTGCTTCCAACTACAATCAAGACAGCTACTTTGGCTTAAGAGACTACAGCAATAAGCAAACCAACGGATATGCCAACCTTATATTTCAAGATATCCTAGGAACTATTGATCACAAATATAAAGTGGGAGTCTCCGTATCCTACGACAAATACAAAGAAAATATTGAAAGCCATGATTTCGGGCGTACAGAAACAGTTACGGGCGTATTCGCAGAATATACCTATAGTCCTACGGAAAAATTCGACTTGGTGGCAGGCCTTCGCCAGGACTACAATTCTCTATACGGATGGTTCACAACCCCACGCTTTGTAGTCCGATACAATCCTTTTGAAGGTAATACCATCCGTATCAGCACGGGAAGAGGACAACGTACCGCAAACATCTTTGCCGAAAACATAGGTATGCTAGCTTCTGCCAGAACTATAGACTACGCAAACTTGCAATCTTCCAACTCGGCATATGGTCTTAAGCCGGAAGTTTCGTGGAATACAGGAATTACCTTGGATCAGGATTTCAAACTTTTCGGCAGAGAGTCTGGAATTGCCATAGAGCTGTTCCACAACAACTTCGAAAATCAGGTAGTCATAGACTGGGAAAATCCACGTGAAGTAAATATCTACAATCTGGATGGCAAATCGTATTCCAACAGCTTACAGGCCGAATTCCGGTTCATGCCAGCCCGCCACTTTGAAGCACGCTTTGCATACCGTCTGCTCGATGTAAAAACGGATTATAAGAAGGCTGGTACATTAAGTAAGCCTTTGACTGCAAAACACAGAGGATTTATGAACTTAGCATACAACCTGCATAGCGGATGGAGTTTTGACTATACATTTAACGTAGTAGGAAAAAAACGTCTTCCATCAACTATAGATAATCCTACAGAATACCAACTTGATAGCTACTCTCCGGCATACATCACCATGAATGCACAGGTGAGCAAGTCTTTCGGCAAGGATAAAAACTTCAGTATCTATGTTGGTGGGGAAAACCTTACCAATAAATATCAGAAAGATCCTATTCTTGCGTTCGACCAACCTTTCGGACAGTATTTCGATACAAACCTACTATGGGGTCCTTTGACAGGAAGGATGTTCTATACAGGTATTCGATATCATATCAAATAAAAAAGGAGGCTTAAGCCTCCTTTTTTATTTGATTAATTTTTTTAGTTCCTTATAAAGCCGAACTGTTGGTAGCCCCATGACATTTTCATATGATCCTTCGATAGATATAACTGCTGCACGACCTATCCACTCTTGAATACCATAGGCTCCTGCCTTGTCAAGCGGCTTATATTTCGCTATATAGTAACGGATTTCTTCGTCCGTCAGACTGTCAAAATATACCTTTGTTTTTTCCGTAAAAGACACTCTCTTGCCTTCATAAGCCATAGCTACTCCGGTGTATACATCATGCGGTTTCCCGGACAAGCTCTTAATCACCTCAAAAGCTGCCTGCTCAGATACCGGCTTTCCCAACACCTGATTTTCTGAATCTACTACCACAGTATCCGCAGCAATAACCAAAGATGAACTAAACTCTTCTGTATCAAAAACGGAAAGCTTTTTCAACGCTAACGATTCTGCCACCTGATGACTAGGAATATCGGAAGGAACCGATTCATCAACACTATTGACAATCACCTCAAAATCAATATCCAAAGCTGCTAACAGCTCCTTTCGCCTTGGTGACTGTGACGCCAACACCACCCTTATGTCCTTCAATCTATCCAATAACATATTTCTCTCAAACGCTAGGAACAAAAATATCATTATGCCACTTACCCTGTAATTTCAGGATTTTCTCTAACACTTCACGTACCACGCCCTCCCCTCCTTTACAGCGTGACACATAATGAGATATGGCTTTGATTTCCTCTACAGCATCGGCCGGAGCTACAGCTACCCCCACCTTCTGCATACAAAGGTAATCCGGCATATCATCACCGATAAACATGACTTCCGTTGGAGCTAGTTGATAACGATTCATCACCTCTTCTAGCACAGACCATTTATCGTGAATTCCCAAATAAGTTTCCTTGACACCCAAGCCCTCGAATCGGGCTTTCACTCCTAAAGATTTGGCCCCTGTAATCACCACAATAGTGAGCCCCTGTTTTACGGCATACTGTATGGCATAACCATCTTTAACATGGAATGTGCGCAGCTGATGGCCCTCTTCCGTGACCAAAATTTTGCCGTCTGTCAAAACCCCATCAACATCCAGCACAACACATTTAATAGTTTTGAATTTAGTATAAATCATATAGACAGCAAAATTAATTATTTCAAATTTAGGAAAGCAATTTTTAGAAATTTATTCAATAGCGACAGCTATTTATCACGATTTACAAGAAAAATCACAACAATGTCAGAAACTAGTTGTTTTCACAACTTTCTCTTCTAAAAGACTTGACGGGAGTCAAATCTTGATGTAACTTTGTCTCAACAATACGGAAGTAGTAAGCCCGATTGTTCATAAAGTAGTCTTTTCATAATTTAGGTTTATAATTGGTTAGTAGCAAACCTTGGTGCCCATCACCAAGGTTTTGTTTTTTATTATAAACCTCTATCCATTCTTTTCATCACCTTTAGGATTAGAGATCGAGTTTCTCATATCAGTATCGGCTTGGAGATTTTTCAGACGGTAATAGTCCATAATACCGAGGTTTCCGTTTCGGAAAGCTTCCGCGATAGCCATCGGTACCTGTGCTTCCGCCTCAATCACTTTGGCTTTTGCTTCCTGTGCTTTGGCTCTCATCTCCTGTTCGTTAGCCACGGCCATAGCTCTTCGCTCCTCGGCTCTTGCATTAGCCACTTTAAGATCTGCCTCCGCCTGATCTGTCTGCAGTTTCGCTCCTACGTTCTCGCCTATATCCATGTCAGCGATATCGATAGACAAAATCTCGAAAGCAGTACCCGAATCCAAACCTTTGGCCAAAACGGTTTTAGAAATTCTATCGGGATTTTCTAACACTTCCTTGTGATCCGCAGATGAACCTATAGTGGTCACAATACCTTCACCTACACGTGCCAGTATGGTTTCTTCCCCTGCACCCCCCACCAGCTGATGGATATTGGCACGCACCGTAACACGCGCCTTGGCGATAAGCTGAATACCATCTTTAGCCACTGCCGCTACCGGAGGGGTATTGATGACTCTAGGGTTTACCGAAAGCTGAACCGCATCAAACACATCTCTTCCTGCTAGGTCGATAGCCGTAGCAAGCTTAAAATCCAAAGGAATGTTGGCCTTATCCGCCGAAATTAAAGCTTTTATAACTTTATTTACATTTCCACCCGCTAAATAATGGGTTTCTATTTCGTTTGTCGTAATAGTTAGCCCCGCCTTTGTCGAAGTAATCATAGCATTGGTTACCAAAGCCGGTGGCACTTTTCTCAAACGCATCAACACCAAATTCAAAAGACTAATTTTTACATTGGACAGCTGCGCCGTAAACCATAAATTGATAGGCAAAATATAAAGTAAAACGGCTAAACCTATTACCGAACCGATAATGGTGAGGATTATAGTAACTTCTGTGTTCATCATCTTGCCTCAATCTTGTTTTAAGTTCCCTAAAGATATTAATTTATTTTATTTTATTGGAAAAAATTGATAAATTCAGTTATTTTAGTATAAAAGCACTAAGAAAACATTAAAACACCATTAATCTATTGGTATAGCAATTAAAATAGGGACTATCGCGTGCCGAAATAAGTATATTTTATTTAAAATTTCTACTTTTGGGCAAGCTTAAGAGACCTTATCGGCGAGACAATTTTCTATGGATACTTCAAAATACCGCAATCAGATTTTCAGCAGTATAATCATATCAATAATTATTACTATAGCTTCTTCAGCGTATTTGTTTAGCGAGTTAAAAAATTATTTGAAAAGAAACGACAACATTCTTAATAACGCACAACAGCAGCTGGAAGTAGCCCGTGATCTGAACAGCAGACTTTATAAGTTGACCCAACGACATATAGATTATATTAGGAATCCTTCCTATGAGCTGAAAGCACAGATCCTCTCCTACCATACTGATATCAAGAACGAAATCTTGCAGCTTGAGTCTTTAGGAGAGCAAGGACAGAATAAGCAGCTTTCGAAAACCATAATATCCTTTGCGCAAGATTTATTGGATGAGGATAGGATGGACTCATTAATGAAACAAGAACATACTGATGTCATATCCTTCTGGTTGGCAAAACAAGAGAAAAACATCCAGATATACAACAATTTTGTCAGCTCTATCTTCGATTTCCGTAATCAGGAATTCAACAAAAATAAAACTCATTTAGATCGTGTCCGCAACATTACTCTTTCTCTGATTATCCTGTCATTCTTCACTATTCTATTCACTTATTACCTCGTATATCAATCCTTGAAAACATTAAGGAAATCCAGACGTGAACTAAAAAAAATCAACCAGGACTTTGTAGAAGCCCAAAAGAAAATCGATGAATACAATTGGATTTTAGAGAAAAACAATGCCCTCATTGAAGAAATAAGCGGTGTTGACGACGAACGTGAAATTGCCCAAATCATAAAAAATTTTGTCAAGCAGACTTTCCCACTTCATGCTTTAGCCATTTACTTCCGAAAGGACAATTCCGACATCTTTGAACTGTATGAAGGCATAGGACTTACCACACATAAAATAGAAAAATTTACCTTCGGCGAACAGATATTGGGTCAGGTAGCTGCGACAAATGAAATTTACTTCAAGAAAATAGATAAAGATGACCAGACGAATGGACTTTCCAACTTCATTACACGAAACGATTTGTTCGTCTTTATCAACCCTCTATCCTATGAAGATGAAGTTATAGGAGTAATAGAAGTGGCTTTGGACTGCAAAGAAGAAGATCTTATCCGATATAGGGATTTCTTCCGCAGGGCGAACCGTAACCTAGCAACACGCATCCGTTTCGGACAAAACCACCGTATGGTGAGACACCTTCTCGAGGAAGCGCAGGTACAACACGAAGAGCTAGAAGCACAGCAGGAAGAATTGCGTATCACCAACGAAGAACTTGTACAAAAGACTAACCTACTGGAATCGTCGGAAGAAGAGCTTCGCGTACAACAGGAAGAACTTACCCAAACCAATCAGGAGCTTAACCGCAAAGCCGAGGAGCTGGAACTCAGAAATCAAGAGCTACATCAGGCTCAACAGCTAATAGATCAAAAAATCAAAGAAGTAGAGCAGGCCAGCAAGTATAAATCGGAATTCATGGCCAACATGAGCCACGAACTGCGTACACCACTAAACAGTATTTTGATTTTGGCAAAGCTGCTTCAGGATAACAAGCAGCATAATCTCAATGAAGAACAGATCAAGTATGCCCAAGTTATCCATGATGCGGGTTCAGACCTCCTCCAGCTGATTAATCAGCTTCTCGATTTGGCGAAGATTGAAGCAGGTCATATTGAACTAAACATAAGCGAGATTGAAGCAGAGCTTTTTGTCAAAGAGCTCCAAGAGCTCTTTAGAGCCATTGCAGAAGATAAGAACATCACTTTTAGGACTTCTATTGCCAAGAAGGTACCTAAAACCTTTCTTTCCGACGAATATCGTCTGCAACAGGTCATAAAAAACTTCCTTTCCAATGCCTTCAAATTTACCGAGCCCGGCGGAGAAGTGCGTCTGGACATACAGCTTCAATCAAACAACCTGTATTTCGATGTCATAGATACCGGCAAAGGTATTTCAAAAGATAAGCAGGATTTAATATTTGAAGCATTCCGCCAAGAAGATGGCTCCACCAGCCGTAAATACGGAGGCACAGGACTAGGACTTTCCATCAGTAAAGAACTAGCCAGTCTCTTGGGAGGACGTATAACGCTTGAAAGTGAAGTAGGAAAAGGCAGTAAGTTCACCCTAATCCTACCTTTGCAGGAAGCGGCTACAGAACCTCTTGAGACCATATCAGCGCCTCAAAATGAAGAAGAGCTTAGTGTATCATCTCAGCCGGAGAAACCTATAAAAGAAGAAATAGCAAGATTGGCAGAAACTTCCATACTTCAGCAGAAAACTATTTTGATTATTGAAGATGATGTGAATTTTGCCGATATTCTTAAAGGCTTTGCAGAAAACTATGGATTTTCAGTTATGTTGGCACACGACGGTGCCAAAGGGATAGAAATAGCAAAAACCGAACTTCCAAGTGCCATCATCCTCGATGTCATGCTTCCTATTGTCGATGGATGGGAGGTATTACGCACACTAAAAGAAGAGCCGGCAACCAAACACATCCCTATACACATGATGTCTGCAGCTACATTCTCTAAAAAAGATTTCCTAGAAAAAGGAGCCATAGGCTTCATGCACAAGCCTGTAACGGAAAAGGCTATACAGAAAACCTTCGAAGATATAAACCTCAACCTAAGCAGCTCCGTGAAGAAAATATTGCTGGTGGAAGACCAAGAGCTGCAAAGCGACCACATCAAAAATTCATTTGCTAGCCAAAATATCAATGTCATACAGACCTTCTCGTTGAATTCTGCATGGAACAAACTCAACGAGGAAAACAACATTGACTGCATCATCCTAGACTTAAGTCTGCCGGACGGCAACGGTCTTGAGCTTATAGAACGTATCAAAGAAAATAAGGAACTATCAAAAATTCCTATTATCATCAATACGGCATATGAGCTTCCTAAAGACCAATATGACAAAATCCTAGCAGACGCTAGGGCAACTATTCTAAAGTCTGACAAATCCAGTGACCGGCTAATCGATGAAGTGAACCTGTTTTTAAACAAACTACAACAGGAAAATAACATTATACACAAAGCGGAAATACCTACTGTAATACATACCAACAACCTCAATGGCAAACGTGTCCTGATTGCAGATGACGACATGCGTAATGTCTTTGCGTTATCGACAAGCCTACAAAGCTACAATATGCATATTGAGGTAGCTAATAACGGCAAAGAAGCAATAGAAATTCTAAAAAATCCGGACCATAAGATCGACATCGTACTTATGGACATCATGATGCCGGAGATGGATGGCTATGAGGCCATTCAGTACATACGCAACGTGTTAAATTACAAGGACTTACCTATTATAGCTGTTACAGCAAAGGCTATGAAAGGCGACCGGGAGAAATCTATACAGATAGGGGCCAACGATTATGTGAGCAAACCTATAGATATTGATAAACTAACTTCGTTGATGCAGGTATGGTTGGGCTAAATTCAAATCCACTTATACAATTCCAAGATCTAGAAGATATTATTTATCTTTTAAAAAATGTTACGGAGTATGACCTTTCAGGCTACTCCAAATCCTCCCTGAAAAGAAGAGTAGAAAGATTCCTTCAAGTGGAGAAAATGGATCTTGTAGATCTCAAAAATGCAATTGTGAATGTCAAAGATTTCGACAATTACTTTATCCAGGAAATAGTGGTGAATGTAACGGAAATGTTCCGTGACCCACAATTTTTTGTGTCGCTTAGAAAAAATGTCTTTCCTTACATAGAGACTTTTCCTCAGATTCGGGTGTGGAGTGCTGGGTGCGCCACCGGTGAAGAGGCATATTCTACGGCCATAATGCTAAAAGACTCCAACCTTCTTCAACGAAGTTTCATCTACGCCACGGACGTCAGCCATAAGGCGTTGGACATTGCCCGCAAAGGTGTGTATAGTACACGGAAAATCCAGTCCTACACTGAAAATTACTTACAAACAGAACTGGCAAGTGATTTTTCCAGTCATTACACGGCCATGTATGATGCCGTCATCATCAATAAAGAATACCGAGATAAAATTCTGTTCTCTACCCATAATCTTGTGACCGATCACGTATTCAACGAATTTCAACTGATACTCTGTCGCAATGTGATGATCTATTTCGATAGAGAGCTACAGAAAAAAGTCCTTAACCTCTTTTACGAGTCTTTAAGCCTGTTCGGCTTCTTATGTTTGGGGGCCAAAGAAAGTCTGTACGCCCAAGATATCAAAGAGAAATTTAAAGTCATTGACAAAAGAAATAACATTTATCAAAAAATAAAATAATGTCTACTGCGAAGGAAATCATACTGGTTGGAGGATCTGCAGGTTCTTACCCTTTGATTACGACGTTCCTTGGGCAGTTGCCCTCATATTTTGAGCAGGCCATCTGTATCGTGCTCCATCGCAATAAAAAATTTGAAACGCAGATAGAGAGCAGTTTAGCGAAAAAGTTACAAAGAAATATTACTTCTGTCTACAATAATATGAAAATCCAGAAGAACTATGTTTACTTTGCTCCGGCAGGATATCATCTGTTGGTGGAGCCTGATTACCGTTTTTCACTGGACTGCTCCGAGTATATCAATTATTCAAGACCTTCCATCGACGTTTTGTTTGAGACAGCAGCACAGATTTACAAAAAAAGCTGTACGGCATTCCTGCTGTCGGGAGCAAACGCCGATGGAGCTCAGGGTCTAGCGCTAGTAGAAGCTTTCGGAGGACGGGCCATTGTACAGAATCCCGAATGTGCAATTATAGATACCATGCCTAGAGCCGGTATAAAAGCAACCACAGGTGCTCTTGTGTGGAACGACGAACAGATTATCAGCTTTTTCAAAGATTTAAAATAATAGTTTGCGATGAAGAACATCAACCTTTTGATTCTTGATGATAGAATAGAAAATGTCATTAGTCTGGAAGCCCTGCTGAAAGATATACCCGACATCAATATCATCAGCACCACAGACCCCAATGAGGCGCTTAAACTTTGTTGGAAAAACGACATTTCCATAGCGCTTGTTGATGTTCAGATGCCGGAAATAAACGGCTTTGAATTCGTCTCCTTGCTGAAATCTAACCCTAAGACAAGCCATATCGCAGCTATCATGGTGACTGCCATATCCAAAGAGGATAAATACTTGATTAAAGGTCTCGAAAGTGGAGCAATAGATTACTTATATAAACCCTTGAATCCAGCCATTACCATTGCCAAGGTTACAACTTTCGTAAAGCATGTACGTATTCAGGAAGAGATTATTCAGAAAAATGCAGAGCTCGAACAGTCACGTATTGCACTGATTCAAGCCAACAAGGAGGCCGAACATGCACGCAAGTCCAAGGAAATATTCCTTGCCAACATGAGTCATGAGATACGTACACCCCTTAACGGCATCTTAGGAATTGTTCATATGCTCAACAGCTCTAACCTTTCGGAAGAGCAACGTGATTGGGTCAACCGCCTGAGCAGTGCCTCAAACTCCCTACTGATGATCATCAATGACATCCTCGACATCTCCAAAATAGACTCTGGAATGATGAAAATAGAGTTTGAAGACTTCAACCTCAGAGATCTTATACATGAGACGATAAACATATTCAACATCAAGGCACAGAACAAAAATATTAACCTTCAAATTGATATCGACAATCGGATTCCGGCTTTGATGTATTTTGACCCTCTGCGGCTCAAGCAGATTATCAGCAACTTTATATCCAATAGTCTAAAATTTACCGAGGAGGGAAGTATAGTCCTCTCCGTAGACCTATTGGAAAAGAAAGAGGATAACTACACCATACGTTTTGCGGTAAAAGATACCGGTATTGGCATTAAACCAGAAGTTGTAGATAAAATTTTCGATGCCTTCGAACAGGGAGATGATAAGATTACGAAAAAATTCGGCGGAACAGGTCTCGGACTTACCATTGTCAAGAAGCTCGCTGAACTCTTAAATGGATCGGTGACAGCAGATAGCGTCTATGGTGAAGGCTCTACCTTCTCCTTCATAGCAGACATCAAGGAAGCCAAAAACCAGTCTATCAAACAAAAAGAAAAGATAGAAAGCTATGCCAACTTTGAAAAATTATCGGACTTCAAGGTATTGGTAGCTGAAGATAATGACCTAAACAGCTTCATGCTCTCTCATATGCTCAAAACGTGGAACTGTGAGGTCACCATTGTCAAAAATGGACGCCAAGCTCTCAATGCTTTGGAATGCCAAGATTTTGATCTCATACTCATGGACACCCATATGCCCGTGATGAGCGGGTTCGAAGCTATTATGGAAATCCGTAATCATCCGGACTCTCAAAAAAGACGAATCCCTATTTTCACGGTTTCCGCATCCGTCATGGAACACGAGCAAAAGGCAGCCATCGATGTGGGCGCCGACGAAGTAATCGCAAAACCATTCGATCCTGCAGACTTGTATAATAAGATTGTCAATATTTACAAAAATAGACAATAAATTCCGATTTAATTGTTTCGTTATCAAGAATGTTCTTAACTTTAAAAAGTCAATATTATAAACAGATATGAAAAAATATTTTTTAATTCCATCGATTGCTTTAACATTGGCTTTCGCTTCTTGCGGTGGCAATAATAACAACAATAATGCAAACAATGCGGATGCTACCTCAGAAGAAGTGTCTAACGCCTCTACGGAAACCGTGGAAGGTATTGAGAATGTTCAAATTTCTAATACTTGGACTGTAGAGGGTAATGACCAAATGAAATTCAACATAGAATTGATTCGTGTAAAAGCTGGCGAACCTGTTGAAATTACGTTCAAAAACGTAGGCACCATGCCAAAAGAATCAATGGGTCACAACCTTGTCATCCTTAAGCCAGGCGTAGACCTAGCAACATTCGGTGGAGAAGCATCATCGGCGGCAGACAACGAATATATCCCTAAGTCATCATTAACATCTATCGTTGCTCATACCAAATTGTTAGGACCTGGTGAAGAAGACAAAATCACCGTAACATTGGAAAAAGGAGTGTACGATTATATCTGTAGTTTCCCTGGCCATTTCGGCGTCATGAAAGGAAAAATCGTTGCAGAATAAATAGCAATATTAAGATATGTATAAGGCACATCAAAGTGCCTTTTTTTATGCAAACATAATTTGGCAATAGTAATTGATAAACATTAACTTTGCAATAAAATTTTAAATCAGCAATTATGCAATACGATGTCATAGTTATAGGTAGTGGTCCAGGGGGTTATGTGTCTGCTATCCGTTGTGCTCAATTAGGCTTAAAAACAGCAGTAATAGAAAAATATAGCACCTTTGGAGGTACATGTCTTAACGTAGGATGTATCCCTTCAAAAGCTTTATTGGATACTTCAGAACATTATCACAATGCGGCTCACGCCTTTGCAGACCACGGTATATCTGTAAAAGATCTCAAAATAGATTTGAAAAAGATGATCGATCGTAAAAACGATGTGATCGCTCAAAATACAGCCGGTATTTCTTTTCTTTTCAAGAAAAATAAAATCGATTCGTACGAAGGTGTTGGTTCTTTCATAAACAAAAACACCATCAAGATTACGAAAAAAGACGGTTCTACAGAAGAAATCACAGGAAAGAATATAATTATCGCTACAGGTTCCAAACCTACCGCGCTTCCTTTCTTACCTATAGACAAAAAACGTATCATCACTTCTACCGAAGCATTGAACCTTACAGAAGTGCCAAAACACCTAATTATTATCGGTGGTGGTGTCATCGGTTTGGAATTAGGATCGGTTTATGCGCGTCTAGGGGCTAAAGTGTCTGTAATTGAATACGCAAAATCTATCATCAGCACCATGGATGGCAGCCTTGGAAAAGAACTGCAGCGTGTATTGAAAAAATCATTGGGCATGGAGTTCTTCTTAGGCCACAAAGTTACAGGTGCTACTAACAATGGTAAAACAGTGACAGTGACAGCAGAGGATGCTAAAGGTCAACCTGTAACTTTTGAAGGTGACTACTGTATCGTGGCTGTAGGACGTGTAGCCTATACCAAAGATTTAGGGTTAGAAAATATAGGCATCACACCGGAAGAAAGAGGAAACAAAATCCCTGTCAACGAACATATGGAAACGGCTGTGGAAGGCGTTTATGCTATCGGTGACGTAGTAAGAGGCGCTATGCTTGCCCACAAAGCCGAAGAAGAAGGAGTGTATGTAGCAGAAAGAATTGCAGGGCAAAAACCACATATCAACTACAACCTGATTCCGGGAGTGGTCTATACTTGGCCGGAAGTAGCTTCTGTAGGTAAAACCGAAGAGCAGCTTAAAGAAGCCGGTGTAAAATATAAAACTGGAACCTTCTCTTTCAAGGCATCAGGACGTGCTAAAGCATCTGGAGATACGGACGGTTTCGTAAAAATCCTTGCTGATGCAGAAACAGATGAAGTGCTGGGCGTCCATATGATAGGGCCGCGTGCAGCAGATATGATTGCCGAAGCAGTAGTAGCCATGGAATACCGTGCTTCTGCTGAAGATATTGCAAGAATCTGTCATGCCCACCCTACTTATACGGAAGCTATAAAAGAAGCGGCACTCGCTGCTACGGCAAACAGAGCTATTCACGCTTAAAATATAAAAGAGGCAAAGTAAAAACTTTGCCTCTTTGCTTATATATCCATTCAACAAAAACAATTCAACGGTCTTGTGAGCAATGTATAATGAAAATTACTGTTGAAGAAGTTGATGATAATCCAAAAAATTGTTCTATTTTTTCTGTTTTAAACCATTGGATGTGTCCATCAATATTTTTGGATTTAACCCATTCAATAGTTTTATTTGTATCATGTACAAATTCTAAGAATAGTCTTTTTTCTTCGCCGTCATAAAAAGTCATGCTGAAATCGCTTTTATTACCTTTCATTATAACAGCGGCATCTGATAAAGTCTACTATTTTATTCACTTTTTGTTTTTTAAATCCTTAAGCCTATGAACTTTCATACTCGAAAATGGGTAAAACCCGAAGACCTCAACCCTAACGGAACATTATTTGGAGGTCGACTGTTAAGCTGGATCGATGAGGAAGCCGTAATCTATGCCATCGTACAGCTGGGCAACCCTCATGTGGTGACCAAATTTATCTCTGAGATCAACTTTGTAAGCTCTGCCAAACAGGGAGACATTATCGAGCTAGGGATAACAGCCACCCATTTTGGACGCACCTCCATCACCCTAACCTGCGAAGTACGTAACAAGATTACACGAAAAACCATACTTTCCATAGATAAGATGGTATTCGTAAACCTCAACGAAAATGGTGTTCCTACCCCTCATGGCAAAAAAGAAATTACCTACGCTTACATGAGTATTAACGACTTACCAAAAGATAAAAGCTAAAGTGTCATGCTTTAGCTTTTATCTTTATAATTTGAAATATAGACTTCTACTTATTTGCGGAGGTGTAATATATCTTTCTTAAGATCTTTTTCTACCCAAAAAGATACTATAGGAATAAGAGAGAGGAAGAAGTATTTAAATACGCGCGAAATTTTCCATTGGTAAGTCTTCCAACACATAAGAAGCATAATAACGAATACTACAACCAGAAAACCATGAATGGAACCGGCAACACGCACTGCCAACGGAAGATCGGCAAAATACTTTAATGGCATGGCAACAAAAAATAAAATTAAGGTCGAAATCGCTTCCCACAGCGCTATTTGTCTGAATATACGTAACATAAGATAATGTGTTTAGCGCTAAAATATACAATTAATTGAAAGGACATCCACCCATCGTATTTATTGACCGATTGCTGACATAATTTACATTCTCATGCCATAATTTTATCTTCATAAGTCAAATATCCTCCGGAGAGACTATTCATAAGCCAAAAAAAAAATGTATTTTTGGCTACAAATTGAAAGAGAAACTATAATTCAAAAACTATATGAACTACGACATCATTGTGATTGGAGCTGGACCGGGTGGTTATGTTGCTGCTATCCGAGCATCTCAATTAGGTTTTAAAACTGCCGTTGTAGAGCGTGAAGCTTTAGGTGGTATATGTTTAAACTGGGGATGTATTCCTACAAAAGCTTTATTGAAAAGTGCTCAAGTGTTCGAGTACTTGAAACATGCTGATGAATACGGCATTAAAGTTCAAGGCGGTGAAGCTGACTTTGGTGCAATTATTAAAAGAAGTCGTGGGGTTGCTGAAGGCATGAGCAAAGGTATCCAATTCTTGATGAAAAAGAACAAGGTAGACGTGATTATGGGTACCGCAAAAATCAAAAAAGGTGGTAAAGTAGAAGTTAAAGCTGCTGACGGCAGCGTCAAAGAATATACAGCCAAACATACAATCTTAGCTACAGGTGCTCGTTCAAGAGAATTACCTAACCTGCCACAAGACGGCAAAAAAATTATCGGCTATCGTCAAGCAATGAACCTTCCACAACAGCCTAAATCTATGGTAGTCGTAGGTTCCGGCGCTATCGGAGTGGAATTTGCATACTTCTACAACGCGATAGGTACAAAAGTTACCATCGTAGAATTTATGGACCGCATCGTCCCTGTAGAAGATGAGGAAATCTCTAAACACCTTGAAAAGTCGCTTAAAAAACAAGGTATCAACATCCTTACTAAGTCTGAGGTGCAGTCCGTTGATACTAGCGGTGACCTCTGCAAGGTAAACATCAAAACAGCAAAAGGTATTGAAGTTATCGAAGCAGAAGTAGTATTGTCCGCTGTAGGTATCACACCAAATATCGAAAACCTAGGGCTTGAAGAAGTAGGTGTAAAAGTAGAAAAAGGTCGTGTAGTAGTAGACGATTTCTACAAAACAAATGTAGAAGGCGTTTACGCTATCGGAGACATCGTGAAAGGTCAGGCTCTAGCACATGTAGCCTCAGCAGAAGCTATAACCTGTGTAGAAAAAATCAAAGGCCTTCACGTAGAACCTATCAACTACAACAATATTCCTGGATGTACATACTGCTCTCCAGAAATTGCTTCCGTAGGATATACTGAAAAAGCCGCACGCGAAGCCGGCTATGAAATCAAAGTAGGTAAATTTCCATTCTCTGCATCGGGTAAAGCTTCGGCTGCCGGCGCCAAAGACGGCTTCGTGAAAGTTATCTTCGACGCCAAATATGGTGAGTTCTTAGGTGCCCACATGATAGGTGCTAACGTAACAGAAATGATTGCTGAAGTGGTAGTTGCCCGCAAATTGGAAACTACTGGACATGAAATCATCAAGTCTGTTCACCCTCATCCTACCATGAGTGAAGCTATCATGGAAGCTGCAGCTGACGCCTATGGTGAAGTAATCCACTTATAAGAATAACACTAATTAATCATAAAAAAAACAGCTGCTTTAATTGAGCAGCTGTTTTTTTATGCAGTATAATTTAGCTTTCCTTTCCATTTATTGATACACCAGCTTAGAAGAAAGCTTAGCATTTTCTACAGGCAACTCCTCCTTACCTTCATTATTGATGAGTCGGAACAACATTCGCGAAGCAATGGAAGCCTGTTCAGCAGGATATTGTTCGATACTTGCCAGAGGAGGATTATCCATATATTTCCACAACGGATAGTTGGCAAAGCTAATCACATGGATATCATAACCTATAAGAACATTGTTTTCTTTAGCATATTTTATCAAGTCCAGCGTGACGAAATCGTTGAACGATAAAACGGCAGAAGGTTTTTCCTTTAAATTACGCAGACGTTGAAACGCTTCAAAATTGCCTTTTTCCGTCAAGTCTGTATGGGAAACATAATCTTCATGAAAAGGCAATCCACATCTCTCCAAGGCCTGCTTAAAGCTATGTGTCCGCTCGACAGAGGCATGGAGCGTCTCCGGTCCGTTTATCAGGGCTACATGCTGATGCCCTCTTTGCTTGAACGCCTCGATAGCTTCATAAATACCCGTAGAAAGGTCACAGGAAACCTTGGGAACATTCAGCTGCTCAGGGACACAGTCGAAAAAAACTATAGGGATATTATACTTATTTAATGCTTCGGTGAAACTAAGATCTGTCGTATTCTTTCCCAAAGACATGATGATACCATCCACACGATGATTACGGAAAGTATTTACAATATTTTTTTCGCGTTCTATACTATCCAAAGATTGACCTAAGAGTACTGTATAATTATGCTTTGCTGCCTCATCTTCAATGGCCGAAATGGCTTCTGCAAAGAAAGGTTCTGAAAGTTTAGGTAATATCACCCCGATAATAAAAGTTCGGCGTTGTTTGAAGAAAATAGCAGTCTGATTAGGTTCATACCCCAACTCAGCAGCCATTTTTTTCACGCGCTCAGTAGTCACCAAACCAATGCTAGGATGGTCGTTCAGCGCCCGAGATACCGTGGAAGGGGATATTCGCAGCTTACGGGCTATTTCTTTAATTGTAACGGGTTTATTGGCCATAGTCTTTCCTCATTTCTAAAACTAAGTACTACAATCTATTGATTTTGAAGTGAACGCAAAGGCTTCTCTGTTTCTTTTATCATCATTGGGAAATATCTATTTCCAAATACTGGGGTATAATCCTTAGGATTAAACGCTTCTCTTCCCTCCTTTATTGATCGCGAGACGGTCGAAGGAAAATTGCCTGTTTGCATGTGTGCTATGGCAGCAGCAAACAAGGACTCCCGAGGATCAGCAAAATCATAAAAATACTGATACGGCCACACATGATGCTGTGGAACAAGACCATGGAAATAGTCGCCAAAGCCATCCTTATTGAACATCTGAAACGAGGCTACATACAGCTGGTTTGAAGAGCTAAGGATAGGAACACCGAAAAAACCTACCGGCTTGCCATATGTATTTTGCGCAACAGCTTTTCCATTTTCCATGGCGTAGGTACCTATCATGTAGACCTTCATATACGGCACCAATACATTGATCAACAATTCGCTGGCAGAAGCGGTCTCTTCAGAAACAAGAAAATATACACGAGATAAATTTAAAGCCCCTCGCTTATTAAAATATACTGGTGCGAAGTCTTCACCAGGTTCATCTTTTCCTTCACTCTTGAGATAGCGGTTGATCTTATAAGTATTCATTAACTGACCTGATGCCTGCTGGGGCACCATAAAATTAGCAATCTCTTCCTGCATATCAATATATCCACCTCCATTGTATCTTAGATCTACTACCAGCTCATCTATATTTTGAGAACTAAAATTGTTAAAAACTTCATGGATACGGGTTAAAAAGGTCTTCTGTACTTCTCCGTCCAATACCCATGCATTCTTTCTTAAAAAAGAAGAAAAACCGAGATATCCAATCTTGATACCATCAACGGTGACAACAGTATCTTTATACACCACATCTGTAATGCTATTGGAATACTGAAGCTGAGCAACCCTTACCTCCCCTTCCTTGCTTCTATATTCTACCTTTAGAGAATTGGAATGCAGATAACTTTCGAGCTGGTAAAATTGATTATCACTTTGATAGTTATAATCTATATTAGCGTCGTCATTCAGTTTGAGAATTCGGGCACCTCTTCTTATACCTGCTCGATATGCTGGTGAATGCTTTTCCACATAGGCTACATACAAATACTTGTTGGAGTTATCCTCATTTTGCAGATATAAGAGATTCATGCCCATAGACTCTCTGTAAGGTGAAGAACCTACGGCTCCACTGATAAATCCGCCACGATCAAAGTATGTATATCTGTCATAATCCCCTTTCTCTGCCGTGGTGGTCCTTTTCAGCTTCTTATAGAAACGGAAAGGATTCTCTCCGGGAAAGGAGGAAGTCATGGTGTAACCTTTGGTAGTACGTCGTGTTACCCCCATTAGATAATCCAATACATCCGAAGCTGTCTGAAAATAATTGGTAAAATTCTCCCGGATATAACCCGTTGTTTCCATCAGGTCAAAATCTTCAGCTTTCGGATAAATATTCTCTTCCCACAAAGAAAGGTATTTATAATAAAACCATACCTGTTCCTTTATTCTATTCTCCGACTCGTTATCTGTATACGTCCTAGACTTATCAATAGCGTATAAATCTTGGACGATAATGTTTTCTTCTTTTCTGCAAGAAAAGAAAATTAAGCAAGCCAAAACGATAAGAATAGAATATTTTGAAGTATTCATCTGCGTCAAGAAAATTTAATTCGGATTAATGGACCACAAAAATATCTTCCTCATTTACAGTAAATTCCTCTGCAAGATAAGGAATAATATCAATTTGCTGATGAAGCAGCTCATCAACAAAATAGATTTTTATACTTTTACGATATTGCTCTAATGCTCCCCATTCGAAAAATTTGAGTTTATTCAACTGTTCTACCGGATTTCCTTTCGTCAAGACACAAATCTGCTTTCCTTTTTCTAATAACGAAAGAAGCAGCTGTTTTGCTTCTTCGTACAATTCAAGGCGCAGCGGCAAAATACCGTTGGCCTTCAGCCTTTCCAGATTCTCCTTATATTTCTCGTCAATACCGTAAACTTCCTTTGCGGCATCGAATACCATGTCTTCCCCATGATGCATATACACCTTTTTCATAAAATGAGCCAAATCATTGGCTTTTACCGTCCCTTCGATAAATTCATAGAAACTCCCAAACAGATAATAAATCTGCAGAATATAATCTTGATAGGGATAAAGGACATCGTCCAATTCAAAAGCGTACAGCTTTCTGTCTGTAGGAATATTTTTTAACTTCTCACTCATCATCTTGCAATGGCTAACAAAAATTCTTCTCCCGAGTCCGATATGATGCCAAGACCATTAGCTTCTATATCTACTTCTCTCTGTGTTAACAGGTCACGCTTGTTTACTAGCACGCTGAGCGGCAGCTCTTTGGGCGGGTTCGGAACAATTTCCATATCCTCTAGCTGAGCCTTCGAAGGACATAGGACGGTAATTCCGTACTCCTCAAAAAGTACTAAAGATTCGCTAAGAGATTCTATTTCCAGCAACAGCAAAGGCAGAATATAAGAACACCCCTTGTCCAATGCCAACTTCAGCATCTCATGAGCAAAAGTAGGATTTACCCCTTTCGGGATAGAGATAATCTTATGGCTCATAAATTCGGGGATATTCTCCGAAGCACTAAGGACTACTTCAAAAGAAGATTCTAACATTTTGGCTACACGCACACCCAAACCATATGTAGCACCGGTAATCAATATCTTTTCCAATGTAATGAGTTTTTAACTAGTAAATCAAACCATCCTTCATATGTACGGTTCGGTCCGAGATGTTGGCCAGGTCTTCGTTGTGCGTCACGATGACAAAAGTCTGTCCCA
This sequence comes from Sphingobacterium thermophilum, assembly GCF_039541675.1. Classification (NCBI taxonomy): domain Bacteria; kingdom Pseudomonadati; phylum Bacteroidota; class Sphingobacteriia; order Sphingobacteriales; family Sphingobacteriaceae; genus Sphingobacterium; species Sphingobacterium thermophilum. Next base: position 10,013 of record NZ_BAABGR010000020.1, on the reverse strand, counting down.
TAGTATCCCGCAAATCGAAAAATAGCTTATGCAGCGCTGCCGCATTCTCGGAATCCAGATTTCCGGAAGGTTCGTCCGCCAATATGATTTTCGGGCTGTTTATCAAAGCTCGGGCCACAGACACACGCTGTTGTTCACCTCCAGAAAGTTGGGAAGGCTTATGCTGAGCACGTCCCGCCACGCCTAGCAGTTCCAGTAATTCCATAGCTCTATGCTGTGCGTCGCCAGCTTTAGTCCCCGCGATATATGCCGGAATACAGACATTCTCCAATGCCGTAAACTCCGGAAGCAGGTGATGGAATTGAAAAACAAAACCAATATTTTTATTTCTGAAAGCACTCAGCTCCCTCGCAGAAAGCTTATTGATCTGCACGCCATCGATGGTCACCTCTCCACGATCCGCCTTGTCCAAGGTACCTATAATATGCAGCAAAGTACTTTTCCCCGCTCCTGATGCCCCTACAATGGAAACAATCTCGCTCTTCTCTACCGTCAGATCTACCCCCTTTAAAATGGGAAGATCCCCGTACGACTTATAAATATTGGATGCCTGTAAAATCATTGCACTAAGATAGTCAATATTTTCATGAGTAATGAGAACATGCATTCCGGAATATGAACAAAAAAAGAGTTTAGCAAACCCGCTAAACTCTTCTTAACATATATATATATTAGTTTATTTTCTTACACAACGTATAGGATAATGATTGTGCTGAGCCCATTGGCCAAGGCCGCCGTAGGCAGCTGGAACATTATAAGAATTAGAACCCATTTCCGCATAATAGTACCAGTCAATATTACCTATGATAATCCAGACACCTTCATTTGTGGTACTCCAGTAGCGATGTGTTCCTGAATTCCATATATAAGGAGACGAAGCCAATAGGTTTTCAAATATACCCTTTTTCTCTAATCGAAGATTATTACTTGGATAAGGAGAGTTTGCAGGCCCTGTACCTGGCACTTCCATATAGTTTGATGTAAAGGTTTTACCACTAGCAGAACTCAATACAGCTAACTCATTTCTAGTCGGAGTCTTCCATGTATCATATGGATACAAGAAATTACATGGATCTAAACCGTCCGCTGCTGTATTAAAGAACGAACCTAACAAAGGAGGCGCTGATCCTGCTCGTGAATCTCCAAAACGAAAATAGTCTGTATAATGATAATTAGCTCCTATCCAGTAATTGTTAACATTAGCATTTTGCTTTCTAAGCTTGTACCTTCTCATATTTGCTGCATTGCGCACAGGACTTGCTTGGCTACTAGCATTATCTGTATCGTAGATATTTCCACGAGCAAACCTTACTCCTCCAATCGTAATAGGAGCTTGCACCAGATTGATGGTAAATGGATAATACTTCGCTTTAACAGGAGTTCCAATACTGAAGTTCCAGCTTCCTATCACCGAACTACCATTTCCGAAAATATAAGCGTCAGAATCACTAGTCGTTAAAGAATTGTGCTGCACCACTCTGAACTTCTTCAACGAAGGTGTAAAAGTTCCCAAACTTTCATTTCCTACCGTATATACAGACACAGCTGCTATATCCTGAAAAGAAGCATCCACATAAGTAAAATCAGTATTTGCCTTATTAACAGTCAAATTGGAAGAGGATACTAAAGCCCCCGTTTTTAGATTGAATACTCCTTGTTTTACATTTAAGTCTACATTAATCTGGTCCAATACCCAAGCTGACATACCAACAGCGTTGAATACGACATCAATACGAGATCCTAAACGTCTGAACTTGATCCCCAAAGGATTGTTTCCTAACACACTTGTCGTAACCTGACCGCTGGCATACAACACATCTCGGTTAGCAAAATTAAAAGTAGGAGAAGGCGATGTCGGATCGGCCACCTCTGCCGGAACCTCTGATGAATTGTAAGAAATTGCATACCATTTATACGTGCGGTTATAATTTACTGGTATGGTACTGGTATTATCGCCTGAAGTCAAGACATATTGTCCTACATAAGTTTCATTAGTCCCCGATACTTCATAAAGAACTACTCTATATTTATTGCCTGCATTAAAAGTGGCAGCACGTTTGTCTGCAATTTCATATTTCAAATCAGAATCCTCATCATAGCTAACCGCCACAGCATCAAAACCTTCGAAGCTCTCAATTTGAGGGGTTGTGACGCCAGATGCTTTACGAGAGACAGAAGCCGTTTTTGCTTCTTCTACAGCAAACTCTTCAACACTTGAAACAACAAACTGCAGCTTTACACCTCCGTCTTCTTCGTCAACGACATTCGACGATGATTTCTTTTCACAGGAAATCATTATCAATCCAGCCAAAGCAACAAACAGAAAATATTGCATGTTTTTTAAACGAACCATATTCATTAATTTTTAAAAATCCACATTTACTGAACCTCCTGTTCCGGAGCTCCAATTATCATTATCGTCAATAATCGGTTGATAAATGTTCGAGCCGTTTCCCCCGGACAGCTCAGCTGACCCAGCAGAGATAGACTCTTCCAATTCAATTGTGTCTACCACAATTAAAGGTGTTATGTATGTCTTCTTTACCATAATTAGTTAATTAATGATTAATCCTAGTCCTATTTCAATTTCAATGGTATTTTAGTTTTACGCATAAAACGCTACCATCGTGGACAAAGATGATCTTTTAATTCCAATAAATTTTACCATGAAGAAATGTTTTGTTTCATAATTGTAGTAAATTTACTACAAAAGAAAACACTCATAACTAGGCTTAATAAAATAAGCATAAGTCTGAACTGAATAACATTATAATCACTAAAACAGGTCAAGAAAAATAAACTCTTGTCTCTTAAGAATAAAAGTCATATTTTTACGTCAAATTTTTTATCAATGAACATTCACGAATATCAAGGAAAAGAAATACTTAAAAGTTTTGGTGTTAGAGTCCAAGAAGGTATCGTTGCGGAAACTCCAGAACAAGCAGTAGAAGCTGCTAAAAAGATGAAGGAAGACTTCAACTCGGACTGGGTTGTGGTTAAAGCTCAAATTCATGCTGGTGGCCGTGGTAAAGGCGGTGGTGTAAAACTTGCTAAAAACCTTGACGAAGTACGTCAAAAGGCTTCGGAAATCATCGGTATGCAGTTGGTAACCCCACAGACGGGACCAGAAGGTAAAAAAGTAAATAAAGTATTAATCGCCCAAGACGTATACTATCCAGGAGAAAGTGAAACAAAAGAATTCTACATGTCGGTATTATTGGACCGTGCAAAAGGCCGTAATATCATCATGTACTCAACCGAGGGCGGTATGGATATTGAAGAGGTAGCAGCAAAAACACCTCACCTTATCTTCAAAGAAGAAATCGATCCTAAAGTAGGTTTACAAGGTTTCCAAGCACGCAAGATTGCCTTCAACTTAGGTTTGTCTGGCGCCGCACAAAAAGAAATGGTAAAATTCGTTACTGCTTTATATAAAGCATACGAATCTATCGACGCTTCTTTGTTTGAAATCAACCCTGTATTAAAAACTTCTGACGACAAAGTATTGGCTGTAGATGCTAAAGTAAACTTAGATGAGAACGCATTGTTCCGTCACCCTGACTTAGCAGCCTTACGCGACATCACAGAAGAAGATCCTACAGAAGTAGAAGCCGGAGAATCCAACCTTAACTACGTAAAACTTGACGGTAACGTAGGATGTATGGTAAATGGTGCCGGTCTTGCTATGGCAACAATGGACATCATCAAATTAGCCGGTGGTGAGCCAGCAAACTTCTTGGACGTAGGTGGTACTGCTAATGCTGAAACAGTAAAAGCTGGTTTCAACATTATCTTGAAAGACCCTAACGTAAAAGCTATCTTGATCAACATCTTCGGTGGTATCGTACGTTGTGACCGTGTAGCGCAAGGAGTGATCGACGCTTACAACGAAATTGGCAATATTCCTGTGCCTATCATCGTTCGTCTTCAAGGTACAAACGCTGAAGAAGCTAAAAAATTAATCGACGAATCAGGTCTTCAAGTTTACTCAGCAATCTTATTAAAAGAAGCTGCTGAATTGGTAACTAAAGTATTGGAAGGCAAGTAAAACATAGCAAAGCTATAAAAAGACAAAGGTTTCAATCTTGGATTGAAACCTTTGTCTTTTTATATTATACCATTTAAAAGTCCTATCCTATCCTACAACATTCAAACGTGCTAAGGGAGCGATATCTTGCTCTACAAATTCACCTTTGAGATATTTGTGGTAGCCGGCGATGGCTATCATAGCGGCATTATCGGTACAATATTCAAATTTAGGAATGAAGACTTTCCATTTATACTTTTCTCCCATTTCGTACAGCGACTTACGCAGTCCGGAATTAGCAGATACCCCGCCTGCAATGGCTACATCTTTTACTCCTGTTATCTTAGCTGCCTTACGCAACTTATTCAGCAAGATAGAAACAATGCGATCTTGAACGGATGCACAGAGATCATAAAGATGGTCATCCAGAAAGGAAGGATTTTTCTTCAACTCTCCCTGCACTAGATATAAAATGGCTGTTTTAAGACCTGAGAAGGAAAAATTCAAATCCGGAATATTGGGTTCCGGAAGAGCAAAGGCTTTGGAATCACCTTGCTGCGCATATTTGTCGATGAGCGGCCCTCCAGGATAAGGAAGATTCAAGATTTTTGCCGTCTTGTCGAAGGCCTCTCCCGCCGCATCATCCAACGTCTGGCCGATAAGTTCCATATCGAAATAGTCTTTTACTAGGACAATTTGGGTATGCCCTCCCGACACCGTAAGACACAAAAAAGGAAAGTTCGGCTTCGGTTCATCGATAAAATGCGCCAATATGTGGGCCTGCATGTGATTGACTTCGATAAGAGGAATCTGTCGTGCCAAAGCAAAGGACTTAGCAAAAGATGTTCCCACCAATAGAGAGCCTAAAAGACCGGGGCCGCGTGTAAAAGCTACGGCATCTACATCATTTTTCGTAATTTTGGCTTGCTGTATAGCTTGATCTACCGTAGGAATGATATTCTGCTGGTGTGCTCGCGACGCAAGTTCAGGAACCACTCCACCATATTTGGCGTGAATAGCCTGAGTTGCAATAATATTTGAGCGTATCTCACCGTCAATACATATAGATGCAGAAGTTTCATCACAGGAAGACTCAATGCCAAGAATTACAGCCATTTCGAAAAATAATTATTTAAAGGACAAAAGTATCAAAAAATTACTAAAAATAGCGCTCTGGAGTCTTGTTAGTATCTTCGTACTAACAGTACTGTTGTTATTCTCCCTGCAGTTCGCCGCTGTGCAAACCTACCTCACTCAACGCGTTGCGGATTTCCTTGGCAAAGAACTTCAAGTGAAAATAACTTTAGAAAAAGTATTTTTCAAACCTTTTTCTACATTAACTTTACATAATCTCGCTGTTGTTGAAACATCAGGGGATACAACTCTATCTGTCAAAGAGCTGCATGCTTCACTGAACTTACGTAATTTCTTCAACAATAAAATAACTATTGAGGAACTTAAGCTAGAAGAAGCTTTGCTGAACTACGAAGTGTATGCAGATAGCACGAACCTGACAAAATATATCCGTTTATTCAGTAAACCTAAAACAGCTAAGAAGAAACCTTCAAAAAAGCTGGAACTTAAAATCGATAAAATCCAATTTGCAAACAACAAGCTCCGACTCATAAACCACAAATACAAGTACCCACGTCGTGGTGTAAACTTTGCAAACCTATATATTACCGAACTATCCGGCACGGTAGACAAGATCAAGATAGACTCCGTGAAGACAGCGCGAATAAGCAAGTTGACACTGAAGGAAAGGTCCGGCTTTTTCCTTAAAGAACTATCTTCCGAGGTAGTATTGTCCGATCATAAAATGGAATTCTCTAAGCTTGTTCTTCGTACAAATCGATCGCAGCTTAGGGATTATCTAGCATTCAAATACAACGACATCAAGGATTTCGGTGAATTTATAGATAAAGTGCAGGTAACCCTGCTTCTGAAAAATTCTTCAGTAGATTCAAGAGATATCGCTTTTTTTGCTCCTGATGTAGAGCAGATCCGATTTTTTACGGAAATAAAGAGAGCACAGCTCAAAGGTACCGTAAAACATATCGTAGCCCGAGATGTGGACATGACCACCGCACAGCACACCCGCCTGTCGGGAAATTTCCGCATCATCGGGTTACCCAACATCAATAAAACCATTTTCGATTTTGATATAGCTCAGCTTAGCAGTACGGCACCGGATATAGAGCTTCTGGTGGCGCAACTGTCCAATGCCAAGACATTCAATCTTCCTTCCGCAATCCACCATTTAAAGAATATACACTATCAAGGACTGTTCAAAGGTCATTATAATGATTTCGATATTAAGGGAAATCTGTCTACAGGCTTGGGCTCTTTGCAGACCGATGCTCACATCCGAATTGACAAGGAGTTGGCCTACGATGGTTCTATAAAATCAAATTCTTTCCTTTTGGGAGATTTTGTAGAGCAAAAATTTCTTGGGAAAACAGGATTCAATCTGGAATTTGAAGGATGGGGACTATCACCAAATGTTCTTCAAGCTTCTTTCAAAGGTACTATTCACTCTTTTCACTTGCAAAACTACAATTATCAACAAATCCGACTGGAGGGAACTGTTCAAAATAGAATCTTGAATGTCAACGGATCTGTTCAAGACCCAAACCTCGAAATGAATTATGATGCCGAATTGGATTGGAATGGAGAACAGCCGAACTACAAAATCCTATCCACCATTAGCTATGCCTCTCCCAATAAGCTGCAATGGCTAACCAAAGACTCTGTAATCATCCATCACGCTCAGCTCTCCACCGAGCTAAACGGCAACTCGTTGAATACCCTAAAAGGCAATACTACCGTACAAGATCTGCTCTTCACCACTACCAAGGGAGAATTTCTGATACAGCAAATAGATTTTGCAGCTAGTGGAAACCAAAACAATCGAAAAATAGACCTCACCTCGGATGTGTTGGACATACATCTCAAAGGAAATATAGACCTAAACACCGTAGTTCCTTATTTCCGCTCACTGGCTATGCGTTACGCACCGGCAATAAATATTGAGACAACACCATATAATCCGCAGAATTTCAACTTAGAGGTCAAAGTAAAATCCTTTAAACCTATATCAGCCTTGCTTGATCCAAACCTAAAACTGGATGACGGGGCTCAGCTCAATGCTCAATTTTCTTCCGAAGACTATACGGCTCAATTTGAGGCGTACAGTCCTTCCATCACTTACAAAGGCATAAAAATCAGCAACCTTACCATTAATGAAAATGCCGATCAAAGAGCCTTTTCCTTAAACATCAATGCCGACAGAATAAACTTCAGCGACAGCACCTATATCAACCATATCGCCATCTCCAATGTGTTGGCCAACGATAGTTTAGTCTTCAATATAGAGCTATCGGACAAGAAAGCTACCAACTACTTAAATCTCAACGGAGATATTTATTTTGCCTATCACCAGCCGGCAAACATCCATCTTCGTCCTTCAGAAATCATAATCAACAGAGAAAATTGGAATATCAACGATGACGCTAGGCTACGTGTCTCCAAAGGTAAAATCTATATAGAAAATTTGTTGGTCTCTCACGATAGACAGAAAATACGCTTTGATGGGATACTATCCAATGATGACGACAGGCTGCAGGTTAAATTCAACGATTTCAGTCTAGCCTCCTTAGGAGGTGTCACCAGACCTTTGGGAATAGACCTGCAAGGTGACATGAACGGAGAATTAAACATCACTTCCGTTTTCCGTAAGCCATTAGCTTCCGCCAACATTCACACTTCACCTATCCTTTATAATGACATTCCTGTAGGTAAATTGGACTTACGAGCAGACTTTGAGCCGGTGGCAGGATCTGTGTTGATAGACCTTCAATTGCTGGACGAGCAACGTCGTGGCATCCTTGTCAACGGAAATTATAATCTATATGATGAAAATGAACCGCTAAATCTTAAGGGAACACTGAAAGAGACTGACCTAACAATATTCCAGCCTTTCCTGAGCAATTTGGTATCTGACCTACGGGGTAAAGGCAATGCCAATGTCGATATTAAAGGAACTTTCAAAAACCCCAAAATAACCGGCATCGGTCGTTTCACAGGTGCCGAATTTACGGTAAACTACCTCAACACGCACTACTTTGTGGACAACCAAACAGCTTTGGTAGAAAACAACGCTATCATCCTCCAAAACCTAGTATTGCGCGACATAAAAGGCAATAGAGCACAAGCCAACGGCCTTGTAAACCTCCAAAAACTGGCTAACCCCTATATAGATGTAGATCTTAGAGCCAGCAACTTTATGATCCTGAATACAACCTTTAAGGATAACAATCTATATTTTGGAACTGCCTTCACCTCAGGAATATTCAAATTTAAGGGATATACCTCCGCTATAGACATAGATATCAACGTCAAGTCGGAAACAGGAACTTCAATAACTTTGCCATTCAATACGGCTATGACTGTCTCCGAAAGTGACTTCGTCTATTTCGTCAGCAAGGATTCTACGGAAAATCAGAAAAAGGATAAGCAACGCGTCTTGCAGGGCTTGACCATGAATATGAATCTCAACTTCACACCGGAAGCCGAAGTAAATCTCCAGACGACTATGGGCTCCTTGAAAGGCAACGGAAATGGAAACATCAACATGAAAATTTCCAGTCTCGGAGACTTTGAAATGTTTGGCGACTACGTTGTCAGATCTGGCAAATTTCATTTCACCGCACAAGACTTTATCAATAAATTCTTTGATATCAAAGAGGGAGGAACTATCCGCTGGACAGGAAATCCTTCGGAAGCTATCATCAACCTAAACGCTATATACCAACAAAGGACCGCGATAGGACCACTTTATAATGCTGCTGGACATTCCGGAGAAAATGAGCGCGTGCTAGCACAGGCTGACATGCTGATTAAAGGTACACTTAGCCAACCCGATGTGACTTTTGACCTCAACTTTCCACAGAATCCATATATCAAAGATCAGCTGCAGAGCTATCTTAGCGATGCCAACAATATCAACCAACAGGCGCTAAGCCTTATTGTAAGAAGAAGCTTCACCCCTAGCTCTACTAACGAAATCGGAAGAGAGGTAAACAATACGTTGCTCTCCGCAGGAACGGAAATAGCTTTCAACCAACTCAACAACATTATTTCCCAATCGTTGAACATGAATTTCCTGGACCTAAACATTCGTTCCTTCAACGATGCTTCAGCTTCCTTACGTCTTCTAAACGATCGTTTGGTGCTTTCCGGAGGAATCTCAGACCGCAGCAATTATGAAGCTACTGACTTGACTTTCTTCCGTCAGGGAGTTACCACAGATGCCGAACTTACCTTTAAACTACGTAAAGAAGGGAACCTTTTGCTTAGAGCATATAACCGCCCTTATACACGAAACTTCTTAATACGCTCCACCGATGCCGAATATATTAGTGCGATAGGATTAGCATACAGACAAGAATTTAATTCTCTGGGTGAATTTTGGCGCAAAATATGGCAGCGCAGTAATAGAAAAGATAACAAATAAAAAAACACTACTTGCTTTAACGCAAATAAAGCTCTAATAAATATCGCCATTCCTCCTGTAAAGGACCTTTAAACTCAGGTTGCTGTGCTCTACTGTACCAGTAGCGAGCATTCCACAAGTCTCCTTCTTTACGATGCAGGTAAGCATGGACATGCGCAGACACACTGTCCTCTAAATCATTGATAAGGGCATGTGCCCTTGCCCAATCGCCCTTAGCATCCCACCATAACGCCTGTAGAGGAACAGTCAAACTTTCCGGCATCGTGTCGTAATCCAGACTTTGTATAAACTCTTGTAAAGTCATACCTAAAGATACCAAATGAACTTATAATAAAAAATGCCCGGCAAATTAGACATGCCCCAAAAAGTTAGACGAATTTATGCAATATTTTTGATATGATGAGCTCGGTATTCTACCGGGCTCATTCCATTTAAATTAGTTCTTATCCTTTTGTCGTTGTAATATTTAAT
>NZ_BAABGR010000019.1:0-32703 GCF_039541675.1 Sphingobacterium thermophilum | reverse complement strand
TCTGCTCCGGTCTGAATCGTTTCCCTTTCATAATATACTGTTAAAGTTATCAATCATTTTTCTATTCTCTAACAGTCTTTTTTTCAGGGGAGCTTACACCTTGATCATCATACGAGGGTGGAAACTTGTGGTACCTCCGCCTTTGTACCGGGATACGATATGATCGATGTTCAGCTTATCGACTACCTCGTTTACCAGACGCACAGGATGGGCGGCAGGGATCCTGGAAAAAATATCTTCCGGAAATAGGCTCGGACTATTGGAGGGAAGAGCCTTAAATCGTATGTTTGGGTTCTTTGTCATGAACACCCTTAAATTACAAAATATAAGGGGACAATGAAAATCCCCGACACTTTTTGTCAGTATCGGGGAGCTTTTTTAAGGATGCTTTTTAGACAGCCTCTTTTGCTTTTAAGAGATTCCCTCATCGTGTATTAGCTATCTCATGGCACATCATGCGCATGGATTTTATCCCCTCATTATCCACCCTCTCTAACATATAACTACGATTTTGAAGAGAGTACAAAACTCTCCGTCCAGAAGGGGCATTTATAACCAATAAAAACAGGGAATGAATTAAACATTCCCTACCTATTCTTCTTAAAATTCTCGGCTTGTTCTAATACATTCTTGTAAACATCCTCTTGCGTTATTGGCGGATAACCATATTGGTGTAAAACGACAATGATGTCCATTTTCAATTGTGCTTTGATGTCATCACGCTCCGCCCAATCGGGATATTTGGCTGTGTTGTCCACTATCTTTTTGATTTCTTTGGCAAGCTCGAGCATCTTGTCCTGGTCAAATTCAAATCCGTATTGTTTACAGATCATATCCAAGATATCATAAAACGCTTTCTCTTCGTAATCGATACCTAAATCCTCAAAAGACGCCATCTCGGTGCGTAATTTTAAAATCAAGTCCAGCATTTGCTCTGCGGTATCGGATTGGATACCCTCATAATCCAAAATATCTTTTTCTGAACGTTCATTATAGCGATTCACTATAGACTGAAGACGTTCTGAAAACTCGATTCCTTTAACTTTATTTACTTTTTTGAAATCAGAAATGGTTTGTTTTAACAAGCGTTCTAAAATTTTAATTTTAGTATTGGGTAATTCTAAATTGGAGATTTTCTCAATGAATTTATCATTAAACAAATCAATGGCGTTGGCTTTATTGTCATCCAGTTTAAAGATTTCTTCCACGCCTTCTGAAATAATGGCTTCTTCTACCATTTTAGCCACTTTCGCATTCATTTGCGCGGTATCGGGTGCTTCGCCTTTGGTCAACTTGACAACAATGGATTTAACGGCAAAATAGAAATGAATTTCATCCACTTCCTTCGGCGTAAACAATTCAGAACCGCTGACCAAATTATAAGCCGACTTCAATTTTTTGGTTACATTTACAAAGAATTTCTCTGACTCTACGGTTTGTAAAACCAATTCAGAAGCTTTATTTAAACAGTTTAAACGCTCAACAGGATTTCCTTGGTAATAGAGCGAACTATCAAAATGGTGGAAGAATTGGCGCAATAATTCCACTTGATCCCGTACAATGATTTCTGCTTGTTGTAAATCTTCAAAATCATCCTCGGCAGTTTGGTTGTTGAACATCCCCAAAGCCTTGTTCAAATTCTTTTTAATACCAATATAATCAACCACTAATCCTCGATCTTTTCCTTCGTACTTACGATTGACTCGAGAAATGGTTTGAATTAAGTTATGCGTTTGCAATGGTTTATCGATGTATATCGTATCCAAAAACGGCACATCAAATCCGGTCAGCCACATGTCCACCACAATCGCAATTTTAAAATTGGATTTGATTTGTTTGAACTGACGATCCAATTCTTTTCGATATTCTTTATTACCCAAAAGTTCCCAAAGCTCTTTTTCATCATCTTTATTGCGTGTCATAACCATTTTTACACGCTCAATGGGTTTAATCTCCTTCTTTTCTTTCTCAGTTAAGCCTTCAGGCAGCATCACCTCTCCCCACTCCGGTCTTAAAGCCAAAATTTCCTGGTAGAGTTTGTAGGCAATTCCCCGAGAAGCACATACAAACATCGCTTTGCCTGCAACCGTTGCTTTTTCCTCCACTCGCTTTTCATAATGGTTGATAAAATCTTGGGCTATGGCTTTAATCCTGTCCGTATCTCCCAAAATTACTTCCATTTTGGCTATCGCTTTTTGACTGGCTTCCACATGGTATTCTGAGGCTCCTTCGGCTACTACGTTTTCGTAGTATTGTTCTATCTCCTGCACTTTGTTATAATCTAGATTGACTTTGGCAGCTCTTCCCTCATAAACCAATCGAACGGTAATCTCGTCGTTCACCGATTCAAACATCGTGTATTGATCCACCACATCTCCAAAGACTTCTAAGGTTTTGTCGATAGGAGTTCCGGTAAATCCTACATAGGTTGCATTCGGTAAAGAATCGTGCAGATATTTCGCAAAACCATAGGATTTTGTCACCCCTTTTTCCTCATCGATTTTTACCTTCATATCCAGATTAATTTGTGATCGATGGGCTTCGTCCGAAATACAAATAATGTTGGAACGTTCGGATAAAATTTCTGTATCTTCTGCAAACTTCTGTACCGTCGTCAAAAACACACCACCGCTCTCTCGTCCTCTCAAACGCTCTCTTAAATCGGCTCTGGATTCGATATTGATGATGTTTTCGTCGCCTATAAAATCTTTGGCATTGGTAAAATCTCTCGACAATTGGTCATCCAAATCCGTTCTATCCGAAATGATGATAATCGTAGGACTGGCAAAATCGGTCGAACGCATCAACAAACGCGTCAAATACAACATGGTAAAACTCTTACCGCAACCCGTTGCTCCAAAGTAGGTACCCCCTTTTCCATCGCCTTCAGGCTTTCGGTGTTTTTTGATGTTTTGATACAGCTTATTGGCGGCATAGTATTGCGGATAACGACTTAAAACTTTTAGTTCGTGCTTTGAGGTATCAGGAAACAATACAAAATGATGGATAATATCTACTAATCTTGTTTGATTCAACATGCCTTGCACCAAAGAAGTCGTAGTTTCAATTCCTGTTAAGGCTTTCTTTTCTGCTCCAGTAATTTTATTCCAACCGTAGTAAAATTCGTAAGGAGAAAATACCGTTCCTGCTTTGTTATTCACCCCATCACTAATGATACAAAAGACATTGTATTTTAAAAGTTCGGGAATATCCCTACGGTAACGGATGGTCAATTGCTTATAGGCATCATGTATGGTGACTTCCTCTTCTATGGCGGTTTTAAATTCAAAGATTACCACGGGAATCCCATTGATGTATAAAATTAAATCCGGAATACGCAACTCCGAACCTTGAATTTCTAATTGGTTGACAATTTTGAAGGTATTATTCTCGGTATTTTCAACATCAATATATCGTATATGTAAATCTTTATTGCTTGGATTATGACGTTTGAAAATAAAGCCGTCTGCCAATAGTTTACAGATGTATTTATTGGATTCATAAAGATTGGAAGCCGATTGAAAAGCCAATTCATTCACCAAACTTTCCAATTCTATCTCTTCCAAATCGGGATAACGATGTAATAAAAAAGAACGTAAGTCCTCTTTAATCAAAACCTCTTGATTAGAATTTCTTACGAGTTCTTTTCCATGGGTATAGTGATAGCCTTCTGTTTCCAAAAGGCTAATAAAAGCTTGTTCCAGTTGAGATTCGTTGTATTTCATGGTAACTTTTTCAAGTTAGGTTTTTCGAGTTTTTGTAACATGTAATCATAACATGTTACATTTTTTAGCTTTATGTAACATGAATATATGTATTAAAAATTAAAAGCTCCAGCCATTAATTCTTGTTCTGCTCGAGAAATTCCGATTTGCTTCGCCATGTTTTTCCAATTTTTCACCACAGTCGTTACTTCTCGGATTATCTCATCCATTTCTTTAGGTGTTAATCGGAAATACTCACCGACGCTTTTTGCCAATTCAAAATCCAAATCGTTATTATCCATATCAATATTCAAGGCTAAACCATCTTTATCTACCGATGGATTTAAATCATAAGCAGGTGATAAAATCCAACCTTCATTCGTCAGCAAAAAACCATGATTGCGCAAATGATCATCGGTATTTGAAATAGCAATATTAAAGATTATTCTTCGCCACAACTGGGCTAAATTTTCTTTGATATGCGTTCCGTGAGTCTGTATAAACTCTACTAAATCCAAATAACTAGCAGGCTGATTTTTGATGGTTTCTTCATTATTTCCTGTCATCGTCATTGCAGAAGCAAAATGAATTCGCTCTTTACCCACACGATCAAAACGCTTGGTAAAGAATGTATGGTACGAACCACTAATCTTTTCTATTCTACATTCAGCCATCGTTATACCGGCTTGTTTCGCCAATTGATAAGCCAAATATTCCCAAGCTCCTTTATCTATTGCATCATTTTTAGAAGGGAATTTTGCAATCCAAGGATGATGGTGATCGTCTAAAATATTCGCCTTAGGACGGGCTCCTCCCAAAGAAGAACCCGGAGCAATTAAAAGTTGCAACCATTGGGTCATGGCTTCATTATCGGTATCATTTTCGTAATGAACAACCGCTTGTTGTAACTCTCGAACAGATGACCAAGGAGGTGTTGCCTTTGCTGCATCATTATCTAAAAAATCTCCTTCCGGATCGAGCTTAAAACGCAAGGCTCCCATTCTCGTTTCATCATAGACACCTAATAAAAAATCGATATCGTATAAGGTTTTAGCTTTTTCGCCTTTTAGTTTGGCGAGTTGTGCCTCGCGTCTTTTCATGAGTGTACGTCCCCAAGTATCGGGCATACTGTCTAAAAACAGACCAAAGTTTTCTTTCTCATTGGCAAATTGTGGTCCAGCATATAAATGTAAATCAGGGTCTAACTGATATTGGTGACCAGACTTAAGCCATTGCTTATCGTACGAAAAGCTGAACGCTTTACGCCCCTTGGCTTGATGTGCAGATAAAACGCCCATGAGCAGAGGACCTTCTAGTCCCTGCCAATCGGCATACACATAAATATCTGTTTTTTGTACTGTCATCTTATAATAAGTCTAAATCTTGCAATTTTCTTCCAAAGGTGTCGTCTGCCGCCAACTTTAAAAAATCATCCTGCAAACCTAAAACGCGAAGTACATTAAAATAAGACCCCATGGCCACACTAGGATCGCCTTTCTCTATCAAGTTCAAAGTAGAACGTGCAATATCTGCCCGTTCTGCGACTTGTATCGCCGTTAATTTGCGACGCTTACGAGCGAGCTTTATTTGCTCTCCCATTTGTGCCAAGACGTCCTTATAGCGAGGTAAAACCACTTGCTTTTTCATAAAATGTACGTTATTTCATACAAAAATAATAAAAATGACTGAAATATCGGACATTTTTATTTTTATCCCTCATTCTTTCTTGTTTCCAAAAGGCTGATAAAAGCTTGTTCGAGTTGAGATTGGTTATTTCATGGTAACTTTTTCAAGTTGTGTTTTTGGGTTTTGGTAATTGAAATAGTAGAACGTGTTACAAATTTTGAGAAGTTGTATATAGGTTATTGATGTGTTTCTGAATCCAAACCGGAGCGTACTTCAATTGCTTTTGGACCACTTGAGGTTCGAGTTGAAGTACAGATGGCTTTATTTTTTCTATAAAATCTTCGGTTACTTTGTTTTGCCCCACCTCTTTAAATGCTTGCACGATTAAATGCAACAACCCATCTTTGATGGCAAAACTTCGGGGCACGGTCTTTTTAAATTTTATAGTCCGATTACCAATTTTAACCTCTCGTTGGGAACCATCAGTTAAATAGACCGCTTTTAATGGAACTTGTGTAGTAAGCCCCAATAAATACAAGGCCATAACACCCGTTGGTGCAATGCGTGCTTTGTCGCGTTGTGCTATCTGCTTGGCTATTTCTTCGGTAGTGGGATAAATAACACCCAACAAGGGATCTTTCTTAGGCTTGAGGTAAACACCTTGAGCCAAGCGTTCTAATATGCCTTCATTAACCAAACGAAAAAGTGTTAAACGAATATTACCAGGTGAACCATAAGCATAGAAATCTTCAGCGAAAAATATTTCGCCTAAAGAAGATTTTAAAATCTTTGTTTTTATTTGATTTTCAGATGGTTACAAAACAGCAATTCTGCATTCTTTCGTTTTAAAAGCCTCCGTCAGTACTTGTTCGAGTTACGATTCGTTGTATTTCATGGTAACTTTTTCAAGTTAAGTTTTTTGAGTTTTTGTAACATGAATATATGCATTAAAAATTAAATGCACCAGCCATTAATTCTTGTTCTACTCTGGAATAACTGAAATATTGGACATTTTTGTTTTTTTTTGATTCAATCATTGTTCTAAATATCCTCCTACCTACTTATAATTATACCTCAATAGCTTTATTTGATTCAAACAACACTTTCTTCAACTCCAATACTTTCTAATAATGCGTTATATTGATCTTCATCATTTTCTTTGATTTTATCAAGAATAAATTGAGCAACTTTTTTAAGTTCAGGAATCTCAATTGGAATCATTCCACGGTCAAAAATTTCTTCTAAATGTGATAATTCATTATTAACACGTTCAGTTAGAATTGTTGCTTGCTGATTATTTCCAAAATACTTCAAAAGTCTTTTCGAATTAGCATTCTTAGTTTGATTATCAATTCTTGAAGGATACTTATAAAATAACAATGCTTCTAAAAATTTTCTAGCATTATTTCCAAAATTATAGAATATTGAATGATTTTCATCATTTACAATATCAGCTTTAGCACATTTATAAATTTGCTCGAATAAAAAATTAAATTCTGTTACATAATCCTTAAGATATGATGGCATCAAATTAATTGTACTGTGATTCGCATATCTATTTATAATGAAATGTTCATTTTGTACATGCCCTTGAACTTTTGGAGAAAAGTTTAATCTTTTGAGATATTTTAAAAATTCCAAATTGTGTGTAGATATAAAAATCTGCTCAAAACGTTTCTTAATAAATAATTCATTATTTATCAAACTATAAACATAGAAAATATGATTTGTATCTAAACTTGAAATCGGGTCATCAATAAAAATAATAGGCTGTTGTCCTGCAGTATGTACATCATCAAGTTTTGCCATAAAATAACAAAATGAAATAATACTACATTCTCCTTCACTTAAATGATAAGCTATACTACCATTTCTTACAATATTAAAGCGTATCTTCTTATCCGACTCTGCCTCCTCCTCTATAGCTTGTAATTCAAGGCTTTGATGGCCAAAATAATTTTGTAAATATTCATTTACTTTTCTAGCTCCCTCTTCTTCATTATTTAGTTGACGAGTTAACTCTTCTATTTCTATTTCTTTAGCTCGAATATAACCATCCAAATTAGTCAACTCTATTTTTTTTTCATTGAGTTCTAATTCATTAACTTCAATATTTTCTTTTTGTCGAGAATATTGTATTGTATCAACGAAACGCTTCACCTCAAGCAATCTAAGCTCTTTTTTTGCTTGTATTTTATTATCATTTAACTGATTAGAATAAGAGTTATTTCTATCTCTTATTTCATAAAATTTTGTGATAGTCGATCGAAAATTTTCCTCATTAAATAATGGTGTGTAAGAATTCTCAATAGGTCTATGAATTTCTTTTAATCGATCATTTATCTTTGTTAATAAAAACTCTAAATCTGTTCTGTATTCCTGCAAATATTGATTAAATTCATTATTACATTCTTCTAAGTCGTGGTGAAAATTAATATAGAATAAATCTAAACTCGGCAAAATATACTTTTTAGAGTTTTCTAGCTCACTCTCTATTTTTGTTTTATATTTATTTAGAGAAAGTTCTAGTTTCTTAGACTCTTCGTCAAAATGGTTATCAAGTTGTTCCCATCGATAACTTGAGATTTTATTGCCACAAAACTTACACTCACATTCTCTATCCTTAGAATGCAGTTCATAACCAGTTTTTACCCATTGATTTAATTCATTATTATATAACAATTCCGATATTTTATTTCCATCCAGTAAAGGCTGTTTTAATAATTTGAGAATTTCTTCTACACATTCATCAAACACATTATTAAATAGTATCTCATAGTTAATATTTGCCTTTTGAACTTCTGCTATTTTTTGAAGATTCATAGCTTCTTGTTCACTATCAATTGGAATAAATGCATCATCTAGAACTGTTTCAATATCTTGCTTTAGCCTTGTAATATTATAATTTATCTCCCCAAATTTGATATGTTGTTGTTTTATGCTATCTGTACCTCTTGTTGCTTTATTTGACAACTGTGTTTCTAATGCGCTTTTTAGACTTTCAACTTCCTTACCTTTCTCTTGAACCAACAATTTCAAATCTTCTAATTCTTTATATTTAAGAGTTTTGGAGTCTCCAATACTATCACCTAACTCATCCTTAATAGATTTAATTTGCTCTTCTATTTCATTATTTTCACCAAGAATTGCAAAGGGTTTTATATCTGAACTATTATCTATTATAAATCTTAGATTTTCTTTAATAAAATCCTCATTATAGCACCTTACGTTTAAAGAATTGGCAGAGAAATTTGATTGATTAATTGTAGAATTATCATTTAAAACAATTTCAAATTGTGGATTAATATATTTAGGAGATATAACTTTAGTTTCTAATGCTCTAATTATTCTTGATAAAGTAGTTTTACCAGAATAGTTTCTTCCATAAATAATATTTTCTTTTTTAAACTCTTTAACGTTATTTCCTGGTGTATCTCTTACAGATACATCCCATTGAAAATTTTGGTATAAACCTAAATTATTGATGTTTATCTTTTTTATGTAAGTCATAGTACTCCCTTTAGTTAGTAGTTTTTATTATAATCACCCCTCCAACCTCGCCAACCTACTCAACAACAACGATTGAAGTTCGGTGAGTTTATCATTTTCTTTTATTATTGTTACTATTCTTTGATTTATGGCTTTAACTGTAGATTCAAATTGAGAAAGAAGATTTGTCGATGGGATTAGTAAATCCAACAGTTCTACGTTATACATTGGTAATTTAGCTTGAACTCCACCAACAGTTTTCATTTCAATTTCTCTTTGCCCCCTTTCAGATACTAAATAGTGATATAAATAGTCCTTATTTATTTTTTTTAAGTTGGTCAACTTAAAGCAGTTCTCTGTCAAATTTGCTTTATTTAAAGATTCATCAATTACATTGACTAAACCAATTGTTCCAACAATAGAAATTATTACATCATTTGTATCAACCGTATATCTAGATATTTCTTTTTGAGTTATATCATCTACAAACATAAATTCAGAATTAATAGTCATAAATTTATTTTTGTTCATATCCGCAACTCTTATATATGGTCTACCTACCTTATTCTTATTAAGTTCTGAATCTTTTGGTAATCTTTTACCCCCTTTTATGTTTGCATAATCCTTAAGCGTACCAACCTCCCAACCCTCCGGAATTTCTTTTTCTAATTCTTCATTCCATACCATTTTACCGCCGGAAGATTTGTAAGGTTTTCCATCTTCGTTGGGGAACTCAAAATCCACAAACCAATGTTTGTACAAAGCTTGAGCAGTGGCTTCTAACTTCTCGCAGATTTGTTTGTTGACTCTTATTTTGTTCTCAACTGCTTGGTATTGGGCGACAATCTCTCGTTGCTTTTCGATGGAGGGAATGGGTAATTCCATATTACAAAAATCTTCCCATTCTAAACTTCCACGAACACCACCAACAGCATGAAAACAAGCTTCTCTATCAAATTCGCTTCTTGTAAACCATAGCATCAAATAATCTGGTAAAACTTCATTTTCATCTTTCACTTCAAAAACAGGATATGCGGGCGAAAGAATCGCTACATCTAATTCTTTCAATAATGCAACAGGCATTTTTTTATCTCTTCTGACCTGCATCGTACTGCAAGCAAACTGATTTCTACGGATAATCTTATAATTTTTCATATCCGTACCAATCGTATTTGCAACAGAGGGAATAAATTTTTTATGGATTGTTAATCCTACTAGAGTAACAACTTGTAAATCCTTATTCCTTTCATCAACCAACCGAATCAATTCCCCAATCTTCCTATAACTCATATCCCAAACTTTTAAACACGTTTACCACTTCTTGTTTCAAAGCTTCTTCTTGCTGAAATAAGTCTTTCAATTCCGCTTGTAAGGTTTGCATTTGGGCATCGTAATCCAGGCTTTCATCTCTGTTGACAAATTCGATATACTTGCTCGGTACCAAGGAATAATCTTTCTTACGGATTTCTTCGATGGTGGCACTGTAGCAATATTCGGGTTCGTTAGCATAGGTATGCTCGTATCCTTTTTGTTGCCAGTGATGGTAGGTGGCTGCAATCTGCTCAATATCCTGTTCAGAAAACTGAATGAATTTCTTTTCGAATGGTTCGCCTTTTTGGCGTAAATCCATAAACAAAACTTCACCTTGGCGGTTGCGATAGTTTTTCACACCGTCATTTACTTTCACGGTGCGTTCCGTTTTGTTACGGTTCAGAATCCAAAGGGTTACCGAAATATTTGTAGAGTAAAACATATCTTGAGGCAAAATCAAAATCGCTTCTACCAAATCATTTTCGATAATCTGTTTACGGATTTTGTATTCTTCCCCACCACCCGAAAGGGCACCGTTGGCCAGGATAAATCCAGCCACACCGTTTTGTGAGAGTTTGGAAATCATATTCAAAATCCAAGCGTAGTTGGCATTGGATTTTGGCGGCACTTCGTAGCCAGCCCAGCGTGGGTCGTCGGTCAGCTCGTTTTCGGCACGCCAATCTTTAAGGTTAAATGGCGGATTGGCCATGATGTAATCGGCTTTCAAATCCTTGTGCTGGTCATCGTGGAAAGTATCGGCTGCTTTACTGCCTAAATTGGCAGAAATCCCACGGATGGCCAAGTTCATTTTAGCCAGTTTAAAGGTTGTATTCGTTAATTCCTGTCCGTAAATGGAAACGTCCTTCTTGTTGCCTTGGTGTTTCTCGATAAACTTCAACGACTGCACAAACATACCTCCGGAACCGCAGGCAGGGTCATAGATTTTTCCTTTATAAGGCTCAATCATTTCGGCAATCAGATTTACAATCGATTTCGGGGTATAGAATTCTCCTTTTCCCTTCCCTTCGGCAATAGCGAATTTGCTCAGGAAATATTCGTACACACGCCCCACAATATCTTGGGCTTCATCGCGTAGCGTATCGATATTATTGATGGTATCGAGCAAAGCCGTAAACTTCGAATGGTCGAGTCCCAGACGAGAAAAATAGTTATCGGGCAAAGCGCCTTCTAAGGATTTGTTGTTGCGCTCTATGGTTTTGAGTGCCGTATCGACTTTTAAGGTAATATCCTGTTGTTTGGCGTTTTCGATGATGTAATCCCAACGTGATTCTTCCGGTAAATAGAAGACATTTTCGGCTTGGTAAAATTCCGGTATTTCCAAAAAAGCTTCTTTGCCCTCGGCTATTAACTGTTCGCGTCGTTTGATGAATTTGTCACTCGCAAACTTTAAGAAAATTAAACTTAAAACAACGTGTTTGTATTCAGACGGTTCTATGGAACCACGTAATTTATTTGCTGCGTCCCAAAGGATTTCTTCGGTACTTTTGGTTTGTAGTTTTTTTGCCATTTGTGGATATTATGATACTTAGAGTTAAAGCAAAATTATTGTTTTCTATGACAAGGAATTTTTGTGTTTAAATATACTCAGAAAATCCAAATTGACTTACGGGAAACCGTAATCCGTAAACCTTAACTTAATAGATTATAATCAAAAAAGAATAAAGAGTCATCCAAGAAGATGGGGTATTTCTTCCAATGATGTCATATAGCGTTCGCTAGTGTTTCAGTGAGAAAAGAATTTTTGGTAAGCGCTAAATCCAGTACCATCCAGCCTGCATTACTTCTTAAATTCTAATTACTAAAATATCTTATGTTTTTCAATAAAGGAAATGAATCCGATAAAAAAAAATAGTCTTTAGTTTTAGTACCTAAAGACTATAAATGAGAAATATCATCATAGAAACATGTATAACAGCATCAGCTCTTGTAAAGCCTAAGCGCACCAAACAAACCCTTTTCCTAAAAAAATTTTTAGAATCCCAATACGTCGGGCCTAGCAACGGACATATACAGATAGAATAAAACCAGAGCTGACAGGGAAAGAAGAATGGTAATAATAGCAAGAATATGAATAATGGATATTTTGATTCTCATAAAGTTACAAATTGAAACACCAAAGCAAAGCTATAAACCGAAACTTAAGCACACGCGCCTTCAACGATAAAAACTATTTTTTTGTAGCTAAATCATACATAGCCACAAAAAGATTTAGTATCTTTAAACGGAAGCTTTAAAATCGGTTTCTTTCAATTATCACCTAAACGCCATCAACAAGTGAGTTTTAATTACATTATGAAGAAAATCTTATTGTCTATACTCCTTATATCCATGCATATAGTTTACGCGCAGGAACCTTACAATATTCTTCGTCAGGCTTACAACGACAAAGCTCCCGGCACCTCCCTTGCCATACGTACAGAAGGCAAGACAACATACCATCAGCGTGGCCTTGCAAATCTCGAAAAGGCTTATCCTATCACAATGACTACTCATTTCAGGATGGCCTCTGTCAGCAAACAATTTACAGCGATGGCGATATACCTCCTGCACCGGCAAGGTAAGTTAAACCTCGAAAATCCCATATCCAAATATCTGGAGGGTTTACCGCCGCGTACGCAAGCTATAACCATAAGTCACTTGTTGAACCACACCTCGGGACTTGTGGACTATGAGTCCCACATCCCTACGCATCAGACTGCACAGCTCACCGACCGCGATGTTCTGCACATTATTGCTGACATAGATTCTGTATACTTCCCTGCCGGAACGAGGTTTCAGTATAGCAATACGGGTTACTGCCTTTTGGCATTGATTGTTGAAAAAGTCGCCGGGCTATCCTATCCCGATGCGGTGAAAGAGCTGATATTCAAACCTTCAGACATTAAACGTGCTACCGTATACCCTACTCCTCACGACAAAGAAAGAGCTTACGGTTACCACCCGACATCCGTAGGATTTAGATTGGCGGACCAAAGTATTACTTCCGCTACCAAAGGGGACGGCGGCGTATATATCTCCATGGAAGAATATCTTAAATGGGTTAATAACCAAAACCCACTTTGGGATGAAAGCTACAAAGCCGACCTCGAAAAGTATGCTGTATATGTCAAAGATGACGTATACTATAGCCTAGGCTGGTTTTTCACACGTAAAGGCAGAGACCTCTTTCTTTTCCATTCGGGTGAAAGCACAGGATTTCACAACATTGTCGTCTGGAATATGACAGACAATAACGTACTCGCGTTGTTTTCTAACCGTGACGATATGAAGATAGCAGAAGTATACGACAAGCTCATGAAACACCAACAGCTTACATTCAATTTAATTAATATCCCTCTTTTCCTCTGGCTGAATAAGGTATATATGAACGATCTGTGATTTAAAGTCTAAAAGAACTTTTTCGTTTTTGATGTTTGAAGATGAACATCTATTTATTACAGTAGATACCCGTCTCCTATTTCTTGGAAGTAGATATTTCATTTTTTATTTTCGCCGGACAAACATATTGAAAAACAATAAAGTGTCTGACAGATTTCTTATTAGCCTTTTCTTCCTTATCTTCTTTTCTGAAGCCATACACACACAGGACAATCTGAGTTTCAAATATTTCGGTTTGAGTATACATCCGCACGGCGAAAGAGACAATGCGCATCTCATGCCCAACAAGTTGGATAAAAACGCCTATGGTGTGATCAACTACGGTGCAGCTCTCGGCTATGAAAAATTTATCATTAAAGATGCACTTTCCTTGAAAGCCGTTCAAGCGCTTTATGCGGACTGTGCCGAACAATTTGCCGGATTCTCTCATATAGGCTTGCGGGCAAAAATCTATGGACACCGCAAAGGGAGCTTATATGGAGGAATAGACCCTACCCTGGTTTACAGAAAAAATTGGCACTCCCTAGATGCTTATGTGGACCGATATCGCTTCAAAGGAAAGCAGGAAGATAAATGGCAATATATGTTTCTTTGGTATGGAGGTGAGTTGGAATATAGACTCCGTCTTTCAGAATCCATAAACCTCGCTGTATCTTTTATCCCCGGATATCCGGATCTAATGAGCCTCTCTTGGGGCATTTCATACCATATGCCTAAAAAAGAAAAAAGAGTCCAATGAATCATCGGACTCTATACCAACTGCATCAACTACAATTGACCTAAACCTTATGACGAATGAACTATATATCTCAAAACTTATGACACTTCCGTCCGTGAAAGTTATCTTATAGCTTAGTAATTTTCTTTCCTATTTTCCTATCGGAACATCTCTTTTATCTGTTTTGCTGTCCTTATAATACCTTGCAGCTCATCCTCGTTGATATCCTGCTCTTCGATATCCATGAGCTTGAGTTTTACGAAGACTTTACCTTCATCGAACTCCGCATTATGATTTAGTGAAATAAATAATAACATTATACTTTCAATCAATAGTTACATAGTTAAACACTTAATTCACAGAAATATATAAACGCTACAGCAAAAAATAGATGAATTTGTGAATGGTCCTTCTCATAGATAGCTGCCTTTATGGATATCCAAGGCGATTATCAGGTTTGAACTCTTTTCTCTAACAAACTTATTTTATTGAAAAATTTTAAAAAAACGGGAAACCGTAAAATATCTAAAAAAATCACAATTTAAATTTAAAAGCTATCCGCCTATAATGCTTATATTTAGGTATGAAATGGCTCAGGATTCCCGAACAGACATTTTCCTCTGAAAAAGAAATTCAGCTTCTTAAGCTTAGCGGTACGAAATTCTGTCTTATTCACCATCAGGGACACTGGTATGCCACAGCCACTAGATGTACCCATGCCGGTGCCAACTTAGCCTACGGCTGGTGCGAAAAAGGTGAAATCATATGCCCTTACCACAGGCACCGCTTCAATCTCATAAATGGAAAGGGAGCTGAAGGACAAAACAACTATATCCGTACTTACAGACTTCAACAAAGAGAAGACGGAATATATATTGAGCTTCCTCAAAGTTTATTCCGGAAAATCCTAGATTTTTTTAAATTACTATAAGACAACGACTTCACTAAAGGAGATGTATTACACTTAAGGGCTTTTTAATTCTATATATTTTTTTCTCATAGCAAATAAATTTTTAGAATTCATTACAAAGTTATACTCTTAAACATCGCTTGGATTTACTAAAAACTTTACAGTACTTTTCGTGTATTCAAAGAGAAATTTGAAATCATTATCCAATCATGGTTTTGCAATTCAAACTTTTGATATCGAGACCTACAAATTACCTACAAATAGGTATTGAACGGTTATAAAAAATCATCGATTATTGTAGATTGAACGCTTGGTATTGGCTTCATTCCGCCAACCTTGCAATGCGATGGTATATATTGAAAATTTATTGACAAACGAAAACGAATTGAGTATTTTTCAAATAGTTTAATATCAACGAAGAAAAGTAGGTTTATGCTTGTAAATAGTATGCAATCATAACAACCAACGATTCAAAACCTTGAAAGAAAATAATTATTAAACTAAAAATAAAATCGTTTTACACAAAAAAAATCGCATAATTCGATAAAAAACACTTATTTAAAATAAACACCTGAAAATCAAATAATAACAAAAACAACAATCCAAACTCTACAAAAAAACCTAAAACTAACAATTATCATAAAACTACCAAACCTTCCTAATAAAAAACCATTATCCCTCGCTATAAAATAATAACTAAAATTTTAGTTAATTACACACAACAAATAGGCAAACACAAATCACCCGCACAAACAGAAAACAAACCAACAATCACATAAATTTCAACATTTGATTTATCGTTTTGTAATATATAGATTTGCTTTATCACTAATTAATAATTCGTTTTACCCTAATTTTAAATTAAAAAATTTAAAACAAAACCTATGAACAAACAATATGAAAAGCCGAAAGTGACGCTAGAACATCTTGTTATGGAGAGTTGTATTGCCGCAGCGTCTGCAATTGTGGATGACGACACATACAATCCCGTAGTAGAAGACTTCATTGAAGATTCTAACTCAAACATTGATGGATTTGGAGATCTGTAGTCCTAACTTATTAAAAAACATTAAAGAATTATGAAACTAAAATCGGCATATTTTAACCAAAGATCATTAAAACTTTTTGCACTAGCATCATTACTTGTAGGGGCAAGTGTTTCTTGTACAAAAGAAAAGGAAGAGTCAATCGCCATTGACGGAAATTATAATCTGATAGTTTCTGTTAACGGAATTGAGGAATACGTTTCAGCTGGGGATCTGACTAAACAAGCTTCTTCAAAAGCAGAAAAGGCTTTTGACATCGAATATTACAATGGTTTTGATGCTATCACAAATTTTGAAGAATCATTACCATTAGCAGAAGCAACTAACCTTAATTCTTCCTCTATCAACATCAAAAATATAGCTGCTAAATCTACTTTAGGCAACAACGTCAAATACAGATTACTTATCTTTAGAGATGACAACAATACTTTAGTAGAGAACAAAGAACTTTCAGCAGTAAATAAAGAAGGCCTTAAGTTAAATTCAGGAATCCGATATAGATGGGTGGCTTTCTCGACCAATGAAACTACTGTTCCAAATATTACTGGAGACAATATCATCTCTAAAGACGCCCTCGAAAATAAAGACTTCTTGTACAGTTCGGACACTATCACATTGAAAGTAGGTCAAAACTCATTGCCAATTACTTTTAAACGATATACTACGCAATATGAAGTAAATATTGACGTTCGTGGTATGTTTGGTGAATTGTTAGAGGGAACGGAAGTAACTTTGTCAAGCAAATCGTATGGAAATTTGTTCACTAAGTCAGATTTTAATGTCTTGACAGGAAATTATACAGGTACTCCTGTAATTGTAAAATTAAAAGGTTCCAAAATCACAGGATCTGAAGTTGATAAAAAGAAAGTTACTTTCTTCAGTGCTAGCGATGCAGCGGTAGGAGAAAACGAATTGGTTGTGAAGTTTTCACCATTAAAGCTCCGTATGCATGACAATAGCATCCGTGAATTTGAAAATTCAGAAGTTAACTTAAAACATAAGTCTTTAAAAGGTACAAATGGCGATATTTCCTCCACTCGTGGAAGAAAATATACAATTACTGCTACTCTAGTAGAGTCTGGCCTACGTGTGGGCAACTCTTCTACAGTTTGGGCAAGATCCAATCTTTGGTACGATGCTTCAAACCCTACCGCACCATACCGCTTTAGAGTAAGCCCATTCTATAGAGATGAATATTCAAAAGTGAACAAAGTTCTAACGGATCCAAATGACTTGTGGAAGTGGAGAGCACTAACACCTGACGGTACTCCAAATCAAGGAGACCCTTGTAGTTTAGTTTATCCAGCCGGAGTTTGGAGAATGCCAACTGCCTCAGAATATCAAACATTAATTAGTCAAAATCCAATATCTGCAGGCCAATCAAGTAATTCAGGAATACTTAATGCTTTAGAGCGTAATGATGTAGATTGGACTAATGGATTTCTTGAGATTGGTGCATATAAATATCTTGAGTTTAATCTTCAGTATAACGCAAGCAATCCAAATCAACCTAACGCTTACAAAATACCTTATATCAATGGTTTTAGCTTTAGTACTAGTGATAAGTTGTCTTTCGGAGGAATTGGTTATAAAAATAAAAATAATGAAGTTAAAAGACGTCCTGCTTACGGTGTAGGTATTAATATATTGGGAATAAAAGTAGCCGATGTGGTTGACGGAGGAGGCTTTTATTGGACTTCAACAAAATCAGGTAATAATCCTTCATCATTCCAATATGATTATACTTCAGTCGTTTTAGTAGGAGTGAATTTAAGTCGACTTTTAGGTATAAACTTATTAGATATAAGTCTTCTATCAGATAAAAACTTTGCACAAGTTGTTAAAAGTGATTTAGCACAGGATCATAGACTTAATATTCGCTGTGTTCGCGCACAATAAGAAAGTGTAGTTGCTCCTAAATAAAAAGGCATGAGAAATTCTCATGCCTTTTTATTTTTTCATTTTTCTTGCACTAACTTTAACTAAATCGAAATAAAATCTTTATTTATTTGACAAATTACTTTATTTTAGCCTACATATATTTAAGCCAGAAAAGAAAGAATAACATAACCAATTATATTTTAGTGTCTGACAACAAACATGATAGATCTTGACCAACCGCATCATCGCATAAATTTACTGACAGGCGAAAAAGTCTTGGTATCACCGCATCGCAGCAAAAGACCGTGGCAAGGAAAGGTGGAACAGCTTCCTTCAACCGATAGACCGCAATACGATCCGAAATGCTACCTCTGCCCCTCCAATGCTAGAGCTGACGGAACCATAAATCCGGACTACAAAGACACCTATGTCTTTGTCAACGATTTTTCGGCCATCCTAGAAAACACACCTGTTGAACAATATAACCATGCCAACCTTTTACAGGCCACAACAGAAAGAGGGATATGTAAAGTCATTACCTTCTCTCCTCGTCATGATCTTACGCTTCCCGAAATGGAAGTTGAAGATATAGTGAAGGTGGTAAACCTCTGGCAAAAGGAATTCAACGAGCTTTCCCAAAAAGATTGGATTAAATATATCCAGATTTTTGAAAATAAGGGCGAGATCATGGGATGCAGTAACCCGCATCCCCATGGACAGATATGGTCGCAAAGTTCTCTACCCAACGAAATTCTCATTGAATCGTATAGACAAAAAGAATATTTCGATACACATGGCGTTTCCCTCCTGGAAGCTTATGTGGATATAGAACGAAAGCTAGACCAGCGTATCATTATTGACAACAATCATTTCGTGGCTTTGGTTCCCTTCTGGGCAACATGGCCCTACGAAACTATGATTGTCAGCAAAAAACATCGTCAGCATATAGGCCAGTTTACAGAAAATGAAAAGCTAAGCCTAGCAGCAACCCTGCGGGAGCTGACCATTCGATATGACAATATTTTCCAGACTTCTTTCCCGTATTCTGCAGGCATGCATCAGGCGCCAGTAAATAGCGGAGAGCAACCGCACTGGCATTGGCATATGCACTTTTACCCTCCATTGTTGCGTTCGGCGACGGTAAAGAAATTTATGGTAGGCTATGAAATGCTAGCATCGCCTCAACGTGATATCACACCTGAAGCTGCTGCCAACATTATTAAAAATCAACCGACTGTCCATTATAAAAATAAGTAATATGAGCTTAGCGATTGAATTACAGCATACTTTTACATCTACCTTTCAAGAGACACCGCATCTTATCATAAAATCACCTGGCAGGATAAACCTTATCGGTGAACACACCGACTACAACGAAGGTTTTGTCATGCCTGCAGCCATAGACAAAGGCGTTTATATTGCTATTTCAAAAAGGAAAGACAATCAGATACACCTGCACGCTTTAGACTATGATGAGCACTACAGCACCACAGTGGATTTGCTGACCTTTGGGGATAACTTGTGGACCAAATATATTTTGGGGGCTACACGCATCGTTAAGGAAAGAGAATCCTTAGGAGGATTCAATCTGGCAGTAGCAGGAGACCTACCTCTAGGCGCCGGTCTATCCTCTTCGGCGGCACTTACCTGTGCCACTACTTTTGCCTTAAGTACGCTTTTTGAACTTGCATTGACACAGATCGATATTGCCAGAATAGGACAAAGGACAGAGCATGAGGCTGTAGGCGTTCGTTGTGGTATCATGGATCAATTTGCTTCCGTCTTCGGAAAAGAAAACAGCTTTATCCGTCTCGACTGTAGAGACCTTTCTTTCGAATATGTAGGAGCGGACCTGTCAGACTATGAAATTCTCCTTCTTAACACCAATGTAAAGCATTCTTTGGCATCATCGGCCTACAACAAAAGAAGGGAATCTTGCGAAAGAGCTGTAGCATTAGTAAAGGAAAAGTATGAAGAAGTACATTCCCTTCGTGACATTTCCTTGGCGCAATTGGACGAACTTGTAAAGCATGTAGATCCGGAAGCCTACCAAAAGGCAAAATTTGTCATACAGGAAAACCAACGTCTATTTGCGGCTGTCGAAGCGTTACAGCACAACAACCTTCCATCTCTTGGCGAACTGCTATATCAAACGCATTGGGCATTAAGTAAAGAATACGAAGTGAGCTGTGAGGAACTGGATTATCTGGTGGCCGAAGTTAGCCGCATACCGGCGGTATTAGGCGCCCGTATGATGGGTGGCGGCTTCGGAGGCTGTACTATAAATATCGTCAAAAAAGATAAAAGTCATGAAGTGTTCGAACAGCTGAAAGACGATTATTTCAAAAAATTTAACCTTGAGCTGACCCCCATTTCGGTAGCTATATCCGAAGGGACTCATATTGTGAAAGATTTTACAACCTAATCATTATAACCAATTATAAGCTATGAAACTCCAAGACTACATTGTTTTTATCATCTACTTTATCATCGTGGCAGGATATGGTCTTTATATTTATTACCGAAAGAAATCTGCCGTACAGGATTCTAAAGACTATTTCCTTGCCGAAGGTTCTTTGACCTGGTGGGCTATCGGTGCTTCTTTGATTGCCTCCAACATTTCTGCCGAGCAGTT
Organism: Sphingobacterium thermophilum; assembly: GCF_039541675.1. Taxonomy (NCBI): domain Bacteria; kingdom Pseudomonadati; phylum Bacteroidota; class Sphingobacteriia; order Sphingobacteriales; family Sphingobacteriaceae; genus Sphingobacterium; species Sphingobacterium thermophilum. Next base: position 11,984 of record NZ_BAABGR010000019.1, on the reverse strand, counting down.
TATCGGCATGAGTGGCTCAGGATTCAAGATGGGACTTGCCATAGCGGCCTATGAATGGATGGCTGCCGTGACGCTTATCGTAGTAGCCATATTCTTCATGCCTGTTTATCTGAAGAACAAGATTTTTACGATGCCGCAATTTTTGCATGAGCGCTACAACGGCACCGTAGCTATGATCATGGCTATATTTTGGCTTATGCTGTATATTGTAGTAAACCTCATGTCCATCCTCTACTTAGGGGCAGTGGCTATCAGCGGCATTTCAGGAATTGATATAGGCACTTGTATCATTTTACTTTCCTTATTTGCCATCTTTATCACCTTGGGAGGAATGAAAGTCATAGGATACACCGACGTAATACAAGTGCTTGTATTAGTACTAGGTGGTCTTGTCGCTACCTACATCGCATTAGACATCATCTCCGACGGACAGGGATTTTTCACCGGGCTTACTAACCTGCGTAAGGGCGCTTCCGAACATTTCGATATGATCTTCACGCCGGACAATGAAAATTATATGGACTTGCCGGGATTAAGTGTGCTACTAGGAGGCCTGTGGATAGCCAACCTCAGCTATTGGGGATGTAATCAATACATCACTCAGCGAGCCTTGGGAGCGTCATTGCCTACTGCACGCAACGGTATTTTGTTCGCTGCTTTCCTCAAGATGTTGATGCCTGTGATTGTGGTAATTCCTGGTATTGCGGTGTACTATATCATAAAGAACAATATTGACGCCATATCGCCGGACCTGCTATTGACCAACAGTGGGGTGCAGGATCCTAACAAGGCTTATCCTGCCCTACTCACCCTTCTTCCTTCCGGACTTAAGGGGCTTTCCTTCGCTGCATTGACAGCAGCAATAGTAGCTTCCTTAGCCGGTAAAGCCAACAGCATAGCTACCATCTTCACTTTGGACATCTACAAAAAGGCTATAAACAAAGAAGCTACGGAAAGCAAGCTGGTAAGCATAGGCAAAATCTCTGTGGTGGTATCCCTGCTCTTAGGAACATTGCTAGCCTTAATAGTGGGTGATGCACTAATGGGAGAAGGCAAACAAGGATTCCAATACATTCAAGAGTACACAGGTTTTGTGTCTCCCGGCATCTTTGCTATGTTCCTGCTAGGATTTTTCTGGAAAAAGACCACCTCCAATGCAGCACTCTTCGCTACCATTGGCGGCTTTGTCTTCTCGGTGATTCTCAAATTCTCGGGACAGCTGATGGACCTGGAATTCCTTTCCACAATAAATTTTGCCGTACCTAATGCGCAAGGAGTTTACGAAATTCCATTTATGGACCGCATGTCCATTGTATTCTTACTATGTGTGATAGGGATGATAATAATCAGTCTCTATGAAAACAAGAAAGGTATTATACCGAAAGGCCTAGAAATAGACGTCAAAATGTTCCGAATGTCTCCTACATTTTTGATATTATCCTTATTGATTATTGGATTGACCGCGGCCTTATATTTAGCATTCTGGTAATAAAAAATATAGAGCCGTAAGATTTTAACTTACGGCTCAATGTTTTTTATATATTCCTAAAGGAATATACATATTCCAGTTGAAGAATAGATTCGTTGAGCACTCTCAGCTTCTTTCTTTTCCCAGACACTTCAAAGACCACTAAAAGCTTATTGTCGTCTTTGGCAATACCTTTCCTTACGTGCTCTACCTCGTGTGTTTCTAAAAACTGTTCGAAAGTTCTTAAATGTTCTACGGAATTGTCTTTAAACGTAATGTACAAGGTTCGCGAAAAATAAAGTGTAGCAAGATAGGTTTCCAACTTTTGGAATAAGGAAAGGATGACCACCATGCCACAGGAAAGAAGGATGCCACCAAGGTACTGCCCAAAGCCTACCCACATACCTATTGCTGCCATGGTCCAGATTACGGCGGCAGTGGTAAGACCTTGGATCGAAAATTTGCCTTGATAGATTACTCCTGCTCCTAGAAAACCTATTCCCGTCACGATATTCGCTGCAATACGATCGTCCGAAATCTTACCCATTTTGGAAGCCAACGTAAACAACGTCGCTCCCAACGTGATCAATATTACCGTACGAAAACCTGCAGACTTATTTTTATATTCACGTTCTACACCTACTATGGCCCCGCAGGCTATAGAGGTTAAAATTGCATATATATATTCTGTATCAAAATTCTCTACCATGCCTTAGTCTTATTGATTTCAAATAAACAGAATTATTCAGACAAATAAAACATCCCAAAATATTATGATGAATCATCCGGATAACTTTCTTCTTCGCAGAAACTATAGACCAAGATATGAATAGAGTTTATATTAATGACAAGGCAACTTAACTTAATTGTAGACACTACATCTCCCGCCAAAACGCTAAGAAGAAGACTTCGATCTAATTTCTAGATTAATGATAATTTCCCGTTTCTTGCCTTCGATCAGGGATAAATCTCCCACCACAAAGACTCCTTTTTCTCCGGTACGCTGATTACGCAATCCATACACAGTAGACTCATCGCTGGGATTCGTTTGTCCTTCGTATCTAAACAAATAATCTATAATATAATCATCAGCATTGTAGAAAAGTTCGTCAAAATCTATATTGTAATCCTTCTCGTACCCTTTTTCTTTCAATTCTTCCAAGGCGGCAGTGACCGACAGATAATCGTATTTTGTTTCCATAGTTCTTCTATTTTATAGCTATAACAAGTAAATGAGGTAATCTGTTTACAAGAACTGTATATTATCCTTAAATTTGCCTTTTAAAATCATACATCATGGCACATCAAGCTCCTGCATATCAACCCACGCCTACCTTAGCTTTTCAACGGCTGTTGGAGGTGATGAACACCCTTCGTCTGGAATGTCCTTGGGACAGAAAACAAACCATGGAATCACTGCGACATCTGACCATAGAAGAGATGTACGAACTGGCCGACGCCATCCTTGACAAGGATATGGACGAAATCAAAAAAGAGCTTGGAGACCTGATCATGCATCTGGTCTTCTATGCCAAAATAGCGGAGGAGCAGCAAGCCTTCGACATTACGGATGTGCTCAATGCCGTGTGCGACAAACTTATCTCCCGCCATCCCCATATCTATGGTAGCAAGCAAGTCAAAGATGACGAAGATGTCAAAGCTAATTGGGAACAGATAAAACTCCAAGAGGGCAATAAGTCTGTACTATCCGGTGTTCCTAAAAGTCTTCCTGCCTTAGTCAAAGCTTACCGAATACAAGATAAAGTACGAGGTGTAGGATTCGACTGGGATGATAAGACCGAAGTATGGAAAAAGGTGGAAGAAGAGTTAAAAGAATTCAAAGAAGCGTACAACATCCATCATAAAGCCGAAATAGACATAGAAAAGGCAGAAGAAGAGTTTGGGGACCTGCTTTTCGCCTTAACCAACTACGCAAGACATATCGGCATAAATCCGGAAAATGCTCTCGAAAAGACCAATAAAAAATTTATCCGCAGATTCAGTCACTTGGAAAAAAGAGCTCAACAAATGCAGAAAGATCTGAAAGATATGAATCTTGAAGAGATGGATGTCTATTGGAATGAAGCCAAAAGCTTAGGACTATAAAAAAAGCGAAACATATTGTTTCGCTTTTTTTCTGGGTAAGTAGTCGGGCTCGAACCGACGACCCCTAGAACCACAATCTAGTGCTCTAACCAACTGAGCTATACCTACCGTGTTTTCTGATGCAAAGATAGTATTATGCATCATATCACACAAATATTTTTTACCCTCTAAACACTAATTAAATGAAAATCAACAACATTATTTTACATGAATCTTTTACTTGTTAGGGATTTCATCTCCTCTAATTCTAGTTCTAACTTAGGCACATCCTCACTTAGAGCTTTCTTTTCAGATTCAATTATATCTTGGTGTGCAGCAATTATTTCATTTCTTAACCTGTTATAAGATTTTTTGAAATTAAGAATATCTTTTACCGACTTGAAATCAGTAATATTATAATAATTTAATCTCTCCTTTAGCCTTGTCAGAGCACCTACTTTATTATAAGTTAATCGGAATGGATAAATTTGTTTGCCAAAATACACCTTTCTGAATAGAACAAAAAGCCTCTCGTTGCTGTGAAGTAATTCATCATCTATTTATCTCCTTTTCCGGTTAATAGTAGAAAAAATCAATAAAATTTGTGATTGAGATTATTATTAATGGTAGGAGATGTATCTATTTTTACAAAACCAAACCATCGATATATATCTATTTTATGAGGACTTTTTTAAAGACCATCTGCCAGAGCATTAAACATTGGTACATCCCCGGTATTATCGGCCTCGTGTTTGTCGTTTTCGGGTTATATCTTTTTAGTCTTCCGCTGGCGACATATCTTACTTTGGTCATGCTTTTTAGCCTATCTTTTTTATTTTCAGGAATTTTGGAAATTTTCTTTTCCCTCCAAAACCGCCGTTATTTGGAGGAATGGGGATGGTACCTTACCGGAGGGCTCTTCAGTGTGTTGATAGGTCTCATATTAGTGGCGTATCCTGCCCTAAGCGCCACACTGTTGCCACTTGTGCTGGGTACAGCTATTTTGGTCCGCTCCATTCAGGGGCTGGGTTTCTCTTTCGACCTTAAAAGTTATGGCTTGAAACAATGGTGGCATCTTGGAGTATTATCTATTATGGGGATTGTCCTTTCTATTTTGGTTATCCTCAATCCTTTGGCAACAGGAATTTCTCTGGCCATGCTTCTCGCATTTTCTTTTGTCGTGGCAGGAATTTCGGCTATAGTCCTTTCCATCCAACTGAAAAAGTTGCATTCCTTACCGAAACGGTTATCGAAAGAGTTGAAAGAAAAAATCGAAGACCTTCGAGAGGAATATTATGAATATATCCACAAAGCCTAGTTCTATCTACCCTTCTATATCGAGGCAGATCCTTCGGGATTTGTCTTTTGATTAAAAAAAGCTCTTATAGCTGTGGAACCTATGTAGAGAGGATAAAGTGATGGATGAATCGACAATTTCTAAAACAAAATTTTATTATGCTACCTAGCGAAGTAATCACGTAAAAATGCGCTTTACAAAGATTTTAAAACAAAAATCCCCATTATACTATAACATAATGGGGATTTAGGATTTATTCTTAACGAATTTTTAGATCAATTCTACACTACGTTTTACAAAAGTCGTAAGATCTGATCCTGTCAACAGTCCACGTGACAGTAAGGCTAAATCGAAGGCTTGTTTCGCTAGCTTTTCGGCATCTTCTTCTGAACTTTCGATGATACGTTTTACCAGCGGGTGATTGCCATTTACACTCACCTTATAATGATCCGGCAGCGAATCATAGAAGCCCATACCTTTACCGGTCTTGGCCATATCTTTCATACGACGCATAAATTCGTCTATTGTTACCGATACCGGAAGCTCCTCTTCCGACATGGCTTCCACATGGACTTCCATATCTTTACGACTGATAGCCTTATTGAAGATTTCGGTTACCTTCTTACTTTCTTCCTCAGACAGCTTTAGCTCTATTTTTTCTTCTTTTTGTATTAGTTTATCGATAACATCGGCATCTACACGTTTCAGCTGTACCTTCTCTCCTCCTTTTTGCTCCAGATAAGAGGCAAAATGCGAATCTATAGGACCATCCAATACTAAGACATCGTAACCTTTGGCCTTCGCATTAGCGATGAAGCTATCTTGCTGATTGGCATCAGATGTGTATAGATAAACGATGTTGCCATCTTTATCAGCTTGGATATCTTTTACCTTCTCATAGTATTCTTTGATCGTATAGTTTTCGTTGGCTATATTTTTCAACAAACAGAAGTCGTTGGCTTTCTCGGCAAACTTCTCTTCTGTCAGCATGCCATATTTAATAAAGAGGCCTATATCATTCCATTTCTCTTCAAAACCTTTGCGGTCCGTCTTAAAGATTTCCTGCAGCTTATCCGCTACCTTCTTAGTGATATAATTACTTATTTTCTTCACATTGCTGTCGGCCTGCAGGAATGAACGCGACACGTTAAGAGGAATATCTGGTGAGTCGATAACCCCATGCAGCAACATCAGATATTCTGGCACAATATCCTTTACCTCATCGGTGATAAATACCTGACGGGAGTACAACTTAATTTTATTGCGTTGAACTTCAAATTCATTTTTAAGCTTAGGAAAATAAAGAATACCTGTCAGGTTAAACGGATAGTCTACATTAAGATGAATCCAAAACAAAGGCTCTTCTGTGGAATATGGATAAAGCTCCCTATAGAAAGACAGGTAATCCTCATCTTTAAGGTCTGCCGGAGCTTTGGTCCACGCCGGATTGGTGTTGTTGATAATATTATCAACCTCTACAGTTTTATATTTAGGTTTACCGTTTTCGTCTTCACCATCCTTCTCGGTTGTGGATTTGGTGCCGAAGCGAATCTTTACAGGAAGGAATTTGGCATATTTGTCTAAAATTTCCTGCAATCTGAATTTATCAAGAAACTCTTCCGACTCCTCGTTGATATGCAAGATAACATCTGTACCGCGACTGGTACGCGATCCTTTGGAGATTTCATAAGAAGTGCTGCCATCACATACCCAATGTGCAGGCTCGGCTCCTTCTTGATAAGACAAGGATTCTATTTCTACCTTATCGGCCACCATAAAAGCCGAATAGAAGCCCAAGCCGAAACGACCAATAATTTCATTGGCATCTTTGGCTTCCTTGAATTTCTCCATGAACTCTGTGGCTCCGGAAAACGCTATTTGGTTGATATATTTTTTGATTTCCTCGGCCGTCATACCAATACCATTGTCGGAAATCGTAATGGTCTTGGCGTCCTTGTCAAACTTGACATCCACAACCAAGTCGCCCAGCTCACCATTGAACTGTCCTAAGGCTGCAAGACGTTTTATCTTTTGGGAAGCATCAACAGCGTTGGAAACCAACTCACGTAAAAAGATTTCTGTATCTGAATATAGGAATTTCTTGATGACCGGAAATATGTTTTCCGTGTTTATGGAGATAGTACCTTTCTCTGTGCTCATATATTTAGCGTTTTTATTACGAGCATGAGTTATCAAGCTACGTTCCAAAAGATTTTTTAGGACATTTTGGCAGGAGAAAATGACAAAATAAAATTAAAGACATTGACATTTCAAAATAATCTACTATATTTGTAGAGTATTCAGAATTGCGTAAGCAATACCAACCGAGTGTAGTCACCACGGTGGTAAAATAATACGGGTATCAGGACCAAAATAAACGTTTCCACGCTTTATTTATCCCTAAGTTTTCTGAATACAATTTATGGTTTAACGTAAAATCTAAATTGTATGTCAAACAACAGCAAACTTTTCCAGCATTTAGTGGAAAAATTCAGCCAGTACACTACCGAAGAGCTTATACGTCTCAACAATGAGACGGTAGACAGCAATGCATGGGGCTCTTCCAGAGCTACGTTCCGCACCGCTATTATCTCTGCTCTTTCACGAAAAGGGATAGACATGTCAAGGATTATTGAAAAACAAGACGGTTTCACACACATAAAATCTGTTCCTGTAAAGTTGCAGGACAACTCCCTAATCCCTCTTCGTCAATAACTTGCTCTCATATTCAACGTTCACCAGTTTCATAATCAAAAGGGCAACCTATGTTGCCCTTTAGTTCTTTTAATGTACATGCGATAACGCATATAGAGCAAAGGTTCCAAGCCAATGTGACCCCATATAATCATCTTGGGTAGAAAGGTTGGGTAAGGCAAATGCTATATGGTGATCAGCTATGCTCTTCAAATGTTTCAGTTCGGGAAGTTTGGCACTAACCCCATACAGACAGGCGGCCCTGCTATAGTTGAGGCCGTCAAGATGTACGAGCTTGCCGTCCGTACGGTCTTTCACCACCGCAGGCTCAAGGATAAACTTGTCGTCGAAAAGCTGTGGCATAAACTGTAGCAGCCACTCTCTAAAATCTGCTTTGGTCAATATCTTGGACATCAGATAAGCCTCTTCCAGACATGGTGACAGGAAGTCATAGCCACTTGGCTCGTACGCCAGATCACAATGCTCATCTTTTGCAAACAGTCGCTGTCCATGCTCTACGATAGCAGCCTCAAAGGACTTATCCCCTACGGTCCTAGCATAATCCAACGACAAGGAGAGTCCGAAAGCACTGTTGTCATGCTGCCCCGCACGTATTGGATATACCAACTTAGGAAGATATTCTTTATAACGTTCCACCAATAAATCGGCGAGGGGCTGCAAGGCTGCTTTCCATCGCTGCGCATCTGGATCCTGCCATAGGGTAAGGCTTTCCTGCAACTTAAACAGCCAAGCCCATCCGTAAGTACGTTCGAAGCTGGTATTATTCTTATCGTTAAAAAAGGCCATTTCCACCGCCACATTCTCCGGGGTAATATGTCTGTTCAGCAAGTCCCGCACTATACCTGCCTTATCCAACGAAGGGTATTGACGCAGTAGCTCCACAATAGACCAGTAGCCATGAACAGAAGAATGCCAGTCAAAACATCCGTAGAATATAGGACGTAAAGCCTTCGGCGACTTCAAATCTTCTTCAGATCCCAACACCTGCCCCAACTTATTCGGATATTCCACTTCCAAACAATGTGTGGGCAACGCTATAATCCTACGAGCCAACTCCTCATCCAAGCGGACTACCCTGCTGTCCTCTGCTCTATCCGCTTTTGACGAAATATTTCTACAAGCTGAAAAAAACAAGGTTGTAATCAGCACAAAAGAGACCAATGTTACTTTCTTCATTGTAAAGTATTCATAATTTAGATTATAGCTTAAATGTATAAAAAATTATCAATCAAACGACATGAACATCACAGATTTAATTACAGGAGGAATAGGTTCAAACATAACTTCTGCTATCTCCAAGACACTGAATATTGACGAGGACAAAACCAAATGGCTGGTTGCCGCGGCCGTACCGCTGATGGTTGCAGCACTCAATTATAATGCAAAGAAAAGTTCCGAAAAAGCAGAAAATATAAATAAAGCATTAGAACAGCACGACGGCAGTATCTTCAGTCAATTGGATAAGCTGACAGACAGCACCGTAAGTACGGATGGCAAGAGAATAGTGCAGCACATCTTTGGCAGCAACACCGATGTGGTTAAGACTAATCTTGCTTCAAGAACAGGATTGTCTACAGAAAAGATTGAAGGTGCCTTAGCTCTACTCGCCCCTCTTGTGATGGGATTCTTCGGCAAGCAGAAGAAATTAAACAACGGCGGAGTAGGTGACCTTATTGGAAATATCTTAGGAGGACAGTCGTCTTCCGGCGGTGGTATCTTAGGATCTCTGGTAAGTAATATCATGGACAGCTTTGGCGTATCCTCCCCGACAAATCAGGGAACACTCTCCAATTTGGCCGGTGAGTTTTTTAACCAAAACAATAATGCCGATAAAAAGGGGTCAGTATTAGATACCTTAGCCGCCATATTCGGTAAATAGATAAAATACGGACTGCAAAGTCTGTATTTTATCCTTCCCTAAGTCCCAGCTCCTCAAACAGCTTTCTGTACTCTTCAAAGCGATGCTGACGTACAGGTCGTACATAAGGATAGGTGTTGAAATACAACACCAAAGCCGGAGCAATCTGCTTATAGACAGACACAAATTCATACTTTATCAGTTCTCCGTTATAGATACGCTGCTTGATTTTATTATGATACGGATACATTATCTTGTTGTGAAATTATCTGTTGTGCACAAAAGTGCCCCATACTGAAGCATGCCTGCAAGAGATAACCTCCCGTAGGGGCATCCCAATCCAGCATCTCACCTATACAGTGCACTTTTGGATATTTTACCAACGAAAAATCTTGCCGAACCTCATCCATATCCACTCCTCCACAGGTAGATATGACTTCCTCTATAGGACGCAGACCTGTAACCTCAATAGGATAATTCTTGATACTCTTTGCCAATAAGTCTGCAGTGGTAAACGTTTCCTTATCCAGCAGCTTGAGCAATGTAAAGACTGCCCCCTTAAGGTTAAGTTTACTTTTCAATGTCTCAGAAATCTTGCGGGAATGCCGGAGTATATGTGCTATATCTTCCACGGTAAGGGAAGGCTTTAAATCTAAAGTCAAGGTGAGGGGAAAGTTTTCTTTTCGTGTATATCGGTTCATATAATATACCGGACTTCCCTCAATACCATAGCGTGTAAACAATACCTCTCCTTTTTTTATTATGTCCCCGAAACGTATTTGTACATTTTTGAGTATTTGTCCTTCTAAGATGGAGAAGTCCTTTTTCGTGTTGTACCCCGAATTGGCAGCCTGAAACGGCAAGATATTTACATTTTTACGGCTTAAGATTTCCGTCCAACGTCCATCCGAGCCCGTCTTGGACCAGGATCCTCCCCCTACTGCCAATATCATCCTGCCGTATCTTACGCTCTCAATGGAATCCCCACGGCTGAAGTACGCAAACTCCTCATCAAAGTCCACCAACTTATATCCCGAAAAGAAGCAGACCTGCAACCTTTTCAATGCCTCCACCCAAGCGTTCAGTACCTCAATAGGTTTTATCCCTCTTTCGGGAAACACCTTACCCGAACTACCCACAAAAGTCTTTATTCCAATGGACTCCAGCCACTTAATAACAGACACATTATCAAACTCTTTAACAACTTGTTGAATATGAGGATGAGTATATTTGTGTACAAACTCTTCTACAGGCTCGCTATGAGTAAGGTTAAAGCCGCCGTGGCCAGCTACTAAAAATTTTCTGGCGGGAGCTTTGTTATGGTCATACACAAGTACCTGTACACCGGATTGTGCCAGCTTATACGCTGCCATCAATCCTGCTGGACCTGCCCCTACAACGACGACGGGTAATGCACTCATGGATGCAAAGATACTTCTCTTTCGACGATTCTCGCTATCCCTTCATAAAAATAGCCGCAAACTTACGTTTGCGGCTACCTTAAACTCCCACGAAACCTATCCTACACTATTTTCCTTTTTCTTCAATGAATCTATCCGCATTCGACGGTGCTCCATGTCTCTTCCTTTTCTGAACTTTGCACCTGACTCTTTAGAATATTTATTTTTTAATTTCTGTTTTTGCTCTTCGGTCAAGATTTTCTCAAATTTCTCTCTGTGGGCCATAAACTCCTTGCGCGCCGCCTGATGCTCTTGTCTGCGCTTTTCTTGTATGGCTTTAGCCTTTTGGGCTCGCTCAAGGTTTAACTTATAGACCTCCTGACGTTGTTGGTCGGTAAAGTTAAGTTCTTTATCCAGCATTTCTGTGCGCTTGGTCGCTATTTCCTCTGGCGTACGTTTCACCCACTCTTTCTTTTCACGCACAGGTCTATGCTGACGTTTTTCCTTGTTCACCTTTTCCTGAGCAAAAGCGCCGAAGCCTATGCCTGAAAGTAATATGGCTATAGATAAGATTTTTTTCATTTTTTACTCCTTTCTTTGTTTTAATATTTAATAACCTTTTCTAAAACAATAGAGTATAAAAACCTCGAAATGTTTAATTTACCTTTGTTAAATTTTGTTAAGATGTAAGGAGTAAAAGAGAGATGGTTAGAAACAAAAAATGCTTTTTCTATGAAAAGCACATCAACAATTTTTAACTTTCATCAGAAAGTTAACACGACTGTTAACGTTTCTGATTTTGTTTGGTTTCTGGTTTGGTTGGTTCTACAAATCCCCAATTGGTAACATAAAACATGTAAGGGTTTCTTTGTAATGTTGTTTGTTTTTCCTTCTGCTTCTTAATCATACATTCTCCTTTCTTTTAATTTCCTAATTACACTACAAGAAGCTTGCCAAATTTTTTAATTAAGTATTAATAAGAAATTTTTTACATTTGAATTAATTAAAACATCAATTCTTGACATCCTGTCAGCTCATCTAGAAAAGAAAAAGCCCCGAGCAAATGGACTGCCCCCAAAAAGTTGGACGAATTTATGCAATATTTTTGATATGATGAGCTCGGTATTCTACCGGGCTCATTCCATTTAAATTAGTTCTTAT
>NZ_BAABGR010000018.1:0-513 GCF_039541675.1 Sphingobacterium thermophilum | reverse complement strand
TTCTCTGCACGTAAGTATTCATTCTCTATTCGTAACTTTTCTACTTCACTCATAGAAGGCTTAAGGCCAGGAATGCTAGTTTTTTTTGTCATCTGCTTTGTATTAGTTTTCCTGGGTCGACCTCGAGTCTCTTGTAAACCAGAGTATCCATGACGCTGAAACTTCTTGTTCCATTGCACCAAGACAGAAGGGTTAGAGATACAATACCTAACACAGGTGTCCATCAAAGATATACCAGTCTGATGATATTCTCGAATTATAGTGATTTTTTCTTCTATGGTGAATGATTTTTTGGCTACACCTTGCAAGCCTTGCTTGCCATAATTTTGGTAAAGCCTAAGCCAAAATTGTAAATTCGATTTACTTAATCCTTCTCGCTTTGCAAGGCTTCCAATACTGTCTTTACCTCGTAGAATAGTGGTTACTAGACGTAACTTAAAATTGAAATTATACTTCTGTTTTTTACTCATAAAAATGCCCCAAATAAGTGTCTAACTTTTTGGGGCATGTCTA
>NZ_BAABGR010000017.1:0-861 GCF_039541675.1 Sphingobacterium thermophilum | reverse complement strand
GATTTCCTAAAAAAGTTGGAAGCCTTGGCTCAAAGCAAACAAGCCAAAAAGAAAAAGCAGTAATTATTACTGAGCTGAGGCGTAAACACAAACTAGAATACTTATTGCATATTGCAGAGCTAGCTCGAAGTAGTTATTATTATCATACAAAAAGCGTCTGTTTTATTGATAAGCATGCTGATTTAGTGAGGCATGTTATAGCATGTTATCAAAAGCATAAAGGTCGATATGGCTATAGACGTGTAACATTAGCCCTAAGAAATACGCTAGATAAAGCTGTGAACTATAAGACAATAGCCAAGATAATGAGATTGTTAAAACTCAAAAGTGTAATCCGAGTTAAGAAATATAAGTCTTATAAGGGAGATGTAGGTATAGCGGCGGCAAATATTCTACAAAGAAATTTTAAAGCTGACAACCCATATGAGAAATGGGTTACCGATGTGACTGAATTTAAAGTTGCTGGAAGCAAATTATATTTATCACCTATTATGGATTTATTTAATGGGGAAATTATAAGTTATAATATATCTACATCTCCTAACTATAAACAGGTTGAAGACATGCTAGATAAAGCGCTCAAAAGAAGAAAAAAAGAAGGCAAAGATCATATAAAGACTATATTACATTCCGATCAAGGAACATTATATAGGCTAAAAATATATCAAAATCTATTAAAAGACAATGAAATTATTCAGAGCATGTCCAGAAAGGGAAACTGTCTAGATAATGCTATTATAGAGAACTTTTTTGGGGTACTAAAATCAGAGTTGTTTTATTTAAAGAAATATAGGTCAATACTGGAATTAACTAAGGATATTATAGAATATATTAAATATTACAACGACAAAAGGATAAGAA
>NZ_BAABGR010000016.1:0-630 GCF_039541675.1 Sphingobacterium thermophilum | reverse complement strand
GCCAGATGGTGCTGGCAGATTCCCACAGGATTACTCCGGTCCCGCGGTACTCAGGATACCTCCAGAATATCGTTCTTTACCTGTACGGGGCTATCACCCTGTATCGCCCGGCTTCCCATCCGGTTCCAGTTCATCCCGATATCCTTAGTGAAGGTCCTACAACCCCGTTATTGCCGTAACAATAACGGTTTGGGCTCTTTCCCGTTCGCTCGCCACTACTTGGGAAATCACTATTGTTTTCTCCTCCTACGCCTACTTAGATGTTTCAGTTCAGCGCGTTCGCGTCTTTTAGACAACTACCCTTCAGGTAGTTAGGTTACCCCATTCGGAAATCTGCGGATCTATTCGCGTTTGCCAATCCCCGCAGCTTATCGCAGCTTACCACGTCCTTCTTCGCCTCTGAGAGCCTAGGCATCCCCCGTGTGCCCTTTATTACTTTCTTCTCCTCATAGCCCTTTTGCTAACTATGAGAACAACTCGCCTGGATTTTATCCAGAATCCGCTGTTGTCTTATCGTTATCTTTTTCTTCCTTCCAATATGTCAAAGAACTCTTTTTTCCGCTATATCGCAGAAAGCGTGGAGAATAACGGATTCGAACCGTTGACCCCCTGCGTGCAAGGCAGGTGCTC